>JBBQXP010000025.1:0-32481 GCA_038209555.1 Gaiellales bacterium
TGGGACGGGCGGCGCTTCTCGTACCCTTCGAGCTCGACCACTCGGAGCATCTCGTTCACTCTGGAGCGCTGCTCGTCCTTCCCGAGCTTCTTCAGCTTGAGGCCGAAGGCGACGTTGTCGTAGATCGACATGTGGGGGAAGAGCGCGTAGTGCTGGAAGACCATGTTCACGTTCCGCCGGTTCGGCGGCACGTTCGTGACGTCGTCCCCACGGAGCAGGATCGTGCCCTCGTCGGGCTCCTCGAAGCCCGCGATCATCCGGAGCGTGGTCGTCTTCCCGCAACCTGATGGCCCGAGCATGGTGAAGAACTCGCCCTCACGGATCTCGGTCGTCATCTCCTTGACGGCCTCGACCTTGCCAAACCGCTTGCGCACTCGATCGAGCGTGATGGCGACGCCGTCCGTTGACATCGTCCGAGTCTAGCCCACTGCGTTTCCAGCGAAAAGACTGCTTCGGACGGCAATCAGCTCGCGAGCGGCCTTCTCCATGAGCGGCAGGGGGGCCACCGTGATGCGGACCGCGCCGGCCATGCCGAACTCGCTCCCGGCGCGGATCAGAAAGCCGCGGGAGGCCAGGCCGTCCGTGAGCGCGACGTCGTCGACTCCGACCCGGGCGAGCACGAAGTTCGCCTGCGATGGGTGAACGTCGATGTCGGCAGCCTCGAGGAGGCCGGTCAGAAGCTTGCGCGACTCGGCCGCCTGGATCCTGCGCTCCTCGACGATCTCGGGGCTCTGCAGGCTCGCCGTGCCCGCAGCCAGGGCCGCCCGGTTGACGTTGAAGGGCTCCTGCACAACATCCAGATAGGACGCAAGCCGCTCTGACACGACCGCATAGCCCAGCCGCAGTCCCGCAAGGCCGAAGATCTTGGAGAAGGTCCGGAGGAGAATCACCGACCGCCCCCCGGCCACGTCGTCTTCTCGCCGGATCCTGCGCGCTGGATCCACGTACTCGCAGTACGCCTCGTCCACCACGACCGCGCAGCGCTCCGGCACGGCGTCGAGGAAGCGGTCCCACTCGTCCTGCTCCGCGAGGGATCCGGTCGGGTTGTTCGGATCGCAAACGACGATGAGGCGAGCGCCGACCCGCGCGGCTGACGCAGCCATCTCGTCCAGGTCGAGCCTGAGCTCCGGACAGGGCACGTACTCGATCGAGGCACCGGCGGCCGCGAAGACCTGCGCATAGAGCCCGTAGGTGGGCTCCGGGAGGACGACCGAGTCTCCTGGGCCCAGGAAGGCGTCGGCGACCGTCCGGACAAGGCTCTGGATCCCGTGCGCCGGCACGATCTGCTCCGGCGGGACGTCGCGCCAGCGGCAGACCGCCTCACGAAGGTCACTGAAGGCCTGCTCGGGGTACATCCAGGCGTTCTCGAGCTCCGCCGCGGCGGCGGCGAGCGCCCCCGGAAACGGACCGAACAGACCCTCGTTCCAGTTCAGCTTCACGATCTCGTCGACCCCGTAGCGCTCTTTGAGCTCCGTCAGGCTCGGACCCGGCTGGTAGGGCTCGATGCCGTGGAGTGAGGGCCGGACGAGGTCTTTCCAGCGTGTCGGCCGCGGCGCCGCCATCAGGCGGTCGGCGTCCACATCTCGAGCTTCGTTCGCAGGACGACGACTGCGGGGCCCTCCTCCGCAAGCGCCCAGACAAGGTCCTCCCCGAGAGTCTCGGGCGTGCTGCCTCGGACCGGGACGCCGAATGCCTCCGCGAGTGCGACAAAATCAGGTTGAACGAGATCGACCGCAAACGTCTCGCCGAACGAGTCTCGCTGGTACTCGCGAAGAATCCCGTAGCCACCGTCGTCGACGAGGAGCAGCTTCGCGCCCAAATGGTTCTGCCGCGCGCTGGCGAGCTCCGCGACGTTGTAGAGAAAGCCACCGTCCCCGGCGACCGCGAGGACAGCCGCGTCTGGCAGGGCTGCCTTCGCTCCCAGCGCCGCCGGCCACGCGTAGCCGAGCGTTCCCGATCCGAGCGGGTAGAGGAAGCGGCGCGGCGAGAGCGCGGGAAAGTGCGCGCCCGCCCAGTAGGCGAGGATCGTCATGTCCCACGCGTGTACTGCGTCGCGCGGGAGTACCTCGCGGATCGTTACGAGGAGGTCGCGCTCCAACTCCCGGCCTTGCTCGTCGAGACCACGGCCAATCCGGTCTCTCACCTCCGTGGCGGCCCGCTCGGCCCGACCGTCCGGCTCTCGGGGGGGAAGCCGCTCGAGGATCGCGCCGAGAACCGCCTTCGCATCGCCGACGAGGCCGATCGCCGGATAGGTGTTGCCGATCCGCTCCGCTGCGGCGTCGATCTGGACGATCTGCCCACCGGGCCTCAGGGAATACTGGCCGGTCGTCTCCGCGCCGAGCTCGGTGCCGATGCACACGAGGACATCGGCGCTCTCGACGAGCTCCTTGAAAGCAGCTTCGTCCGCCGCCGAGCCCGCTGCCAGAGGGTGATCCTCAGGGAATGTTCCCTTGCCCATGTAGGACGTCGCGACCGGAGCCTGGACTCGCTCGGCCAGGGCGGCCAGCTCGGCCCAGGCGCCGGAGCGGCTGACGCCGCCGCCGGCCCACAAGACCGGGCGCTCGGCTGCCGCAATCACGCGTACCGCCTCCTCGACGCCCGGGACCGTGCTCGCCGCCGCCTCCCAGTCGAGCTCGTCCACGGGCTCTACGCCAGCCTCACCCGTCAACACGTCTACCGGAATCTCGACGAAGACCGGGCCGCTGGGAGGGGTGAGCGCCTGGCGCCAGGCCTCGGCTAGAACGTCGGGCAGGTCGGCGGCCCGCTCGGCACGACCCGTCCACTTGACGAGCGGGGCGAAGGACGCACGTTGGTCGCGGAGCTCGTGCAGGTAGCCCCGGCCGCGGCCGATCAGCTCGCGTGGGATCTGGCTTGCGATCGCCACCACGGGGACGTGGGCGCTCGCCGCCTCCATGAGCGCCGTCAGCGAGTTCAGCGCCCCCGGCCCGGTCGAGAGCAGGAGCGGAGCGGGTTTCCCGGACGCCCTCGCATACCCGTCCGCGGCGAAGCCGGCGTTCAGCTCGGTGCGGAAGCCCAGGTAGCGCAAGCGGCTCTCGCGGAGGCCGTCCCAGATCGCGAGCGCATGGATCCCGGGCAGCCCGAAGACCGTCTCGGCTCCGAGAGCCTCGAGGCACTCGACGACGACGTGCCCGCCGATGCGGGTTCGAGTCACCGCCATGCAGCGATCCTAACCCGCGCGCGCCGCCCGATCGCGCCAGTTCGTCAAGCGTCGATTCGGGCGAACGCGTTCAGCTTGTTCATCGCATCGAGCGCGGCCACCTTGTACGACTCGGCGAGCGTCGGGTAGTTGAAGACGCTGTCCACGAGGTAGTCGATGGTGCCGCCGTTGCCCATCACGGCCTGGCCGATGTGGACGACCTCGGTCGCGCTCGTCCCAAACACGTGCACGCCGAGGATGCGCCGGTCGTCTGGCGAGACGAGCAGTTTTAGCGTGCCGTACAGATCGCCCAGGATCTGCCCCCGGGCCAGCTCGCGATAGCGGGAGATCCCAACCTCGTACGGGATCGCCGCATCGGTCAGCTCCTCCTCGGTCTTGCCCACGAAGCTGATCTCCGGGATCGTGTAGATCCCGAAGGGGAGCAGCCCCCCCATCGACTTGGTTGAGTGGTCGAACGCATGCGAGGCGGCCAGGCGCCCCTGCTCCATCGAGGTCGCCGCCAGGCTCGGCCAGCCGATCACGTCCCCCACGGCGTAGATGTGCTCCGCTGCGGTGCGATAGTTCTCGTCCACCTGGATGCGGCCACGCTCGTCTGCTTCGAGCCCAGCGTTCTCGAGAGCGAGAGCGTCCGTCGCGCCCTGACGCCCCGCCGAATAGAGGACGGCCTCCGCCATGATCCGCTTGCCACTCTCGAGCGTCGTGACCGTCGTCCCTTCATGGGGGTCGACGGAAGCCACCGCCTCGCCCAAACGGAAGACGACGCCGAGATCGCGGAGGTGATAGCGGAGACCCTCGACGACTTCGGCATCGCAGAAGTCGAGTAGCTGCTGGCGACGTTCGACGATGGTCACCTTCGTGCCGAGCGCTGCGAACATCGACGCATACTCGATTCCGATCACCCCGGCGCCGACCACGACGAGCGAGGTTGGAATGCGGGCGAGCTGGAGCAAACTATCCGAGTCCAGGATCGTGGCTCCGTCGAACGCCACGCTGGGCGGGTGCGCAGGCCGGGAGCCTGAGGCGATGACGATGTTGTCTGCGCTCGCGCGGCGCCCCTCCCCGCCCGGGGCCTCCACGAGGATCGTATGCGGATCCTGAAAACGCGCCGTCCCGGACAGGATCTCGATCCGGTTACGGGCGAGCTGGGCCCGGACGATGTCGACCTCCCGCTCGATCACCCAGCGCGTCCGCACTGCCAGATCCTCGACTGTGATCTCCTCCTTGACCCGGTAGCTCTGGCCATAGATGTCGCGCTGGCTCAGACCGGTGAGGTAGACGACCGCTTCCCGCAGCGTCTTCGACGGGATGGTGCCCGTGTTCACCGAAACACCGCCTACCTGCCCACGCTCGGCGACCCCGACCCGCTTGCCGAGCTTGGCGGCCTGGACCGCCGCCTTCTGGCCGGCCGGCCCCGACCCGATCACCACCAGGTCGTAGTCGTAGCTCACAAGCGCGCACCCTAGCCCCCACCGCCCGCTCGCGCGGAGCCGCCGCTTAGACTCCTCATATGCCTCGCGACCCGAAGCACGACGTTCTCTTTGAGCCGGTGAAGATCGGGCCCAAGACTCTGAAGAACCGCTTCTACGGCGTTCCGCACTGCACCGGCTTCGGCACGGAAAAGCCGGGCTCCCAGGCGAGGTTCCGCGGCATGAAAGCGGAGGGCGGCTGGGCCGCCGTGTGCACGGAGTACGCGCCCGTGAGCGCAGACTCCGACGAGTCGCCGTACGTCTCCTCGCGGCTCTGGGACGAGGACGACACCAGAAATCTGGCCTTCATGTGCGAGGAGGCGCACGAGCATGGCGCCATCGCCGGTATTGAGCTGACGCACAGCGGAGGCCATGCTCACACCCGGCAGTCGCGCTGGCCGGGCGTCGGGCCCTCGCAGCTCGCGAGCGACTACGACCCGATCTACGTGCCCAAGGCGATGGAGAAGGCAGACGTCAGGCGAGTCCAGGCCGATTGGGCCTTTGCTGCCAAGGAGTCGCGCGCGGCGGGATTCGACATCGTCTACGTCTACGGCGGGCACAGCTACCTGCCGCTGCAGTTCCTCTCCCCCTTCTACAACAAGCGGACCGACGAGTACGGGGGCTCCCTGGAAAACCGAGCGCGGTTCTGGCTCGAGACGCTCGAGGTCGTCCGCGAAGCGGTCGGAGACGACTGCGCCGTCGCGGTGCGCACGTGCGTCGACGCCCTCGGCCCGGCCGGCGTCGAGCTCGAAGAGGGCCTCGAGTTCATTCGACTCGCCGACCATCTGGTGGATCTCTGGGACGTGAACGTCGGCTCGATCGCCGAATGGTCGAAGGACTCCGGCGCCTCCAGGTTCTTCCCGGAGGGGTACCAGCTCGAGTGGACCGGCCGCGTACGCGAGGCCACGGCCAAGCCGGTCGTGGGCGTCGCACGCTTGACGAACCCGGATCGCATGGCGGAGATCGTCAACTCGGGAGCCTGGGACCTGATCGGAGCGGCCCGCCCGTCGATCGCCGATCCCTTTCTTCCCGCGAAGGTGGAGGAGGGTCTCTACGGCGAGATCCGGGAATGCATCGGCTGCAACGTCTGCATCTCGAAGTCGGAAAGCGGGCATCACCTCGGCTGCACTCAGAACGCGACCGCTGGCGAGGAGTACCGGCGGGGCTGGCACCCAGAGCGCTTCGAGCCGGCGGAAAGCGCCGACCGTGACGTCCTCGTGGTCGGGGCCGGCCCGGCCGGGATGGAGTGCGCGATCGTGCTCGGCAAGCGTGGCTTCCGGCGGGTCCACCTCGTCGAGGCGGAGCGGGAGCTCGGGGGCATCATGCGCTGGATCCCGCAGCTACCGGGCCTCGGGGAGTGGGCGCGGGTCGTGAACTGGCGTCGCATCCAGCTCGAGAAGCTCCGAAATGTCGAGGTGATCGCCGGCACCCGGCTCTCGGCGGCCGACGTACGCGAGTACGGCGCGGAGCTCGTGGTCTGCGCGACCGGAGCACGCTGGGCCGAGGACGGCCTCAACGGGGCTACGCACGAGCCGATTTCCGGGGCCGACTCGTCGCTCCCCCACGTGCTGACGCCGGAGCAGATCATGGTCGAGGGCAAGCGCCCGCCCGGGAGCCGGGTCGTGGTGTGGGACGCAGAGGGCTACTTCATGGCGGCGGGACTCGCGGAGAAGCTCTGCTCGGAGGGCCATTCTGTGGAACTTGCGACGATGCTCGACCAGGTGGCGCCGTATACCGACCAGACGCTGGAGGGGCCGCTGCTCCGCCAGCACCTGCACGATGTCGGGATCGCCCAGCGGCGCGGCTTCCTCCTCGGCGGCATCGAGGCCGGGCGCCTGACAGGGGCAGATGAATACGGCGAGCCGCTCGAGCTTGAGGCCGATGCGGTCGTGCTGGTCACCCAGCGGCTCTCGAACGAGCAGCTCTATCTGGAGCTCGTCGCGGAGCCCGACAGCCTGACGGAGAACGGCATCGAGGCCGTCTACAGAGTCGGAGACTGCGTCGCTCCGCGGATCGTTGCGGACGCGATCTTCGACGGCCACCGGCTCGCCCGTGAGATCGACTCGGACGACCCCGCTGTGCCCCTTCCCTACCGGCGCGAGCGCCTCGTGCTCGAGCCGGCCGCCCTCTAAGCGGACGCCGGCCGCGCCGCGGGAGCGCGGAAAAACGCGATCGCCACCACGAGCGCGGCGCCAAGCGGAACGATCCCTACGGCTCCGAAGCCGAGAGCGTCGGCGACGCCACCCGCCGCCGCGGGCCCGACCAGGTAGCCGAAGGCCCAGAGCTGCGACCAGACGACCATGGCCAGCACGATCCGACCCGTCCCGACGGTCTCGAGCAGGATCCCGATCGAGCCGGCCTCGCCGGCACCGAGCCCGATGCCGACGACCGCGCTCGCGGCGAGCCACCAAGGAACAGTGTCTGTGATCCCTGCGAGCGCGATGCCGCTCACGAGGCAGCAGACCCCGAGCGCGAGGGCACGTCTCGGCAGCAAGCGGCCGGCAAAGGTCGCGCTCAGCCCGACCATGAGCGACGTAGCCAGGTAGAGGAGGCCGATCCGGCTCTGGCTCAGAAGATCGTCGAAGTGAAGTGGCAACGGACCTTCCAGCGTCCCGAGCGAGAGCGCAACCAGGATGATGGCGGCCGACGCGAGTCTGAATCCCGGCGTCCTCAGTGCGGAGCGCTCGGACCCGAACGCCGGCTGCTCCTTCGGGGCTCCGAGGCCCCAGACCACGAGCGTCGCCAGGCAGACCAGGGTGAGGTGCGCCAGGAACGGGCCCCGGATACCGCCGATCGCACCCAGGGCCGGTCCTGCCACTGCGCCGATCGAGTAGGCGCCGAGCACCCCCGTCAGGCGCCGGTACTCCTCGCCCGGAAATCGCTCGAGCACCCCGAACACGACTCCGAGCCAGAGGCCGCCCGCGCCGACGCCCTGGAGAAGCCGGGCCGGAAAGTACACCCAGAGGCCCTCGCCCAGGACAAACCCGAGATCGCCGACGGCCATGCACACGAGTGCGAGGCCCAGAACCCAGGCGGCGTTTCGCCGCTGAACGCCGTGCCCGGCAACGGGATAGCCCAGCGCCTGGCCGATCGCGAAGAAGGAAACGAGGAGGCCGATCACCCCGGGACCGGCTCCGGTGTCCTCCGAGATCGCCGGGACGACCGGAGCGATGACGCTGTACCCGGCCGCGTCTAAGCCGCCGATTGCCAGCAGCGCGACGTAGGCCGTGCGGCCCTTGAGGCGGGGCACGACGCTCCCGGGCTCTAGTCCAGTCCGCCGACGTCGAGCACGACGGTCTTCAGATCAGTCATGTCGAGCATCGTGTAACGGCCGCCGATCCGGCCCCACCCTGTCCGCGTCCCCGAGGCGCCGCCGAAGGGCTCGTGCGCCTCCCAGTAGTCGGTCGAGTCGTTCACGACCACGTTCCCCACCTGGAGGTTGTCGAGGTACCTGAACGCGCGCTTCAGGGACCGCGTGTAGACGGCTGCCTGGAGCCCGAGGTAGGAGTCGTTCGCGACCGCGAGTGCCTCGTCGTCGGAGTCCACAGTGATCAGGGGAACGATGGGGCCGAAGGTTTCGTCGCGGTTGATCAGCGTGTCCACGCCCACGTTGTCGATCACGGTCGGCTGGTAGTAGAGGCCGGTCGGCCGGTCGCTGTCGCGCGAGCCGCCCACGACGATCTCCGCGCCTTTCTCCAGTGCGTCCTCGAGATGGGCGTCCATCTTCCGTGCGGTCGGCTCGTTGTTCATCGGCCCGACGAGCGTCGAGTCATCGAACGGGTCACCCAGGTGCCACGTCTCAGCCTCCTTCACCACCGCTGCCAGGAAATCGTCGTGCACACGCTTGTCGACGAGTACGCGTTCGGTCGCGCAGCAGACCTGCCCGGCGCAGAAGAAGCCCCCGAAGACAGCGCCCTTGGCAGCGAGCTCCAGGTCGGCGTCGGCGCAAACGACGACAGGCCCGTTGCCGCTCGCCTCGATCAGGCTGCGCTTGAGCCCGATGGCACGAACGATCTTCTCTGCCGTCCCGTGTGAGCCGACGAAGCCGACGCAGTCGATGTTCTCGTTCGTAATCAGACTTTCGCCCACGGTGCCGTTGCCGTAGACAACGTTCACGACACCTTCGGGAAGCCCAGCCTCCGCCATGATCTGCATGAAGTTCGCCATCGCGATGGGAGTCCACTCGGAGGGCTTCATGACGATCGTGTTGCCGGCGGCGATCCCCGGGGCAATCAGCTCGACGGGAATCAGGGTCGGGAAGTTCCAGGGCGTGATGCAGCCGTAGACGCCGTTCGGCTTGCGGAAGGTCAGGATCCGCTTGTTGACGTCCTGGGACGGGATGACGGCCGACTCCATCCGCTTCACGTCCTCCGCGGCGATCCGGAAGTTCTCGGCCGTCTCCTCGATGTCGGGAATCGCCTCGGCCACGAAGGGCTTTCCCTGCTCGAGGGAGAGCTCGCGAGCGAAGTCTTCCTTCCGCTCCTCGATCAGGTCGGCGATCGCATGACAGACCCTGGCGCGATCCCAGGCCGAGAGTGCCGCCCAACCGGGCTGAGCCTCACGGGCGGCACGAGCTGCGCGGTCGACGTCCTCCGCACTCGCGTTCGGGGCATCGGCGAGCTTCTCGCCCGTGACGGGTGAGACGATCTCGCGCGCGGAGTCGCCTGTCGCCTCAACCCAGTCGCCGCCGATGAAGTTCTGAAGCGTCCGTACCGTTGTGGCCATGCCATTCCTCCTAGGTTCTCACTGCGCCGACGACCTCGCGGTCCCAGGCCTCGTCCAGCACCTGCCGCAGCACGCCGATGAATTCGTCCTGCTCCGCCGGGCCCGCGACGAGGGGCGGGGAGAATTGCGCGCAGGTCTCGGCGCGGTCGTCGAAACGCATGTAGACGCCCAGCTCCCTGGCGCGCGGGGTCATCACGGTCTTGATCAGGTGGTCTCGCTCGGCCGGCGTGAAGGTCTCCTTCGTCTCCTTGTCCTTGACCAGCTCCAGGGAGTAGAAGAACCCGTCGCCGCGCACGTTGCCGACCATCGGATGCTCTTCGGCAAGCCGGTCGAAGGCCGCGCGAAAGTCGCCCTGATGGCGCTGCACGTGGCCGATCATGTCCTCGCGCTCCATGATCTCGAGGTTGGCGAGCGCGATCGCGCATGTCACCGGATGGCCTCCGAAGGTGATCCCGTGGACGAACGTGCGCGTCGGTTCCGACTGGAAGGGCTCGATCACCTTCGAGCTCGCCACGAGAGCGCCCATGGGCGCATAGGCCGAAGTGATTCCTTTGGCCAGCGTCATCATGTCCGGCTCGATCCCATAGCGGGTGCAGCCGAACCAGTCGCCGACCCGCCCGAAGCCGCAGATCACCTCGTCCGCCACGAGTAGGACCCCGTGCTCGTCGCAGATCTCGCGTACGCGGTCGAAGTAGCCCTCCGGAGGGACGATCGAGCCGCCGGAGTTCTGGACCGGCTCGAGGACGACGGCGGCGACCGTCGACGCGTCCTCGTTCCGGATGATGCCGTCGATCTCGTCGGCGCACTGGAGTGTGCAGGCAGACGAGTCCGCGCAGTACGGGCACCGGTAGCGGTAGGGCGTCGGCGCGCGGAGGCAGCCGGGGAGCAAGGGCTCGAACTGGGAGCGAAGGGCCGGGCTGCCGTTGATCGAGAGTGCCCCCATCGTCGTTCCGTGGTAAGCGCTGCGTCGCGTCACGTACTTGTAGCGGCCGGGCTCGCCACGCAGGCGGTGGTACTGGCGCGCCACCTTGAGCGCGGTCTCGACCGCCTCGGAGCCGCCCGAGACGAAGAAGATCCGCCCGACGTCGATTGGGACGAGGTCGCTCACCCGTTCGGCCAGCTCCAGTGCCGGTGGCGTCGCGAAGCCGACCCAGTTCGTGAAGAACGGCAGCTTCCGGAGCTGTTCGGCCGCCGCCTCGGCGATCTCCGGCCACGGGCCGTAGCCGATGTTGACGCAGTAGAGAGCAGCGAGAGCGTCAAGATACTCGCGCCCCTCGGTGTCCCAGATCCGGCAGCCTTCGCCGCGCTCGATCACGATCGGCGCGTCGA
Source organism: Gaiellales bacterium (assembly GCA_038209555.1). Classification (GTDB taxonomy): domain Bacteria; phylum Actinomycetota; class Thermoleophilia; order Gaiellales; family Gaiellaceae; genus DASQGA01. The sequence continues at coordinate 10,699 of JBBQXP010000025.1, forward strand.
GGTCTGCGGCACGGGTGAAATGCCGCCACAGGTGATCGTTTGTCACTGCCATCGAACCTCCGTGTCGAGTAGGGCGAGAAAGGCCTCCGGGTCGTTCACGGCATCCTCGGGCGGATGAACGCCCGGTGCCGCAAGCCGACCCTCGTGAATCTCGAGCGCCGCACGGGCGGCGGGCTCCGATGTCGAACGGGCGCTGCCGCCTCGCGTGACGGTCATCCCGGTGACTGTCTGGCCGTTCGTGGCGACGTCGACGATGTGGATCGCGACCGACTCCTCCGACTGGGTGTAGGGCTCGGGCTCCTCGCCGTCGGGGAGGTTCAGAAGCTTTTCCAGGAGACCGGGCGAGAGGCAGAGGCGGAAGCTGGCCTCCGCCAGGCCCGGAAAGGCCGCCGGAAGCGTCGCGATCTCCGAGTGGATCGTGTAGATGCCAGTCGCGGGCCCGACGGGCGGCGGAAACACGCGCTGCGCGTTCCCAGACAGAGGCTCGACCGCTTGTTCGCGCCCCTCGTGGACGATCATCGGCTGCATCTTGAGCTCGTCGAGCAGCGTCCTCACCGAGTAGGGAGCGGGGAACGGGTGGTCGGCTGCCGCCGGGTCGCGCGTCGCCGCCCAGATCTCGAGCCGCTCGGGCGTCTTGCCGAGCCGGTCGGCGGCCGCTCGGGCAAGGAGATTCGTCTTCCCGGGCGCCGAGCCCATGCCGAGCACAGCTGTCAGGCCGGCCGCCGCGAACTCATCGTGCAGGTCGAGCTGCTGCCGCGTCACGTGGAAGAGCCCGCCGAGGTCGACGTAGTGCGCCCCTGCCGTCAGGGCACCACGCATCACGTCGAGGTTCAGCCGGTAGTCGAGGCAGTTCACGCAGACGTCGGCGCCAACAAGGCTGTCGCGGAGCGATTCAGGATCGCGGGCGTCTAGGAACTCCTCGTCCGAGAGGCGGAAGTCTCTCCGGGCGACGGGCGCCCCCCACTCCTCCAGGAACCGCGCCACGTAGCGGCCGATCGTGCCGGCGCCTCCGAGCACCGCAATCACACGCCGTTTCCTCCCGCTCGCGCCGTCAGCGCCTGATTGGACTTGACCGCCAGCCAGAGCTCCATACGCTCTTCCGGATGGTCGGGGTGCCGGCCGGTCTGCTCTCGGAGCCGGTCCATGCGGTAGCGCAGAGTGTGGCGATGGACGCCGATCCGCTCGGCCGCTTCGCTCCAGCAGCATCCCGTATCGAGCAGCGCCGTCAGGGAGCTCATCAGCCAGTCGTTGTCGGCAGTGGCGCCGAGCACACGGTCGACGAATGCCTCCAGCGCAGCATCCGGAAGGGACAAGAGGAGCTCGAGCGACCCGAGGTCGTGGTAGGAAGCCACGGGTGAGGAGACGGCGTCGAGCGCGGCCCGCGCCTCGAGCAGGCTGCGGCCCAGCGCGCGGCCGCGTGAGGGTCGACCGATCCCGACGCGCGCCTGGCCTTCCGCCTCGACGATCTTCCGCGCTAGCGCATGGACCTCGTCCTCGCTCGCAGCACCGACGAGGAAGGCCGCCCGCTCCGGCCGGGCGGTCGATAGGTAGTTGACGGAGCAGCGGTCGAGCTCCTCGGCGACGTTCCTGCGCAGCTGCTCGCCAGAGACATGCCCGTTTTGGGGGACGGCCAGGAGTGCCGCATACGTCCGTTCGGGCTCGAGGCCGAAGGCGGCGATCCTGCGCCCGACCTCACGGTCGTCGAGGCGTGAGCTCTCGAGGTCGTCGAGCAGGTCGCCGGCGAGCCGGAGCTCGGCGGCGCTGACGGCCCGCCGTCGCGAGAGCTCGAACGCAAGCGCGGTCTGTCCGTGGTGGAGGACGAGCCGGTCGTACTCACCGAAGCCACCCTCGGTTCGCACAGCCTTCAGAGTCGCGGTCTCACCGTGTGCGTTCACCGGCAGCTCGAGCGCCTCGTCGAAGAGAAGGTTGGCGCCGGCGTGACGCTCGCCCACGACGCGTCCGTTCTCGTCCACGAGCGCGAGCGAGCAATCGAGCCGCGTACAGACGATCGCGAGGAGCGCTGGGATGCCGCGCCCCTCGAGCACGGCCTCGGCCAGCCGCTCGTGAACTTCGAGAGCCTCCCGGAGCTCTACGAGCTGCTCGTTCGCGAGGTTCCTGGCGGCCGCCTTCGTGATCGCCACAAAGGGCACGTCATAGGGAACGCTCAGAACGGGAAACGAAAGCCGGTCGGCCTCCTCAGCGATCGGCGTGGGGACTTCCGGGTAGCCGAAGCCGACACCAAAACCGAGGCCGGCAAGCCCGTGCTTCGCCAGACGACGTACCCAGTCGCGCTGCGTCGACTCGAGCTCGCCCACCCCGAGCCCGGTCGTTAGCAGGAGCTCGCCGCCCTCGAGAAACTCAGTCGGGTCGGCCAGCTCGGACACGTGCAGCCAGCTGACTTCGTTGCCGAGACCGTCATCTCCGGCGGCGACACCTAGGCACAGCCCGGGAAGCGCGGCGATGTCCCGGACGGTCAGCAAGTCGCGCACTTCGACATCGAGGCCAAACCTACGCCCACGCCTGCGCGGAAGCAAGCCCCATCGCTCTAGGGGTGAGCCCCGGTTCTGGACAATGCGTCCACATGTCGCGCGACCCCGTGAAAAGCCTCGGCGAAACGGGCACGGCGGCGGCGGCGCGCCGAACCGCTACCCCGCTAGCTCTATCGGCCTTCGAGAACCTTGCCGGCCTTGGCGATCCCGCGCGAGATCATGTAGCCAAATGCGAGGGCGACAGTCGCTGTGACAAAGGAGTCGGGGCCGACGGAGTCGCTCGCCAGCGTGATGATCCCGACGACGGCCCACGCGAGCAGGAAGACGAGAAGCTCGCCGTTCAGGACGGGAAGTGGCGGTATCCCGGAGCCGTAGTAGGGCCGGTCGTATCCCGGCGGGGGTTGCTGGGGTGGGGGTGTGGTGGACATGGGTGCTCGGTTCGCCGGGTAGTTCGCGTCTCCTTGTGGCGCTACGATGGTCTCGCCCGGTGCAGCTTTTCCACTACCACCTGGTCACGAGCAAGGTCCGGCTGGTCGAGGCGCGCTACATCGGCAAGCTCGGTTTCTCACTCGTCGGCCGCTACGGCTGGGTCGGCGAGAACTCGCACTGGTTCGAGCCGGGGGTTTCCTGGGACGACCTCGACTCGAAGGGTTTCCGTCTCCGGCTGATCGAGCTCGGCCGGGGCGCGGTCAACGTTGTGATCCAGCCGGGCCACTGGGACCGGCCGCGGGTCGACCATCTCGGCATCGCGCTCGACGAGGACGGGTATGCCTCTGCGCTCGAGCGGGCCGTCGAGCTCGAGCTGACGATTCAGGACCACCCTGGCAAACGGACGTTCATCGCCACCGAGGCCGGCTACCGGCTCGAGGTTCACCCCCCGCGCGACTGGATCGAGGCGGTGCTCGAGCAGGCCGACGATCTGCGGCTCAGCGAGCTCCACCTGCGGGCCGAAGATCCGCACGACAAGGCACGTGCCATCGCCGAAATCCTCGAGCTCGAACCATTTGGCTCCGACATCGCGATCGGAGATACGATCGTTCGGTTCCTACCCGGCGGCCCGGAGGGTCGCCCCGAGCTCGCCGCCGAGGTGCTCACGTGACCGCAAGCTACGAGCAGGCGGGCGTGTCGCTTGCGAAGGCCCATGAGGTAGTGGAGCGCATCCGCGCCGCGGTCGACTCCACCCTTGGGGATCGGGTCGTGGGAGGCCTTGGCGGCTTCGCCGGGCTCTTCCGGCTCGACGACACGCGCCTCCTCGCCGCCACAACCGACTCGGTCGGCACGAAGCTGATCCTCGCTCGACGAGCGGGTCGACTGCATGAAGCGGGGAGGGACCTTGCGGCGCACTGTGCGAACGACGTCGTCACGACGGGTGCCGAGCCGCTCTTCTTCCTGGATTATGTGGCCGCCGGGAAACTTGATCTCGACGAGGTCGCAGAGCTCGTCGAGGGCGCCGCCTCCGTCTGTCGGGAAGCCGGGTGCGCGATCCTCGGAGGCGAGACGGCGGAGCTTCCCGGTATCTACCGAGAGGGCGAGCTTGACTTCGCGGGCACCTGCGTCGGGCTCGTGCAGCATGACGACCTCATCGACGGCTCCCGTTGCGAAGCCGGGGACGTCGTCCTCGGGCTGCCGTCCGCCGGCCTGCACGCCAACGGGTTCACGCTCGTCCGAAAGGTGCTCGGAGAGGGTGCGTTCGACCCCGACCTCGTGCTTGCCCCGACGCTGCTCTACCTGGACGAGGTCCGCAGGCTGCGTGCGTCCATCGACGTCCGCGGGCTCGCCCACATCACCGGCGGTGGGATCCCCGGGAACCTGGCGCGCGTGCTCCCCGCCGGCCTTCGAGCCCGGATCGATCCGGCTAGCTGGGAGCGGCACCCGGTCTACGCGTGGCTTGACGAGCTGGGGATCGACGAGGACGAGCAGCGTCGTGTCTTCAACCTGGGAGTCGGCTTCTGTGCGGTCGTTCCGCCGAGCGATGCGGTCGACGCGGGATTTCCCGTCATCGGGCGGCTCGAGGAGGGCGACAGCGGCGTGGTCTGGGCGGACCGGGCGTGATCGGTGTCCTCGCCTCGGGCCGCGGCACGAACCTCCAGGCCCTCCTCGACCAAGATCTACCGGTGCATGCGGTCGCCTCGAACGTCGAAGGGACACAAGCGCTCGAGCGCGCGGCAGGGCACGGTATCCCTTCGGCCGTCTTCCGACTAGCCGACTACGACTCGCGCCGGAACCGGGACCAGGCAATGGCGGACTGGCTCACAGCCAACGGAGTCGAGCTGGTGGTGTGTGCCGGCTACATGCACCTGCTGACCAAGCCGTTCCTCGACCGTTTTCCCTGCCTGAATGTGCACCCGTCCCTCCTGCCTGACTTCCCGGGGCCGCATGCCGTGGAGGAGGCCCTCGCCGCCGCGGCGGCCGAGACAGGCGTGACCGTTCATTTCCTCGACGAGGGCGTGGACACGGGCCCGGTGATCGCCCAGGAAGCCGTGCCGATTCACCCAGGCGACACGCCGGAGTCGCTCCACGCTCGCCTTCAGAGCGTCGAGCACCGGCTCCTCCCCGAAACTGTGCGGAACTATCTGGCCGGGGCTCTACGCTCCCCGTCTTAGATGATTGCGAACATGGAGCGCGCGCTCATCTCAGTCTTCGACAAGACCGGCCTCGACGAGTTTGCGCGAGGCCTCCATGAGCTCGAGGTCGAGATCGTGGCGAGCGGGGGCACGGCGGCGTTCATCTCGGACCTCGGTATCCCTGTCACTCGCGTCGAGGAGTTGACAGACGTCCCGGAGATGCTCGGCGGCCGGGTGAAGACCCTTCACCCTCGCATTCACGCCGCCATCCTGGCCCGCCGCGACGTTCCTGAGGACTTGGAGGCGCTTCGCGAGCAGGACATCAGGCCCTTCGACCTGGTCTGCGTGAACCTCTACCCGTTCCAACGCGTAACGGCCCAGAGAAACGTGCGCGAGGAGAACGCCGTCGAGATGATCGACGTCGGCGGCCCCACCATGCTCCGCGCGGCCGCGAAGAACTTCGTCCACGTCGCGCCCGTGTGCGAGCTCGGCCGGTACCGAAGCATCCTCGCCGAGCTCCGGAGGACGGGCGGCCTCGAGCTCGACACGCGCCGGGAGCTTGCAGCGGAGGCGTTCTCCCACACAGCCGCCTACGAGGCGGCGATCGCGAATTGGTTCTCGGACCGGGAGAGCTTTCCGGGCAGGCTGCTGGTCGCGCTCGAGAAGCAGGCCGACCTGCCCTACGGTGAGAACCCGCACCAACGGGCGGGGTACTACGTCGAGGCTGGAGCCCGACGTCACCTCCTCTCGCGCGTGGAGCAGCTCTCGGGCGGCGACCTCTCGTTCAACAACCTGAACGACCTCAACGCGGCCCGCTCGACCCTCCGCGAGTTCACAGTACCGGCCGCGGTAATCGTCAAGCACGCAAATCCATGCGGCTGCGCGCTCGCCGCGGGAATCGAGCAGGCATATGAGCTCGCGCTGGCGGCGGATTCCGTCTCGGCCTACGGTGGGGTCGTCGCACTCAACCGCCGGGTGGAGAAACCGCTGGCTCGGCGACTTGCGACGCAGTTCGTGGAGGTGCTGATCGCGCCCGGCTATTCCGAAGGCGCGCTCGAGGAGCTTCGGGCGAAGGCCTCGCTCCGAATCCTGGAGGACGGGGAGCGCCGCGGCAGCACTCCCGGCGAGCGCGACTACCGGCGCGTTCTCGGCGGGATGCTCATCCAGGACGCGGACGCAGAGCTGGACGACCGCGACGGCATGAAGGTCGTGACGGTCCACGCGCCGAGCGAGACCGGGTGGGGCGACCTGATCTTCGCGTGGCGGGTCGCCAAGCACCTCACATCGAACGCCATCGTGATCGCGAAGGACCTCCAGACCATTGGAATCGGCGGCGGCCAGACGAGTCGCGTCGACGCCGTTCGTCTGGCGATCGAGAAGGCCCATGACCGCGGGCACGACCTGAACGGGGCTGCACTCGCCTCGGACGCGTTCTTCCCGTTCGCGGACGGAGCGAGCCTGGCCCTCGACGCCGGCGTCACCGGAATCATCCAGCCGGGCGGCTCGAAGCGCGACTCCGAAGTCGCCGACGCAGTCGAGCGGGCCGGCGCGACGATGGTCTTCACGTCCCGACGCCACTTTCGCCACTAGAGGAAGACCCAGGCGGGGGTGGCGGAGGCCTGCCTCCCACCTACAATCCGCCCGTGGCCAGGGAGTACCCGACCGTGCTCGACCTCGTCGGCCGCACGCCGCTCGTGCGCTTGCAGCGCCTCTCGCGCGGAGTCGAGCCGACGCTCCTCGCCAAGCTCGAGTACCTGAACCCCGGCGGCAGCGTCAAGGACCGCATCGGCCTGCGCATGATCGAGCAGGCCGAGCGGGAGGGAAAGCTTCGGCCCGGCGGCACCATCGTCGAGCCGACGAGCGGTAACACGGGTGTAGGCCTCGCGATCGCTGCGACGCTCAGGGGGTATCGCTGCGTCTTCGTCATGCCTGACAAGATCGCTGAAGAGAAGCGGGCGCTCTTGCGGGCCTACGGAGCCGAGGTCGTCATCTGCCCGACTGCGGTCGAGCCCGAGTCGCCCGAGAGCTACTACTCCGTCTCCGATCGTCTCGCGGAGGAGATACCGGGCGCATACAAGCCCGACCAGTACTCGAACTCGGCGAATCCCGAGGCCCACTACGACACGACGGGCCCCGAGCTCTGGGACCAGACGGGTGGCGAGATCGACGCGATCGTGTTCTCGGTGGGCACGGGCGGCACGATCAGCGGAACGGCTCGGTACCTGAGGGAGCAGAAGCCCGACCTCCTCGTCGTGGGCGCCGACCCGGAAGGCTCGATCTACTCGAACCCCGGAGACGTCCACCCGTACCTCGTGGAAGGAATCGGCGAGGACTTCTGGCCCAGGACCTACGATCCCTCGCTGGTCGACGAGTACGTCACGGTGTCCGACCGGGACTCGTTCCGCACTGCCAGGCGCCTGGCACGCGAAGAGGGAATGCTGGTCGGCGGCTCCGGCGGCACCGCCGTCTGGGCAATGCTGCAGGTAGCACGCCGCTTCGGGCCAGACGCAACGATCGTGACATTGATTCCCGACAGCGGCCGCGGCTATCTCTCGAAGGTCTATGACGACAACTGGCTCCTCGAGCACGGGTTCCTGGAGCGCGCCACCACCCAACCGACGATCGAGGAAGTGCTGGCGTTCAAACAGGGGGGAGAGGTGCGACTGCCGGAGCTCGTGTTGATCGAGTCCCACGAGAAGGTCGGACAGGCCATCGAGTTGATGCAGCGCTACGGCATTTCCCAGATCCCGGTCGTACGCCACGCGCCGGCCGAGTCTCTCGCGGACATTGTTGGCTCGATCCGGGAGCGCGGGCTCCTCGAGCGCGTCTTCCTGAACGAGGGCGCCATGACCGAGGACGTTGCCGGCGCGATGGAGCCGCCTCTGCCTGCGGTTGAGATCCGAGACACCGTCGACACGGTCTTTGCCGACCTCTCGAGCGGAAGCCCGGCGGTTGTTGTTGCACGCGAGGGGCGTCCGGCCGGTGTCCTCACCAGGGCTGACCTCCTCGAGTACCTGGCGCACGAGCGGCGGAACGAGTAGAGGGAGATGTGAAATTCGGCCGCCGCCGGGGGCGCTCCAGACCAGGCTGGGCTCCGCGGCCTTCACTTCAGGCCTCTTCTAGAGGCCGCTAGGATCGAGCGATGGACTTCGAGACGCGCGCCATCCACGACGGGCAGGAGCCGGACCCGGCCACCGGCGCCGTGATCGTCCCGATCTATCAGACCTCCACCTACGTGCAGGATGAGGCCGGACAGACCAAGGGCTACGAATACTCGCGCACCGGCAATCCGACGAGGGCGGCCCTCGAGACCTGCCTCGCGTCCCTCGAGTCTGCGGCGCACGGCTTCGCGTTCGCATCCGGCATGGCTGCGACAACGACTGTCTTCCACCTGCTTTCGCCCGGCGACCGCGTCGTCTGCGTGAACGACGTCTACGGCGGGACCTATCGCGTCTTCACCAAGGTGTACGAGCCGAAGGGGTACCACTTCGAGTTCGTCTCGGCGGAGGAGGCAAGCGAACGACCGGCCGACTTCCTCGACGAGCGCACGCGGATGGTCTGGATCGAGACGCCGACGAATCCCCTCATGAGCATCGTCGACTTGCGGGCTGTCACCGAGGCGGCGCACGCCGCCGGCGCCTTCGTCGTCGTGGACAACACCTTCGCGACGCCTTATCTGCAACGCCCGCTCGAGCTCGGCGCGGACATGGTCGTCCATTCGACGACGAAGTACCTCGGCGGGCATTCGGATGTGGTCGGCGGGTTCGCGGGCACCAGCGACCCGTCAATCGCAGAGCGGTTGGCTTTCCTCCAGAACTCGCTCGGAGCCATCCCGGGGCCGCTCGACTCGTGGCTCGTCCTGCGCGGTCTGAAGACCCTCGCGATCCGGATGCGCCAGCATTCGGCCAACGCGCAACGCATCGCCGAGCACCTGGAGATCCATCCGGCCGTCGAGCGTGTGCGCTATCCGGGACTCGAGAGCCACCCTCAGCACGGCCTCGCCCGCTCCCAGATGGACGGCTTCGGCGGGATGATCTCCTTCGACGTCGCGGGCTCCGGCCAGGACGCGCTCGAGGTCGTCCGCTCGACATCCATCTGGCAGCTGGCCGAGTCGCTCGGAGGAGTCGAGAGCCTCATTGAACACCCCGGGGTGATGACGCACGCGAGCCTCTCCGAGTCGCCCTACTCGATCCCGGCGAACCTCATACGCCTGTCGGTCGGGATCGAATCGGTCGACGACCTCATCGCCGACCTCGACGGTGCCCTAGCACGCGTCCGGGTCCGAGCCAGCTCGGCCTAAATCGAGCGGCGGGGGCGGTGGTCCCAGCCTCCTCCCTCTTTCGACTCTAATCTGCGAATGCGCCCCGGTGGCGCGCCGATTGCGCCGAAAGTCACGCGAGACGCCGGGATTCGACGCGGTCAGGGAGTGACGAGCTCCGGGGCCGGCCTGTCTCGTCCGCCCGTGACCAGCTCGTACGCGGCGACGTAATCGGCCACCATCCGGCGCGCCGAGAACTTCTCTTCGACGTAGCGTCGACAGTCCGCGGGATCAAGCTTCTCGGCCTCGGCGAGAGCTTCCACCATCTCCATGTGATGCTCCACGATGACGCCGCCGCGCCCCTCGGCCACGACCTCCGGCACCGCACCGCGCCGCGTGGCAATTACGGGCGTCCCACACGCCATCGACTCGATCATCACGAGGCCGAACGGCTCCTCCCATTCGATCGGAAAGAGCGTCGCCCGAGCGGCCTGGAGCAGCTCGAGCTTCTCTGACTGGCTTACCTCGCCGAGGTACTCGACGAGGCCCCCGAGGTCTGGCGCGACATACTTGTCGAAGTACTCGCGCTCGTCGACGTCCTGCTTCTTGCCCGCGAGCTTCAGCGGAAGCCCCGCGGCTCGCGCGACCTCGATCGCCCGGTGTGCCCCCTTCTCGGCGCACATGCGCCCGAGGAAGAGGAGGTAACCCGCATCGTGGTCTCCGACCGAGTACGCGTCCAGGTCGAGCGCGTTCGGGCAGTTCGCGACCCAGGGAAGATCAGGCTTCGGATCGCGCTGATTCATCGAGATCGAGATGAGGTTGAGACGGTGGGAGGCATTCGCCAGGAGCTGGTAGATCACCCCTGGCTCTCCTCCCAGCGGGCCGTGAACCGTGTGGACGACCGGCGTGTCGGTCGCGCAACCGACCGCGGCCGCCAAGGGGCCGGAGTGATCGTTGATCACGTCGAAATCGCCCGCGCGCTCCAAGCAGGTCAGCGCATGAAGAAGGTCGGCCGAGGCCATGCCGATCCGGCTCGAAGGAGCCTCCGCGAAGGCCGAGACGAGCTTCGCGGGGCTCTTGGAATCGCCCGAGGCAAAAAGTGTGACGTTGTGGCCGGCTTCGACCAGCCCGTCGGCGAGCAGCGACACGACCGCTTCGATACCTCCGTAGCGCGTCGGAGGAACGGGAAACCAGGCGGGACTCAGGATTGCGATTCGGATGCCACGCCTCCTTCCCCCCCTACGACTATTTCCCCGTGCTCGAGCGAAGCATGCCAGACCCTGTCGAAAGCGCGGATTCCCGAAAGCCGGATCCTTCCCGCCCATTCCGGCGCCGGATCCAAACGGACGCTCCGAAGCTCACGCCGCTCGCGATCAGGCTCGAGGCCCAGGAGCACCTGGAGCAGGAGAATAGGCGTACCCGCGGCCCAGGCCTGGGGTCGCGCTGCGGTCGGATACGCGATCGGGAACGGTGTCTCGGACCGGGGGAATCCGGCGAAGACCTCGGGTAGCTGGTAGTCGAAGTAAGCCGCCGCCCCCGTCATCCGGCGCACAATCCGGTCGGCCTCGTCCCGATGCCCGCACCGTGCCAGGCCAAGGGCGATCAACGAGTTGTCGTGCGGCCAGACCGTGCCGTTGTGGTACGTCAGCGGGCTGTAGCCGGCGTCGGCCGTGGACATCGTTCGAACGCCCCAGCCAGACCAGAGCTCTTCCTGCATGAGCCGGTCGGCGATCGCGGCCACCCGCTCCTCGGGGACGATGCCGCTCCAGAGGAGATGGCCGACGTTCGAAGCCAGCGAGTCCACACGCTCCTTCCGGCCGTCGAGCGCGAGCGCGTAGTAGCCACCTCTCTCTTCGCACCAAAACGCCTCGTCGAAGCGGTGCCGAAGGTCAGCCGCCTCGCGCTCGAGCCGGGTCGCCAGCACTTCCTCACCCCAGGCAGTCCGGGCGATCTCGGCCAGACGAAGCTTCGCATCGTAGACATAGCCCTGGACCTCGCAGGGCGCGATCGGAGGATCTGCCAGGCGGCCGTCGGCGAAGAGCTGCGAGTTTCCTGAGTCCTTCCACGATTGGTTCTCGAGCCCCTGCGGCGCCCGCCGTTCGTACTCGACGAGGCCGTCTCCATCGGCATCCCCGTAGCGGTCGATCCACTCGAGTGCCCGGAGCGCCGGCTCGCGAAAGCGACCGGCCAGCTCGGCATCGTCGGTCCAACGCCAGACCTCGGATAGAAGCACGAGAAAGAGCGGGGTCGCGTCCACTGAGCCGTAGTACCGCGAGAACCAGTTCATAGCAGCCCGGCCCTCGCGCACCTCGTGGACGATCTTTCCAGGCTCGGCATCCGTGTCCGGATCGTCCTCGGTCGCCTGGAGGTCGACGAGCGCGGCCAACGCGCTCTCAGCCAGCTCCGGGCCGAACAGAAGGGTCTGCAGACACGTGATGATGGTGTCCCGCCCGAACACCGTCATGAACCAGGGCATCCCCGCCGCCGGGAGCTGGCCCACGAGCCCTCGCCGGTGGCCCATGCGGAGCGATGCGAGGTCCGCCACAGAACGCTCATACGCCCTCGCCACCGCCGGCCACGAGGCCTCGAGCTGGGGAACGCGGATCTGCCAGGCAGCGAGCGACGCCTTCACTCGCGCGCGCTCCTGGCCGAACTGCAACTCGGCCAGACGGGGGCCCGTGGCTCCTCCCGTCACACTCGCGAGGACATCGAGGCGAAGCCTCCACTCCCCGCCCGGATCGAGTGCGATCCGGTAGCGGACGCAACCCGCATCGATCTCGCCCCGCTCCGAGAGGAAGACCTGCGTCGCGCCGTCGAAGCCGTCGGCGCCCCTGAGCACGAAGCCGTTCCGCTCCTCCTCGTACTGAGGCTCGACCGGCGGCGGGAGAGGCCGGGCGTGGCGTGGATCTCCCATCGTGAAGTCATGCTCCTTGACGGTGAGGATGTCAGCGAAGTCCGCGCCGATTTCGAGCCCGATCTCGAGCTCGACCCGGCGGTGCGCATGGTTTCGGACGATGACATGATCCTGCATCCCCTCGCCGACGAAGCGCTCCCGCGCGATTGAGAGCTCATCCTGCCCCAGGTCTCCGGCGACCGGATTCCGGAGGTAGAACGCGGCCGAGTAATACTCGACCTTTCCGGACGTGAGCAAGAGCGGCCTCAGCCCGTTGACGGTCAGGATCAAGCGAGAGAGGAACCTTGTGTCCGACGCGAAAAAGCCCATGCTCGGGCCGTCGACGTCACCACTCTCGTCGCAGACGCAGAACGTCGACCCTTCGAGGATCGTGAGCGGCATTAGATGGTGCTAGCGGCGGACGATGGCGTCCTGGCTCGCCTGTTGGAGCGGCTTCACGACCATCTCGTCGACAACCATGTACGGCGGCCGGGTCACCACCCACAAGATGCACTCGGCGATGTCGTCGGGCGTCAGGTAGTCGACCCCGGAGTAAACCGAGTTCTTCTTCTCGGCATCGCCGCCAAAGCGCACATCCGAGAACTCGGTGTCTCCAACCATGCCGGGGTCGACCGTGGAGACCTTGATCCTCCCTACGAGCTCCTTCCGCATGACCTCGGTGAGCGCCCTGACGGCCGTCTTCGAGCCCACGTAGAGACCGCCCATCGGGTAGGCCTCATGCCCGGCCCACGAGCCCAGGTTGACCACGTGGCCGGTCCCGTCCTCCATGTGCGGAAGAACGAGCCGCGTTATCCGAACGAGCCCGAGGACGTTGGTCTCGAGCATCGTGCGATCATCCTCGTCGTTCCCGTCCTCGATCGTGACGCGTCCGAGTGCGAGCCCTGCGTTGTTCACGAGGATGTCGATCCGCCCGAGGATGGAAGCCGCCTGGTCGACGAACGCGGCCGCGCTCGCGGCATCCGTCACGTCGAGCTCGCCTGCGAAATGGTCGCCCGGTAGCTCCGACGCCAATGCCTCCACCTTGTCCACCCGCCTCGCACCGAGTGCGAGCCGCGCCCCGGCTTGCGCCAGCGCACGCGCCGTCGAGCTGCCGATGCCGCTCGAGGCGCCCGTAACGAGCGCAGTGCGTCCCTCGAGCCCGGCCATCGGGCGAGAGCTTATCGAGCAGCCGGGGTGTTTCCCGCAGAAGGGGCGAGAAGCGCCTGCTCGAGTGCCGACTCGAGCTCGGAGAGCGAGAAGGGCTTGAGTAGATGCACCACGCACCCCAGCGCGCGGACGTCCGGCGTCGGCGGATAAATGCTCACGCAGACGATGGGAAGCTCGGGCCGCGTACTCCGTGCCGCCTGCGCAAAGCGAAAGCAGCCCGGGCGGGCGGGCTCCACGAGGAGGGCCTCGAAGCCGTGAAGCGCTTCGCTCTGAGCAGCCGTCCACAAGACAGGGGTGTGCCCGACTCGTGCAACCATGTGGGAGAGGAGTCGTTGCACCTCGTCGTGTTCGTCAGCGACCATGATCGTTGCCATGTGCTCACCTTCGTTGTTGCGCGGCGCTTTTTTGTCCGAGTGGGGTATGGATCCCGTATGAGTGCCCGGCGGATCCTCGTGCTCGACGACGACTCCGACATCCGGGACCTCCTGCGAGTGCTCCTGGAGCGAGCGGGCTTCTCTGTCGAGGAGGCCGGCGACGGGAAGGCCGGCTTGCGGACGTTCTACGCCACCTCTCCCGACCTCGTGCTGCTCGACGTGTCGATGCCGGAGCTCGACGGCTGGAAGACGCTCGAACGGATCCGGGACCTCAGCGACGTGCCTGTGATCATGCTGTCGGCGCGATCTGCGGAGCTCGAGAAGGTCCGTGCGCTCCAGGCCGGTGCCGACGACTACGTCACGAAGCCGTTCGGCCGCCAGGAGCTTCTGGCCCGCGTCGAGGCGGTGCTTCGTCGCCCCGCCGCCGGCCGGAGCGAAGGCGACGAGCGCTACGCCGACGGGCTCGTCTCGATCGACTTCGGCGAGCGCTCGGTCTCGGTCCGGGGGGAGCGTGTCTCGCTGACTCCCCTCGAGTTCAGGCTTCTGACCACGTTCGTCCGGAACCCGAACCAGGTACTCAGCGCCCAGCAGCTCCTCGAGCTTGTCTGGGGCGATCCCTACGCGCTGACCGCCGACAAGCCGAAGATCTACGTTGGCTATCTGCGCCAGAAGCTCGGAATCGGCTCAGACGGAGCGACGCCGCTAGAGACTGTCCGCGGCTTCGGCTACTGCTACCGGCCGCCCTCGCTCTAAACCGTCCAGGAGCTCTTCGACCTTGTTTCTGAGGTCCATCGCATCGAATGGCTTTCCAAGGTACGCGTCGGCGCCGGCATCGAATCCCGCCGAAACGTCGCTCTCCTGGATACGCGCCGTCAGCAGGATGATCGGAATCCGCGAGTTCTCGGCCCGCAGCTGCCGAGTCACCTCGAGCCCGTCGAGCCCAGGCATCATCACGTCGAGGATCGCGAGACCCGGCGTTTGCTCTCGCGCCAGCTCGAGCGCCTCCACGCCGTTCGCGGCTTGCACCACGCCGTAACCCAGAAGCTCGAGCCGGAGGCGAAGCAACTGCAGGATGTCCTTGTCGTCGTCGGCCACGAGGACGAGAGGGCGCGTCCCCGGGGCGCTCATAGGCCAACCTTTGGGACGCTCACGCAGCCTCCGCGAGAGCCGGCTCGAGCGGCAGCGTCACCTTGAACGTCGTGCCCACTCCCGCCCGGCTTTCGACTGCGATCTTTCCCCCGTGAGCCTCGGCGATCGCCTTGGCGATCACGAGGCCGAGACCGGTCCCCGGGATCGCGTTCTCGGTTGCGGTCGAGGAGCGAAAGAAGCGGGTGAAGAGCTCGTCGAGCTCTTCCTCCGGGACTCCGATGCCGTTGTCCGACACCTCGATGAGCGCGCTCCCGTCCTGTGCGGAAACGCGGACCGTAACGCGGCCTCCTTCGGGGGTGAACTTGACCGCGTTCGAAATGAGGTTGCCGAGGAGCTGATCGAGCCGGCCTCGATCGCCTTTGGCTGCCAGTGGGGAAGCGTCCACGATCAGCTCGAGTCTCTTCGCCTCCGCTGCAGGCCTCAGACCGTCGACGCACTCGGCCGCTACCAGGGCGAGGTCGAGGTCGTCGAACTCGACCGGGAGTCGGCCGGCGTCGACCTGCGCGACGAAGAGGAGGTCGCCCACGAGGCCCAGCAGTCGGTCTGCGTTCCGCTCGACGACTCGAAGAAAACGGTCCTGCTCCTCGGTCAGGCTGCCGGCCGCGCCGTCGAGAACGAGCTCGAGGTAGCCGCGGATCGAGGTCAGCGGCGTTCTGAGCTCGTGCGAGACCAGCGAGACGAACTCGTCCTTCAAGCCGTCCAGTTCTCTCAGCCGCTCGTTCTGACCTGCGAGCAGTAGTCGAGCGTCCTCGGTTTCCAGGCGTGCGGAGCGTTCCGAGCGAAGGAGGCGCTCGCGATCCCCCTCACTTTCCTTCTGGGCCGTGATGTCGAGTATCGCGCCGTCCAGATAGAGGAGCCGCCCATCCTCTCCGGAGATTCCCTGACCCCGGTCCTGGACCCAACGGATCGATCCGTCCGCATGCCGGACGCGGTATTTCAGGTCGAAGACCTCGCCGCGAGCAACCTTCTCCATCAGGCCGGCCACCATGGCGAGGTCGTCCCGGTGAATGATGCTCGCGAAGCTCCGGACTGATTTTCCGACGATGTCGGACGCCGGATAGCCAGAGACCTCCGCGATCTCGAAGCTCCGGACAGATTTCCCCACGAAGTCGGACGCCGGATAGCCGCAGATCTCCTCGATCTCGTCGCTCAGGAACTCCATCGTGTACTCGTCGTCGGGTGCACACCGGTACACGGCAGCAGGGAGGTTTGACACGAGCGTCCTGAACTTCGTCTCACTCTGACGCATCTTTGCCTCGACGAGCTTTCGCTTCCTGATGTCCTCGGTGAGAGCGCGGCGCGAGCGCTCGAGATCAGCGACAAGCCGTCCGCTCACGCGGCGGACGATGAAGGACCGAACGGCGAGGCTGCCGATCGCGACAAAGGCCAGCGACTCCACCAGCCCTTCCGTCTCGACGGGCGCGAAGAAGGCGAGACCCACAAGCGTGACCCCCCCCACTGAGGGCAGCAGAGCCCTTGGCGCCGTGTCTCGCGCGTGGACCGGCGGGCTGGCGAACTCGTCCGCTGAGAGGGCACGCCGCAGCCCGCCGTATGCAAGGGCCAGGACGCCGAGAGTCCAGAGAGCGTCGGAGAGATGGCCTTGCGCTGCGTCGACACGGGCGGCCTGAGCGGACCAGGCGATCGCAGCGAGCGCCAGGAGCCACAGTCCGATCAGGAAGGGCCAGGAGGCAGGCGAGCGTCTCCACTCGACTTTGCTCGCGTGCATCTGGAGGCCCACGAGCGCCATCAGGGTGTACAAAGCCGGGTAGAGAACGGCCGCCGCCACAGCTTCGCCGCTCCCTGCGAAGCGCTCGCCGCCCGCGAGGACGCCGATCCCCACGGTCAGCAGGACGACGGGAAGGGCATCGAGAAGGAAGACCGCCAGGGACCCGGACAACGTGAAGCGCCGGCCGAGCCCACCGATGACGAGGAGGGCGAAGAGCCACGCCAGGTAGTCGGCGGCCGTCGGCACGCTCATGTTGCCACCCCAGGCGAGGACGTCGCCGGCGATGACGGAGGCCAGCCAGACCGCGGACACGGCCGTCCAGTAAATCCACTCCGCCCGGACGCGACCCCGAGGAGCTCGCAGTGCCGCTGCCGCGTGCGTCATCACCAGTACGACGCCTGCCAGCGTCCAGCCCGTGTTCACGGCCCAGACCTGAGCCGCGTCCGAGAGCGCGAAAGCGACGGCATGAGCCATGAGTGCAACCGCCGCGAGCAGGGCAAACCCGGCTGTCAGTATCCGGGCGCGCCGGGTCATACGGCCTCCGCCAGCCGTGCGGACTCGCCCGCGAAGAGGAGCGACATGGTCATGTGGGTGTCCGTAGCCGTAGTCGTCAGGCCGCCGCCGTGGAGGCCGGCGATCGCATTGGTAAGGACAAGGGCGAGCTCGTCCTCGACGGGTGCTTCCTCCGCTTCGTAGGCGATCTCGATCGCGGGCCCTTCCACCTGGATGTCGATCAGGCTCTGGTTGAGGGCCATCTGGACCGCGTAATCAAAAACCTCGGAAAGGGCTCGCCCGAGCAGAGTCCGGTCGGCGTCGATACCGGTCTTCCCGACAATCCTGACTTCGATGGCCTTCTTCTCGGCGAAGGCGACCGGCCAGACAAGCTCGACAGCCTGCTCGACCAACAACGCTATGTCGCAGGGACCGCGGTCGAGCATCAGCTTGCCCGACGAAGCGCGGACGACGTCACGGAAATCGTCGGCGAGCTTGGTCAGGCGCCTGGAGTGCCGCCAGCCCAGATCAAGAAATCGCCGCTGATCGGACGTGAGCGACCCCACCCGTTCGTCGAGGACAAACTCGAGGTGCGTCCGCACGGACTGGTTGGCGAGCGCGATCGCCTCCGCCGTCGATGCTGCGCATGCTTCAACCGCCGAGCACTCTCGGGGCGGGCTCCGCCGGTGGCTCATCAGACAATGAGTCGCTTGCGAAGCGCTGTCGCGACGGCCTCGGTGGTGGTTCCGGCACCGAGCCGGTCGGTCGCCTTGCGCACGTGAGTTCGAACCGTCTCGCCGCTGATCGTGAGTCGAAGCCCGATCTGCTCGTAGGAGAGCCCTTCTGCGAGGAGCGCGAGCACGTCGACCTCACGAGCGGTCAGAGCCCGCGAACGTCCGGGCGGACTGGTGGCCGCCGTCGTGAGGCCGGGATCGACATACGCCCGTCCCTCGAGCGCGGAGTTGAGCGCCCGAATGAGATCGATGAGGGGCGCCTCCTTGAGGACGATGCCCGATGCGCCGGCCGAGAGGATG
The DNA here is from genome assembly GCA_038209555.1 of Gaiellales bacterium. Lineage (GTDB taxonomy): Bacteria > Actinomycetota > Thermoleophilia > Gaiellales > Gaiellaceae > DASQGA01. Next base: position 28,845 of record JBBQXP010000025.1, read on the forward strand.
GCGGTCACATCGTTCTCCTCAGCGTCCGCCGTATAGACGAGGAGACGGACCCGCGGCGACTCTGCGCGGAGCCGCGCGACCAGCGCGGTGCCGCTGACCCGCGGCATTCGGAAGTCGACAAGCGCGACGTCGGGCTGCAGCTCTTGGATCACAGAGCAGGCCCGAGCGCCGTCCTGGGCGGTCCCGATGACGTCGAAGCCGCTGGCATCGAGATAGCTCACCATTGCGCCCAGGAGTGCAGGATGGTCGTCGGCGACCACACAGGTGGGGTTGGACGATGCGCTCATGCGACCTCGGCTTCCCGGGCAGCCGGCCCGATCGAGACTCCCTGCATGGGGAGCGTGAAGGCAAATGTCGTGCCGTTGACGCGAGTCGACCGCAGGGAGAAGGTCCCGCCCGCAAGCTCGATCCGCTTGCGCACGAGCTTCACCCCGAGCCGCCCGTGGCGAGTCACGTCGATCGGCTGGGCAGCGTAATAGCCCTGACCGTCGTCGGTTACCTCGCAGAAGAGAACGTTGTCCAGCGCCACGAGCCCGACGGTGACTCTCTCCGCCTGGGAGTGAGTAAGGACGTTCTTGAACGCCTCTTGCACAGCACGGTAGGCAAGCTGCTCGAGAGTGCTGCCGAACCGCTCGCTGAAGCCGGATACGTCCACCTCGACCCCTGTCGCGCGGAGCTCCGCGGCCGCCACGTCAACCGCAGCTGCGAGCCCCTGGCTCTCGAGGACGGCAGGGTGAAGGTCAACGAGGAGGCGCCGCAGCGACGTCATGATCTGGCCCGTGGAGGCCGAGAGCTCCGCGAGCGCGCCGTCCCCCGATCGCATCGAAGCCAGCTCGAGCCCGAATCCGAGCGCCGTGAGCTGCTGGACGACGTCCTCATGGAGGAGCTCGGCGACCCGGCGGGAGTCGTACTCCTGCGTGGTCACCATCTGGGCCACGAACTCGTCACGGGTCGCACGCTCACGCACGTCGTCCGTCACGTCGTCGACGCTCACCAGCATCTTGCCGAGCCCGAGGGCGCTCAGGCGGACCCGGATGCTCTTTCCAGCTGCCGTTTCGAAGGCGAACTCGTCGCCCAGGGTCGACGCGGTCTGGACCCGGGCCAGGAAGCTCGCCCAGTCCGTCGGAGGATTGCCCTCGATCTCGAGCAGCTCGAGGAACGCCGGGTTCCAGAACCGAGCCTGGCCGTCAGCAAAGAGGCACACACCTGTCCGGCTGGCTGCAAGCGCCGATTCGCGGTCGCCGTAGGAACGTTCGAGCTCGGCCTTCGTGTGCGCAAGCTCCCGGGCGTCGTTGCGCTCGTCCCGTGCGAGGATGAAATAGCGCGCGACCAGAAAGCCAAAGAGGACGACTACCGCAATTTCCCTGGCATCGCTGACTTCCTGGGCTTGTAGCCCGAGGAAGAGGAGCCCCAGGCCGAGCGTGACAACCGCTGCCGCCACCGGTCGGCGAAGGAACCGTGAGAGTGTTCTCATACCGCGAGCTCCCGGACGCGGGCGACGAGTGCCTCGCCGCCGGAGCCCTTGAGCAGGAAACCATCCGCCCCGGCGTCCGTACCGGCCGCGACGAGCTCCGCCTGCTCGTAGGCCGAAATCAGGAGGACGACGGTGCCCGGATGCTCGATCTTCACGGTCCGCGTGGCCTCGATGCCATCCATCACTGGCATACGCACATCCATGAGGACCAGGTCGGGAGCAAGCTCGCGCACGAGCTCGCACGCAGCAAGGCCGTTTTCTGCTTCGCCTACGACCTCCATATCGGTTTGCTCGTCCAGGTAGGCCACGAGCCCTGCGCGAACGGCGAAATGGTCCTCAGCAACGATGAGCCTGATCGTCATGCGGCCTCCAGAAGGGTGCGAACGCGGCGTGTAAGGTCGCCGGCGAAGTGCTCCCCCCTGACGACGTAGTCGTTGGCGCCGTTGTGAAAGGCCTCGACTGCGAGCGCTTCCGAGCCGTTCCCCGTGATCATGACCACCGGGGTGGCGGGACCGTCGGCCCTGATGCTGTGCAGCAGCTCCATGCCGCTCCCGTTGGGAAGGTGCTGGTCGATCAACACGAGTGACCAGAGCGACGTGCCACAGAGCTCGAGCGCGCGGACGGCATTCCGCGCGTGAACGACCCGGACGTCGTCGAAGGCGGACTCGATCGCATCCCGTGCCAGCTCCGCGGCCGCCGGATCCTCCTCGACGAGCAGTACCGAGAAGATGTTGTGATTAGCGGCGGGGCTCTGGATAGCGACGCGGATTCCGGAGGGGGTGAAGCCGAGGTCGCCGCTTGCGACCCCCGCGACGACGATGCGCACGAGCTCGGGGTCCCACTGTGCTCCGGCGCCTTTCTCGAGCTCGGAAAGGATCTGGGTCCTCGTGAGAGACTCGCGATACGGACGCCGCGCCCACATGGCTTCAATCGCGTCAGCAAGCCCGACGATGCGTGCTGGCAGGGGGGTGGCCTCGGCGGCGAGCCCCTCCGGGTACCCCTTGCCGTCCCAGCGCTCGTGGTGGTGGAGGACGACCGGACGCACCGAGGACAGGAGCGCGAGGGGCTCGAGCACGCGGTCACCGATCTGTGGGTGGGTGCGCATGAGTTCGAGCTCTTCCGCAGTGAGCGGTCCGGGCTTCAGCAGAACGCGATCCGGTATCCCGATCTTGCCCACGTCGTGCAGGATCGCTCCCAGGCGTACGATTTCGGTCTCGCCAGTGCCGAGCCCGAGCTGGGCGGCAATCCAGACGGCGAGCGCGGTCAGACGCTCGCAATGGCCATGCGTGCCTGCGTCTCGAGCCTCGATCGCGTTCGCGAGCGCCATCGCAAGGCTGGGTGCGAGCAGGCGCTCGCTCATGTCCCGTTCGGCCCGGCCCGATCGCTCCAGGGCCGCTGCGATCGCGATGAGGAACTCGCCGTGAGAGAACGGCTTTATGACGAGCCCGTCCGCTCCGCGTGCAAGCGCCTCGCTCAACGTCGAGTAGGTGCCGGCGCCGGTGACGAGAACGACCGGAAGCGCGGGCCGGACCGTCCGAACCTCCTCCAGAAGCTCGAGCCCGGAAAGCCCGGGCATGACGACGTCGCTGACGACGAGATCGATGTCAAGGTCGACGAGCAGTTCGAGCGCGAACTCTGCGGTCGGAGCCCCTGTCGACTCGTAGCCCGCCTCATCGAGGATCTCGAGCATGAGGTCCCGGATCACGGGCTCGTCGTCGATCACGAGGATCTTCGTCATGACCGGACCGCCGGGAGGCGCAAGATGAAGCGTGCGCCACCCTCCGGACGGTTTTCGGCCAAGAGCGTTCCTCCATGTGCCTGCGCGATCCCGAGGCTGACCGAAAGACCGAGGCCGCTCCCTCCTGTGCCGCGCTTGGTGGTGAAGAACGGGTCGAAGATGCGCGAAAGGACGTTCGCCGGAATGCCTGGTCCGGTGTCGGACACGGTCGCGACGACCCAGTCGCCGTCACGCTTCACGGCGAGGTCGACCTCACCACCGGCGCCCCCGACCGAGTGCGTGGCATTCGCCAGGAGGTTGAGAAATATCTGCTTGAGCTGGTTTCCGCTGCCGTCGACGACGGTGTCTTCGCGCGTGTAGTCCGCGCGAAGGTCGCTTGCCTTCGCTGCGCTCGTGCGCCTGAACAGCTCGACGGTCTCGCGGGC
>JBBQXP010000026.1:0-32398 GCA_038209555.1 Gaiellales bacterium
GTCCGGGGCGAAGGCCCGCGGCCGGGAAGCGATGCCAACGGGCGATAGAGTCGCCCGGCATGGGCGAACGCGTCACCCTCGAGAACTGGCAACGCCCTCCGCACCTTCGTTGGGCCTACCAGCACGTGCGGGAGCTCGTCCCGACAGCCCGGATCGCCCGCGGGGAAGGGAAGCCCCGAACGCTCGATCGGCGCCCCGCCTACCTTCTCGGCGTCGAGTTCTCTACCGAGGGGGCAGCGCACACCGTTGGCGGCATGCTCGCCGACACGTCCACCGACGGCTTCCTCGTCCTGCACAGGCGCGCGATCGTGACCGAGCTCTACGAGAACGAGATGTCGCCCGCCGGCGTCCACCTCCTCCAGTCGGTGTCGAAGTCGGTTGCGGGGTCGGTTGCAGGCATCCTCGCGGGGCGCGGCGAGCTGGATCCCGAGGAGCAGGTCGTCCACTACTTGCCCGAGCTCGCGGGCGGGAGCTTCGATGGAGCAACCATCCGGCATCTTCTCGACATGCGCACCGGTACGCGCTTCTCGGAAATCTACGACGACCCCGGGTCGGACATTCGCCTGTACGAGCCGGTGATCGGCTGGTGCCCGTCCGCCCGTTCACTTGTCGCACCGGACACATGGGCGTATATCGCCACGCTCGAGAACGAGCGCCCGCACGGCGAGGTGTTCGAGTACCGGTCGATCCTCACCGACCTCCTCGGCTGGCTCCTGGAGCGCGTCGGAGGGGTGCCCTACGCGGATCTCGTGTCGCGTGAGCTCTGGAGCCGGATCGGCGCCGAGCAGGACGCGGAGATCACCGTCGACCGAAACGGATGCGCTCTTGCGGACGGCGGCATGAGCGCGTCGCTCCGCGACCTCGGCCGGTTCGGGCAGATGATCCTCGAGGGCGGCCGCGTGGACGGCGAGCAGATCGTTCCCGCGGAGTGGATCGAGGACACGCGCCGCGGTGGGGACGACGCCTCACGGTCCGCGTTTGCCAGGAGCGACGAGGGGGCCAAGAGGCCCACGTGGTCGTACCGGAACAAATGGTGGGTGCTCGATCCGGAGCGCGGCACGATCGCGGCGCTCGGGATCCACGGGCAGACGATCTACGTCGATCCGGAGGCCGAGCTCGTGGGCGTGAAGCTCTCGACCTGGCCGGTGGCGGACGAGGACCCGCTCTGGGACTACGAGCTGGGCGCCTTCGCCGCGATCGCGCGCGAGCTCTCCGGCTAGCCGATCCGCTCGGGGGCGCCGAACGGGAGGAGGGCCTCCGGGACGGCAACCGCTCCGCTTTCATCCTGGAAGTTCTCGAGGATCGCCAGCATGGCTCGCGCCGTCGCCGCGGTCCCGTTCAGGGTGTGGACGAGCTCGGGCCCGTGGTCGCCTCGGAAGCGAACGTCCAGGCGGCGCGCCTGGTAGTCCGTCGTGTTCGAGCAGGACGTGATCTCCCGGTAACGCCCCTGGGCCGGGTACCACGCCTCGATGTCGTACTTCTTCGTCGCCGCGCCGCCGAGGTCGCCGGCGGCGATGTTGACGACGCGATAGGAGAGGCCGAGCGCCCGCACGAGACCCTCCTCGATTTCGAGGATTCGCTCGTGCTCCGACGCCGAGTCCTCCGGTGGGCAAAATACGAACATCTCGACCTTGTCGAACTGGTGGACCCGGAACATGCCGCGCGTGTCCTTTCCGGCCGCTCCCGCTTCGCGCCGGAAGCAGGTGGAGTAGCCCGCATAGCGACGTGGAAGCGACCCGGCTTCCAGGATCTCACCCATGTGGAGCGCTGCGAGCGCCACCTCCGAGGTCCCCGTCAAATAGAGCTCGTCCCGCTCGACGCGATAGATGTTGACCTCTTCGGTTGGGAGAAAGCCCGTCCCGTACATGGCCTCCTCACGCACGAGCACGGGCGGTAGCACCGGCACGAAGCCTTCCGCCGTCAGCCGGTCGAGGGCAAAGCGGTAGAGCGCCAGCTCGAGCAGTGCGACGGCGCCGGTCCGGTAGGCGAAGCGGGAGCCCGAGAGCCGGGCGCCGCGCTCCATGTCGATCCCGCGCTCCCCCCCGACCAGATCCATGTGGTCGCGCGGCTCGAAGTCGAACTTCGGCGGCTCGCCGACCCGGCGCACCTCCTCCGCGTCCTCGTCGGTCTGCCCGTCCGGTGCGCTTTGGTCCGGCGGGTTCGGCACGCGTTCCAGGAGCTTGCGGCGCTGCGCCTCGGCCTCGGCGAGCTCCCCCTGGAGGCGCTGTAGCGCGGCCTTCACCTCCTTCAGCTCCTCGACCTGCTCTGGGGTCGGCTTCCCTTTCAGCTTGGTGCGCGATCGCAGCTCGTCCACCTTGGGAACGAGCTCGAGCCAGCGCCTGTCTGCCTCCATGAGCGCGTCGAAGTCCTCGGAGGCGCCTTTGCGCGCGAGTGCCGCCCGCCATGCCTCGGGGTCGCTTCGCGCCGCCCTGACGTCGATCATGGCGGGGAGTCTATGGAGCCACGCGGGCCGGGCAAGCCCGGCCCCGACCTCGCGTCGCGGGATGCGAGGTACGCCTCGATCACCTCGGCGACTCCCTCGGCCTCCGCCGGCGGGCAGGTCGCGTCTGCGATCGCGAGCAGGCGCTCGTGCGCGTCCTCGACCGCGATTCCGAAGGCTGCCCACTCGAGCAGCTCGAGGTCGTTCTCGCCGTCACCGAACGCCACGGTTTTCTCGGCCGAGAAGCCGAGGTGCTCGGCGAGAAACTCGAGCCCCGATCCCTTCGTCACCTCGGGGCTCGCGAATTCGAGGAAGTACGGGAGCGACTTGGAGATGTAGAGGCGTCCGGCAAACCGCTGCTTCATGTTGGCCTCGAGCCGGTCGAGCTTCTCGGGCTCGTCAACCGCGACCAGCTTCGTGGGCGGCTTCTGGAGCCACGCGAGCAAGTCGCCGACGGGGTGCACGACGAGGTTCTGAAAGCGAGCGTAGCGCTCGGACTCCGGAGTCTCCTCGGCGACGTAAAGCTGGTCGTCGACGTAGCAGTTGAGGTGAAAGCCCTCGGCCTCGACTGCCGCGATCGTCTCCCTGGCAAGCTCGAGCGGGATCGGGATGTGGCGGAGGAAGCGGCCGCTCGCCGGCTCGGCGACCACCGCACCCTGGTAGCAGACAACAGGATCGTCGATCCCGAGCTCGAGGGCGTAAGGGCGGACGGACTGGAACATCCGCCCCGTCACGATCACGACGCGGATGCCGGCGGCCCGGGCCGCATGGATGGCAGAACGGGTCCGCTCGCCGAGCACGAGTGTCTCGGGCAAGAGCGTCCGGTCGAGGTCGCAGGCGAACGCCTCCACCTCGGAGGGAAAGCCGGGCGGGAGCCTCAGCTTTGCTGCTTGAGGAAGGCGACCAGGTCGCCGAGCTGCTTGTCGTCGAGCTGCTCGCCGTACGTCTTGGGCATGATCCCCGCCTGAAAGCCGTCCGCGATCTGGGCATCGGGGTTCACGATCGAGTCGTAGATGAACTGCTCGTCCTTCCCTTTGAGGACCTCGTCGAGATTCGGACCCACCTGTCCTGACGCTCCGGCCTCCTTGAGGGTGTGGCAGCTGCCGCAGCCGGCGGACGTGAAGACCGACTTGCCTGCCGCGGCGTCGCCCTCGGGAACCGTCGGCTGCGCCACGCTTCCGACGACCGTGTCAGGCGTCGGTGTGACCGTCTCCTCGCCACCGCAGCCCGCGAGGCCGAGGAACGCGAGCGCGCAGAAGGCCGTGGCCAGTGGAGCGAAGCGGCGCATCGGGCGCGAGTGTACCGACTGAGGCGGCGAGGAATCCCACCAACCCACAGATTGCCACCTCGACAGGCGAGTCGTTCACCACGAGGGAGATCAACGTGGCGGCTGCAAGCGCGACCGGGACCGCGCGATCGCGGTCGGAGACGCGGGCCCGGAGCAGTCGGGCGGCGAGCAGAAGCAGTGTTGCGAGCGCCACACAGACGAGAAGCGCCGTGTACCAGTGAAGCATCGCGCGGTCGAACGACAGGACGGCTCGATCACGCACGTCGCCCGCGAGCGACGCTGGGCCGCGCCGGACTGCACGAGTCACATGGCTCGAGCCGCCGGTCGCAGCGTCGATTCCCACCAGAAGTGAAACGAGTGCGACCGCCGCGGCGAAGGCCGGCACGAAGGCCCTCCGACCGCCGCCTGCGAGGGTCACCGCGAGGGTGGCGTAGCCCACGCCAAGGACGATCGCTCCGCCGCCGTCTGCTCCGAAGCGATCGCCCGCGATCGCGACCAGGGAGATGAGTGCCACGGCGACGAACGCGGCGGGCCCGAACCGGCGCAGAAGGAGTGCCGCACCCACGAAGGCGGGGACGAGCAGCATGGCCTCCAGCTGATTCGAGATCCCGTAGAAGCGCGAGTTCTGGGTGGGCCCGAGCGGGGCGAGGGAGACGGCCGTCCCATGGACGCCGAGCGCGATCAGATAGGCGAGGATGACCGCGGCGAGGGCAAGCCCAACGGCGGCAGGAGTACGAAAGACGCGGGCAAGGATCGGCGCTCCCAGGGCCACCGCCAGGCCGAAGGAGAGGATGACGATCAAGGGCTCGGAAACCGCGGCTGCGCCAAGCGTCAGATTCGTTGCGAGCGCAGCGAAAAACCCAAAAACGGCCGCGCCGGGCACGAGATAGGCGAGTAGGACGATCAGCGCCGCGGCAAGCACGCTTGCCGCCCGGCCGGAGATTCGGTTGTCCCGGATTCGCTGGTCCAGCTCGAGGACGCGCTCGGTCGGGCGTCCTTCCGCTTGCCACTGGAGCCCACCTTTCGACCCGAGCGCCGTCGGGGCGACGTCTGCGATCGAGACGAGTCCGGGGATGCGGGTCGAGCTCGAGACCAGAATGCCCTCGTACCCGTGCCCGATCACCACGATGGGGTACCGGCTGTCGTTCAGCTGCCGGCCGCCGCTCGGCAGACCGAGCACAATCGCAGGCCCGAACCGGGGCGCCGTGGCGGCACTCTCGAACGAGAGTAGAGGCGAGCCTGACGGACCTTTGCCGCGGAGGGAGTCCGACACCTCGCCGCGAACGAGCGCGGCTCGGGCGCCTGCTTCGCTCGTGGTGGGCCCGGCCGCGGGGACGAGCAAGCCGACCGCGCCGCGGCCCTCGAGTGCCCGAAGGTCGGCGAGCCCGAGCCCGGGAACGACGACGACCCTGAAGGTCTCAGCCCCGGCCGGGCCGGCCAAACAGGCCGCGACAAGGAGGCAGATGGCGAGCGGTCGGATCATGAAGAACCGTAACTATGCTCCGCCGGTGGCTGAGCACAGCGGAATGAGCGGGGACACCGCGGGGACGCTCGCAGTCCGGGCGCGTCCGTCTCCGCTCGCTGGGTACGCGCTGAGTGAGGTGGTACGGGCATCGGTGCTCGCCGGCGTCGTCGCAGTTGCTCTCGTCGCATTCGGGCCGGCAGGCGGAGACGCACCGGCCCATCTCTTCAGGACGCTCCTCGTCCAAGACGGAGCGCTTCTGTGGAACAACCTCTGGTATGGAGGCCACTATCCCTTTAGCTCCTACAGCCTCCTCTACTACTTCCCTGCGGCCGTCTTCGGCAACATCCCGGTTGTTCTCGTCGGGGTCGTGGCTTCGGCCGGGCTCTTCGCCTCGCTGGCGAGGCGGGAGTGGGGAGATGACGCACGCTGGCCCTCGCGCGCGTTCGCGATCGCGGCATGTGCGCCTGTGTTCACCGGCACGTACTCGTACGCCCTCGCCCTCGCAGCCCTCCTCGGCACTCTCCGGGCACTCCAGTCGCGCCGCGTCTGGCTCGCGATCGCCGCAGCAGGGCTCACCGTCGGCTTCAGTCCTCTGGCATTCGTCTTCCTCGTTCTCGCCTTGCTCGCGGTAGCGCTGACGCGCCGCAGAGTGGATCGCCCTTCTCTCCTCCTCGCCGGAGGAGTTGCGGCCGCAGGAGGCGTCCAACTGCTCGCGGTCTCTCTCTTCCCCGACAATGCCGTCTATCCGTTTCGCGTCTTCGAGCTTCTCGTCGTCATCGTCGTCGGCGGTCTCGGTTCGACGCTCGCGTTCCGCGCCCCGCGTGGTCGCGCCGTCGGCGCATTCCTCGCGCTCTGGACCGGCGCGAGCGTGCTCGCTTTCCTCGTGGCATCGCCGGTAGGCGAGAACATCACGCGCCTCCGCGGCGTGGTCTTTCCACTCGTTCTGCTCGCAGCCATCCTGGTTCGCTTCCGCCCTCGCCTTCTCGCCGCGACCGCTCTCGGCTTTGCCCTTGCGTACACGCTCGTTCCGTACGTTGCGGTGATTCCGTACCGGACGGATGGGCGACCAGCAGACGAGACGTTCTGGGACCCGGCAATCGACTACCTGCGGGCCAACTCCGGTACCGATTTCCGGGTTGAGGTCGTGCCTACGGGCGATCACTGGGAGGCCTACTGGCTGCCGCAGTCGGGTCTTTCCCTGGCACGGGGGTGGTACCGCCAGATCGACATCAAGGAGAACGCGCTCTTCTATCGGGCTCCGCTCGGGGCCGCCGAGTACAGGGCCTGGCTTCGGCGGTCGGGCGTTCGCTACGTCCTTCTCCCGGCGACCCAGCTCGGACGGATGGGGGAGGAGCGCGAGGCCGATCTGCTGCGGTCGGGGCGCTCGGGCCTCCGGCCCGTCTTCCACAGCGCCACAGGCACCGTGTACGAACTTCCGCACGCAGTCGGGATGCTCACTGGGCCCGGTCAGGCGTCGCTCTCGACGTTCGAGCCCGACTCCCTCGCAGGCCGCGTCGACGAGTCCGGCGTCTACCGACTTGCCGTGCGCTTCATGCCCTACTGGCGCGCAACGGCGGGCGACATCTGCGTCTCACGAGCTCCGGACGGGCTGACGCTTCTGCACATGTATCGGCCGGGTCCCTTCGCGCTCGAAACAGACGAGCGCCCGCTCGAGCTGCTTCGTGGGCTGGTCGACCGCGGCTCCGCAGCGTGTCCCGGCCGTTGAGCGGACGCGGCGGCCGGCTTCCGCGAAGGTACAATTCTGGCATCCCCAGCAGCCTCCCTAGGAGTCACTGAAACCAGCATGAAACGCAAGGCTTTCGGCCGCGACGTGGGTCTCTCGACCCGCATGTTCCTGACGATGTTCGCCCTCGGCGCGCTCTACGTCGTCTTCTTCATCGTTCTCCTGAACGTCTTCAACTTCGGGTACTTCGCGATCATCCTGATCATCGGAGGGCTCGCCTTCCTCCAGTACTTCACCTCGGACAAGATCGCTCTGGCCGCGTCTGGCGCGAAGGTCGTGACGCGCGAGGAGGCGCCGGACCTTCACGACATGGTCGAGCGTCTCTGCGCCATGTCGGACCTGCCGAAGCCCCGGGTCGCGGTCGTCCCGACCGACGTGCCCAACGCGTTCGCCACCGGTCGAGGCCCCAAGCACTCGGTCGTCGCCGTGACGCGTGGGCTCTGGGACCGGCTCGAGCCCCGCGAAATCGAGGGCGTCCTCGCCCACGAGCTCTCCCACATCGGGAATCGTGACGTCGCGATCATGACGATCGCGAGCTTCTTTTCGATGGTCGCGGCGATGCTGATGCGCTTCGGGCTCTACGGCGGGATGCTCGGCGGCGGCAACCGGGACAACAACAACTCCGCGCCGGTCTGGTTGATCATGTTTGCGGTCTCGCTCCTCACGTACGTGATCAGCTACGTCCTGATCATGATGATCTCGCGCTACCGCGAGTACGCCGCCGACCGCGGGTCGGCCGTCATCACCGGGGCGCCGGAGCAGCTCATGAGCGCGCTTCAGAAGATTGCGAGCCAGATGACGCGCATCCCGCAGCGCGACCTCCGCGAGGTCGCCGGCATGAACGCGTTCTTCATCATCCCGACGGGCGTGAAGAGCGCCTTCGGGGAGCTCTTCATGACGCATCCGCCGCTCGAGAAGCGGCTGGCGCGCCTCGCGGCGATCGCCCAGGAGATGGGCCGCCCCGTCTCGTAGGGGCGGGGCATGCCCCGCCCGCGAGCGGGCGAAAGCAGTGGGTCTCGGCGACGTCCTCTTCGGGCGGAAGAAGCTCAAGGGCGCGAAGCTCGACAAGCTCTTCGCCCTGTCGACTGCTCAAGTCACCCTCGAGTCCGAGCTCGGGCTGAAGAGCGCCGGCGCCGCTGCCGTCGTCTTCAAGCCGCTGTCGGCGGGGGAGTTCGCGCGGGCTGAGCAGGAGCTCGACGAGCTTCTGAGCGTCGCCGCCCAGAGCTCCGGGTCCGAGGTGCGGCGGCGCTCCGACAGCTACGGCTTCCAGTGGCTCGTGATCCGGGATCCTGATTTCGAGGATCTCGTGACTACCGTCCACCTCGTCAGCTCCGAGCTAGACGCACGTGGGTTCGGCGAGCAACTCCTGGCCGCGCTGTTTCCTTTCGAGGGCAAGGACCGCCGGGTCAACATCGTCTACGGCTTCAAGCGGGGGACGTTCTGGCCGTTTATCCCGACCGGCTCCAACAAGGAGCGGAACAACGCCGAGGAGATGCGACTCAAGAACGAGCTCGAGCAGGAGCTCCCGATCGAGCCGGACCTCGAACGCTGGCTCGGCCTTTTCGACGCTCCGCTGGATTAACGTCGGGGATGCCCTTGGCACTGCCTCGGGGCCTCGAGTGGTGGCGCGGCCAGCCGGGAGGCGCCGACTGGCTCGACCGACTGCCGCTCCTCGCGTCGGAATGTGCGGAGCAGTGGGCGCTCCGGCTGGGAGCGCCCTTCGAGCCGGCCACCATTTCTCTGGTCATTCCGGCAATGCTTCCGGATGGCTCGGCGGCAGTCCTGAAGGTCGGCTTCCCTGAGCCCGAGGGCGCCAGCGAGCCAGACGCCCTCGCAGCGTGGGACGGTCGCGGCGCCGCGAGGCTCCTCGCCCGGGACGAGGCTCGGTCAGCGTTGCTCGTAGAGCGGTGCGTGCCCGGAACTCCGCTCTGGGCCGAGCCTGACGAGGAGCGTGCGAACGGGATCGCTGCGCAGGTTCTTCACCGGATCTGGCGTGCGCCTGCCGCGGACCATCCGTTTCAACTGCTGACCGATGTTGCGGCCGGGTGGGAAGAGAGCATCCCGGCCGCCTGGGATCGCCTCGGACGTCCGTTCGAGCGCTCGCTTCTCGATCTGGCGCTCAGTGCTCTGCGCGATCTTGGCTCCTCACAGCCCGAGGTCGTGATCCTGCACCAGGACTTCCACGGCGGAAACGTGCTTGCGGCCCAGCGGGAGCCCTGGCTTGCGATCGACCCGAAGCCGCTCGTCGGGGAGCGAGCGTTCGACGCCGCGTCGCTCCTCCGCGACCGGCGGGCTGAGCTTGCTCGCGATCCGCACCCGATGCGAACGGTCACGCGACGGCTCGATCTTCTATCCGAAGCGCTCGACCTCGACCGCGCGCGGATGCAGGGGTGGGGAATCGTCCACGCACTCGCCTGGGGGCTCGGGGAGACGATCTACAAGGACATGGTCGCGTGCGCGCGGTGGCTCGCGACGGCCCGATGAAGTCGCCTGCGCGCTCTCAGCCAGCCTGCGCGCGCGCAAGCCCACAGCCCTGGCTCGCCGCTACTGCGGTAATTCGGGGACGAGGCCGTGGTCCGAGAAAAGCTGCCGGGTTTCCTCGAGCGTCAGGTCGCTGGGCGGGATCACGATCTCCGAGGCAGACAGGTCGTCGTCGGCGAGTCGGGTCCCTTCGCTTCGCACGAGCTCGGCCATCTGGTCGAGGTAGCCGTCGAGCTGCTCCTCGTCGTTTGCCTCGAGCGCCGCCACAGCCTTGTCGTCGAGCTCGTTCAGCCGCGTGCAGAGCGCCTCGTCGATCTCGTACTGGCCGTCTCCCATCAGCCGCGCGATCACTGCTCGATCTCCTTCTTCGTCTCGCCGGACCCAAGCTCGCCTTTCATGCGCGCCAGCTCCTCGTCGACCTGGCTTCCGGCCGAGATCTGAGCGAGTTCCCGGTCGAGGCTCGTTCCCTGTTCCGTGAAGTCCTCGAGCGTCCCCGCTGCCGTCAGCTCATCGACCGCGGCCGCGCGGGCCTGCATCTGCTCGGTCTTGTCGCGCGCCCGCTCGATCGCGAGTCCGGTGTCAGCCATCTCCTCGCCGATGCCGCTGGCGGCCTCGCCGATCTTCACCTGCGCCTCCGCGGCCGAGTAGGTCGCCTTGATTGTCTCCTTCTGCGTCCTGAAGGCCTCGACCTTCGCGGACAGGCGCTTCTCGGCCTCGATCAGCTTCTCTTGCTGGGCTTCGAGCGCCGTGCCCTGCTGGTCGAGACTCTGGAGTTGCTGCTGCACGAGCGCCTTGCGCTCGAGCGCCGAGCGGGCGAGATCCTCGCGCCCAGCCGACAGTGCCTGTCGTGCCTGGGTTTCGAGCTTCGCGATCTCCTGCTCGAGCTTCTGCGACTGGAGCTCCAGCCGCTTCTTCGCTGTGACGACGTCGGCGACGCCGCGCTTGACGTTCTGGAGCAGCTCGCGCTGCTTCTCGTAGGAATAGTCGAGCGTGATCGACGGGTCCTCCGCACGATCGAGCAGCTTCGAGATCCGAGCCTTGACGACGGTCGAGGCGCGGTTCATGAGACCAGGCAACGCATCCTCCTCTTCGCGGGTCGCGTCATGGTACCCCCGCTCGCCCGGGCTTTCCCGCCCGACCCTCGCGGGCCTTTGCGGAGTCTTTGCCAAGAGCGGGGAAATCCTGGCCGAACCGAGATCAGCCCCTGGCTCGCAGCGCTCTAGCGTCGGACTCGTTAGCGACGAAAGGAAGGTCATGCAGAAGGTCTTCACGTTCAGCCTCGCTCTCGTGGCCGCCGTGGCGCTCTCGATTGCGGGAGCGGCGTCAGCCCGGGGCGGCGGAAACGAGCCCAGGATCAAGAGCGGGTCGTGCTCGGGCTCCGCGACCTGGAAGCTCAAGGCGAAGCTCGACGACGGCCGGATCGAAACGGAGTTCGAAGTCGACCAGAACCGCGTCGGCAGGCGGTGGCACGTCAAGATCCGCCGGAACGGGGTCCTCGCGTTCGACGGTATCCGCGTGACGATGGCGCCGAGCGGCTCGTTCGAGGTACGGCGACGCCTCCGCAACGCCGCCGGCCCCGACCGCATCGTGGCGACGGCGACCGCGCTCGTGACCGGGCAGATTTGTCGCGGGGTGGTGACGCTCTGAGAGGCGCCAAAAAGGGTGCGAAGCGGGCGATTCAGCACGGGTCGCCCGCTTCGTTACCGGCAGAAGGGCCGCGCTAGACTGTCCTCCCGCGGGGCTATAGCTCAGTTGGGAGAGCGCCTGGATCGCACCCAGGAGGTCGCCGGTTCGAGCCCGGCTAGCTCCATGACGAAAAGCCCGGCAAGCGGGCCTTTTCCGTGAGGATGGACGAAGGCCCGTAGGCGTCCGCTCGTGCATTTGAGGCCCCTCGGGAACGCCCAATGCCGACAGAATGTTGCGGGGATATTGCGGGAGAAAGGGCAGTCCCCCCAGGGCGAACGTACTCTTGGACGCTATCGCCGATTCTCGCTGATCGGGGCCCGCTTCGTGACCCAGGTCGTCAACGCGGTGTTGCTCCTGCCGCTTCTGGTGGCGATGGTGCGGATGGCCGCGACCCCGAGGTGCTGGGCGAGTTCCGAAACGGGCGGGTCGGGCAAGCGCTTGCTTACGGCGCGTTCGCTCTCGTCGCGGATTCCGTGGGCGCACCAGCGCTGGTTGCGTTCGTCTAGGTCAGGCCGCCGTCTACTTCAACGTCTTCAGATACGCGACGAGAGCGTTCAACTCCTGGCCGGAGATGATCCCTCCCCAGTGCGGCATGCTGACGATCGGGGCACGTCCGAGCACGCTGCCCGTCCGGATGAAGTCGGTGATCTTCGCGTCCGTGTTGAACTCGCCGCGGAAGTCGACGCCCGAGAGCGGGGGAATCGTCTTGTCTTCCGCCTGCGGGTTCGGGACGCCCCCGAGGCCGTTCGGCCCGTGGCAGTTGATGCATCCGTCGCTTACGTACAACGCGGCGCCCTCGACTGCAAGACCCTGGTTTCGCGGAGTAGGCACCGGGGTGGCGGTCGGCACGGCAGGAAGACCTGCGCGGAGGTAGGAGACGAGCTCGTCGACTTGCCGGGCTGAAATCACCGTGCCCCACACCGGCATGAAGGGCTTCTTCGGATTCGCCGACTCGCCGAGACCGTGGTCGATGATCTTGCGCAGTTGAACGGGTGTCAGGTCCTTGGCGTTCGTGAGCGCCGGGACGTCGGGCGAGACGTCACCGTGACCCTGCTCGCCGTGGCACTTTGCGCAAGCGAACTGGACA
This sequence comes from Gaiellales bacterium, assembly GCA_038209555.1. GTDB lineage: Bacteria > Actinomycetota > Thermoleophilia > Gaiellales > Gaiellaceae > DASQGA01. Next base: position 12,192 of record JBBQXP010000026.1, read on the forward strand.
AAATCGTGGGCGCCGGCCGCGACGGACGGGTCGATCGACAAAGACCCCTCCGACCCGGAGGTGGACGTCTGTGTAGCCAAGGCGGCGGTCCCCGCCGACCGGTTCGCGTGGCCGATCGCCCAACCCGTGATGCCGGCGACGAAGGCGAATCCGAGAGCGATCAAGACGATCATCGCCTCTGCGGTACCAGCAGCCCAGTCACGACGACGGCGCGACAAGGTCATGATCCTACCCCGCCGCTCGGGCCCCCGTGAGCGCCGAAAGGTCGATCTCGATCGGAACGACGCCCGGCCCCGCGCGATCGATCAGCTGGTCGTGCGGGAACGTCGCTGGAACGACACGGCTGAAGAAGTCTGGCGACTAGGCGAGAAAGGCAACGTTGTGTTAACTGACGCTGCGACCGCGCATTCAGGGCCGCGCCCTCGACCCCGATGATCGCCGGCGCCATCGACCCGTAGCCGCGGTTCCTTTCGTACACGTCGCGGTAGTTCACGCCGATCGCTTCGACGTCTCAGGGCGGCTCGCCGCTCTCGATCGAGAGGCGACGCCTCTACAGACCCGTCTTCAGGGCGACAATCCTCTGATACGAGGCGAGCAGGCGCGCTTGGCTGATCCGGCTGTCGGAGGCGGCACTGAGCACGGATCCGTAGACGCTCCGCGAGGCGGCCTCCGAGCCGGTCAAGAGGATCAGGTCTGTTCCGGCCCTGGCGGCGCGGATCGCCAAGGGGTCGGTGGGGATACCGCGCGCGTGGGCGGCGCCGTCCAGAGAGTCCGTGATGGTCACGCCCTGGAAGCCAAGCTCACTGCGCAGCAGGGTGTTTGCGATCGCCCGTGACCAGCCGGCGGCGTGATACCGATCGTAGGCGTCGTAGACGGCGTTGGAGAGCATGATCAGCGGAATGTGGTTCGCGACCGCCCGCCGGTAGGGCTTGAGTCCCGAGGCGAGCTGGCTTCTCGCCGCGGTGATATGGACAGAAAGGTCGTCGGTGTTCCGCGTCGCGAAGCCGAGGCCGGGAAAGTGCTTCATCGTGGCGAGTGCGTGCCGGTCGCCGAGACCGAGGGCAAACGCGTTGGCGAGGCGTGCCGTCTTCCAAGCGCCAAACGACCAAGTGCGGCCCTGCTGATACATGAAAGACGCGGTCGAGGCTGGGACATCTGCCACGGGGGCGAAGTCGGTGGTGACGCCGAGGTCGAGCAAGGCGACACCCGTCCTCCGGCCCTGCCTGCGCGCCGTCTCGCTCGACCCGAGCTCGCCCATCTGCCGCGGCGAAAGTGTCGGCGGTATCCAAGAGACCGTCTTGACGGGCCCACCCTCCTGGTCGACGGCGATCAGGAGCCTCGGTCGGCCGCCCTCAGCCGCCGCATGCTGGAGCTTGCTCGTGATCGCGCGCAGCTGCGCGGGCGAGGCGAAGTTGTAGCGGTGGATGAGGACGCCGCCGATGAGTCCCCAGCGCGCGCGTCTCAGCAAGGACGCCGAGGGCATGCTGCCATCCATGCTGACGACGAGTTTCTGGCCGATCATCTGCTTCAGTGGCGGCGTTGAAGCGGCTGCCGGCGCAGATGAGATCAACGCGGTCAAGGCGGCCACGACAAGGCCAAGGGCCGCGAGGTCGGGCCGCGCCGCTGAATGCCTGGCAGCACTTGGGAACCGAACGATCGCGGAGTGTGGTTCAGGCTCGGGTCTTGTCGAGGTGCTGTAGGAGCTCATGGGCGGCAAGCTCGACCTCCTTGTGGCGCCACTCGGCAGCCCGGTACTGACAAGCGATCAGGCCCATCCGATGAACGCGTCGGAAGTCCCCATAGACGAATGCGTATCGGGCCTTGGTCTCGTCGTTGGCGCCCTCAGTGAGTCCCAAGTGCCATGCGGCGTAGTCATCCCATGAGTGCAACTCCAGGAAGGCGTTCTCGTCGTCGGCACTCGGTTGAACGTCGTTCCACAGGCTTTCGAGCACGTACTGGTGTGCGTCGATGAGCCGTCTCGCTTGCGCGACGGCGTGCTCATTGACTGTGTACGAGGCCATGGCGCCATTCTGAACAAGTTGTGGCCTGGGTCCGCAAGATGTTGCGGGGAGGTCAGCTTGACTCGGCCGTGGTCTTCGTGTGCCACTCGAGAAACCGTCGTGCCGCCGGCGGGCTGCTGCGGATCCGTCGGGCTTTCTGGCGTTGGGCGTGCGCTGTCTCTGCGCGCGTGAACGTCCATCCGAGCGTTGCAAGACGACGCGCCATCAGGAGCGTGAGGAGCTCTTGGACGTACTCGTCCGGCAGGTGGCCGACCGACCGGTACCCCGCGACCAGCGCCTGCTCACGCTCCGCAAACCCGGACTCGTCTTCGAACGGGTACAGCGCGCTTGCCAAGTCGTAGAGGTACCAGCTCGGCCCGCTGTCGTCGAAGTCGATGACGACCGTCGACCCGTCGGGCTGCACGAGCACATTCTCGAAACCCAGGTCGGCGTGGATGAGCCCGTAGCGATCCTCGCCTTGACCCAGAGCATGCAGCCGCTCCCGCACCGCCTCACGGGCAGCTTGCAGGAGCCGCAGATCCTCCGCGCTCCAGATGTCCGGAGGGAACGGGTTGCCCCAGCGCGGACTATCCCCCACCAACGCCTCGACATCCCACGCGGGGCGGACAAAACCCTGCGGCTTCCGCCAGCGCCGCCCGTGCTCGTGGATCCGGGCCATGATCTCGCCCAGCCGCATCCACGCGCCCATGCTGTCCACCTCGGGAAGTGGAAGCCCCTCAGCCCATGTGAATGCGACGGCGGCCCGCACGCTTCCGTCTCGGTGCGGGACCATCTGGACGATGTCGCCGTCCCGGCCGGGTATCACGGCAGGCGTCGCGACCCCCTTCTCGTTCAGGCTGCGCATCCACGAGAGCTCGGAACGGATCGCGTCGATCGACTGATATCCGGGGCGGGCGAGCCGCAATGCCTAGTCACCTTCCGGCCGCAGCACCCGGTATGTCGTGTTCTCGCCGTGGCGGACGAACTCGAGGTGGGAGGACGAGTCCGCCGGGTAGCGAGCTAGCGCTGCCGAGGCTAGCTCCGCTTCGGCGGCGCCCGTTGCACCGAGCGGGTTCCCGTAGGGCTTCAAAGGCGGGACTTGGAGGCCATGCGATGACGCTTCGGCACGGGGCGGTCGACGTCCTTGACCCGAGCGAGCGCCTCCTCGAGCCGTTCGAGCGCAGAGTCGGCGGCTGCGTCATCGAGGAGCAGCCCGGGCTTGAACTGCAGAACCGACTGGTCGAAACCGGAGGCGATCGCCCACACGCCCAGAGTGAAGAGTTCCTGCTGGAGGAAGACGGCGCCGTTCGGATGCTCGACGCGCAGTCCGATCACGAGGCCGGTCTGGCGCACCTCGGTGAGGTAGGGCTGTCGCGCCTGGATCTCGGTCAAGGCGGAGCCGAACCGCTCGATCAGGCTGGAAATGGACGCCTGCGTCTCCGGCCTCGTCGTGATCTCGAGGACCTTCTGCGCCACCCGGCAGCCGATCTCTGCGCCTCCGAAGGTCGACACGTGGCCCCAGCCGTACTCGTGCAGCCAGCCGGCCACGCGCTCGCTCATCACCGTCGCCGCAATCGGGTACATCCCTCCCGAGAGTCCCTTTGCCGTCACGAGGATGTCCGGCTGAACACCGAAGCGCTCGACGCCCCAGAGGCACCCGGTGCGTCCAAGGCCGGTCTGGACCTCGTCGGAGATCAGGAGGGTGCCGTGCTCATCGCACAGAGCCCGCACGGCGCGGAGGTAACCCTCCGGCGGCACCGGGAATCCGTAGGTCGCGGGGACGGTCTCGAGGATGACGGCGGCCACGTCGTCGCGCGCGAGTGCCACAGTCATCGCGTCCTGGTCGGCGAAGGGCACCTTGGCGAAGTCGGGCGAGTCGGACAGGAAGTACCGGGCGGCGGTGTCTTCGCCGGCTGCTCCGGCTAGGCCGGTCCGGCCGTGGTAGCCGGCGGCCAGGCCGACCAACCGTCGCCGGCCTGTCGCCCGACGCGCGGTCTTGATCGCTACATCATTGGCCTCACCGCCGCTCGGCACGAGCACCGAATACGTAAGGTCGCCGGGAGTCAGCCGGGCGAGCTGCTCAGCCAGCTCGGCGCGCGCCACGCTGGCGAAGTGGTGGTTGCCGATGTCTAGCTCCCGAGCGGCGAGAACCAGAGCCTCGACGACTTCCGGGTTCCGATGACCGAGGTTGAACGTGCCGCCGTTCAGGTGGAAGTCGAGCAGCTCGTGGCCTGACAGGTCCCAGAGGCGGTAGCCCTCGCGGCGACCGATGACCAGCTGCGTGCCGACCTCATCCCAGACGTCCATGCGGTGGGGAGCAAGGAAACGCCGCGTGAGCTCGAGCACTCGATCCTTGTCGCCGCCGGATGCCATCGGGACGATGGTGCCACGGTTCGCATGCAATCCGGCGGGAGACTCCTTGACCGGCGACGGGCGCGCTTTCTATGTTGTGCCGTCCAGCGGCCGCAGATGACCGAGGCAACCGTGAGCATGTCATGAGCACGATCCAGCTCTACGCCCTCCACTGCGGCGGAGATCTCATGACGATGGCCGCCTTCGACCCGTTCGATCCGGAGCCCGGGAAGAAGGTCTACAACCCCTATTTTCTCTACGTCGTGAAGCATCCGTCGGGCACTCTCGTGTTCGACAGCGGTGCACATCCGCAACTCGCCACCGATCCCGAGTCGCGCCTTGGTGAGGCAGCGGCCGACTTCGAAGTCACGCTCGGCCCGGACGACCACATCGAGCGACGGCTTGCCGCCATCGGGCTGCGCCCGCGCGACGTCGACCTGGTCGTCCAGTCCCACCTCCACTTCGACCATGCCGGCGGCCTCGAGTGGCTGAAGCATGCGCCCGTCCTCGTGCAGCGGGAGGAGTTGGCCTTCGCGATGAACCCGCCTGTGTACCAAGAGGCGATCTACGTGCGCGGCGACTACGACGTCGGGTTGAACTGGCAGCAGCTCGACAGTGACCACGACGTCTTCGGTGACGGTCGCGTGACGATCATCTCGACCCCTGGACACACGCGGGGCCACCAGTCGCTACTCGTGCACCTGGACGGACAGACGGTCTTCCTGCTGGCGGATGCCGCCTATCTGCTCGGGAAGATGCGCTCTCGCAGCTTGCCGGGCATTCTCTGGAGCCCGGACGCGACGATCGCCACCTGGGATCGGATCGAGGAGATCGAGCGCAGCGAGAACGCCCACTTGATGACGACCCATGAGCTCGACTACGAGACCAGCGTCCGACTCGCACCTGCGAGCTGGTACGAGTAGCTTCCGCGCGGCCGTGCGTCTTCCAGCGACCGCGGGGGCCGATGGTCCGGCCCCCGCGGTCTCCGTGCCTCTAGACCGGCTCGACCGGCCGACGCCGCTGGCTGGCTGCGGCGAAGGCAGCGGCCGTGATCGCGATCCCGCCGAGCCCGGCGAGCCCGGCGATTTCGGCACCCGAGAGTCCGTCGCCCGGGGCGGCGAACGATGGGCCTTCGTCCGAAGCGGGAACGACTGGAGCCGGTCCCGCCCCGCCGATCACCGTGGCGGGCGACTCACCGCCCGAAGCGGCGACCGCACCACCGATCGGCTGATCTGCCGTCGAGACGGCAGCGCCGGTCACCTCGGCGGGTGACTGGTTTCCCGAAGCGGCGACCGCACCACCGATCGGCTGGTCTGCCGTCGAGACGGCAGCGCCTGTCACCTCGGCGGGTGACTGGTTTCCCGAAGCGGCGACCGCACCACCGATCGGCTCATCTGCCGACGAGACGGCAGCGCCGGTCACCTCGGCGGGGGACTGATACCCCGACGCGGCGACAGCACCGGCCGGTTGGCCGGAGCTCGAGCTCCCTCCAGGGGCGACCATCGCTTGTGCGCCGCCGACTGCGGCGGTCGCGGTGGCAACCGCGACGCTCATGACGAGCGCCTTCTCTCGCAGGCCGTGCCCCTCGACATCGGGGTCGAGTGCGTCCTGGAGCTCCTCCCGATCGAAAGCGATCGTGATTCGCTCACCCTCGGTCGTGCGGAGGACTTCCTCGAGATCCGGTGGATCCCAGCGGACGCCGAGCGTGTGTGCCTCGACGTCGCCCTGCCGTGCGACATCGAGGATCAACTCGGTCGACTCGTTGGAACGCAGTGCCTGCTCGATCTCGCTTCGATCGAGCACGGCTGCGACTCCACGACCCTCGAGGTTCCCAGGCTTGACCAGCCTGGCGGTTCCTGTGGCGTAGTCCATGCGCCTCCCTTCCACTCGCGGCCCACCATGCGTAGGGCCTTTCGTGACATGACGTACGAATCGCTCCCGATCTTCCCACCGACCTGCTCGTGCGTCAACGGGCTCGAACACCGCTTCGGTGCGAGTCACGTCGGCCACCCAGGTTCGGCTCCGTCGGAAGCGCATGCCGGCCTTGGGTTCCCCGCCCGCCGATAACGACCACGAGGCCAGCTAACGACCGTTTTCACGCCGGTGATGACGCGGCGTCGTCGTCCTATCCGGAAAGGAGCAAAGGACAGTTGTAAGCGGGCGTCAGACCATCCCGCGCGTCTCCTCAGCGTGCCGGTCGAGTCCCATCGCGTCGAAGCGAGCGATCGCCCTCGCGACGAGCTCGGCGTCCTCGCGAACGAGTCCCAGCGCGCGGAGCGCGAACGGCTCGAGAAAGGTATCCGGCCGCAGAAGCGGGAGCGCTTCGTCCTCGACACCCTTCCGATCTCCGAGGGCGGCGAGGGCGTCGAGCCGAGTCGATCGGCCTGCCACCTCGGCGAAGTACATCGCCTCGGGCAACTCGGCGAGAAGCCGCTCGACCCGGTCCAGCTCGCCGCGAATGAGCGCGAGGCGTATTCGCGGCGCTTCGTTCGTGAGTCCGTATCCTTCGATCCCGAGGGCGTCAGTCTCCGCCTCGAGGCGTCTGGCCTCCGCGTCGTCCCCTGCGTAGGCGCTCGCGACTGCGCAGACGAGCAGCGAGCGGACGTTGAACTGGCACGGTGTTGCGGCGTTGTCGGCAATCGTCTGCTCCGTCTCCGTCGCCAGCGCGCGCACGGCGTCCCAGTGCGCCTGTAGCTCCTCGACCATCAGATACATGCTGATCCCGTGGACGGCGTGGTGCGAGCTGAGCTCTCGCGTCAGCTCGTCGAGAAGGCGTGCGTGCCGGCGGGCTCCGTTCATGCGGCCGGCCCCCAGGTGTGCGCACACGGCGTACCAATGCGAGTTGACGCGAGCATCTGGATCGGTCGAGTCCGCCAAGAGCTCGAAACGCTGAAGGACCAGAGCGTGTGCTTCCTCGTACCGGCCGTCCATGAGGGCCAGCTCGGCCCGGACGCCCACCGACTCAGACCGCAGGTAGTCGTCTCCGAGCCGCTCGGCGAGGTCGCTTGCCTCGAGCGCGGGTTCAGCTCCTCGTGCGGGATCGAACTCAGCGACGGCCATAAGCGCTTTGGCGCGTGCAGGGGTTCCAGCGTCTGAAAGCTCGAGCGCTCGCTCGACCCAGCCCTGCACCAGCGACCGATCCGGCCTCCGCTTCCACATTGCGGGACGCGCCGTTGTCTCGTAGGCGAGCGTGCTGTAGAGGTCGGCCTGGGTTCCCCGGTCGGACGTAAGCGCGATTGCTTCCTGCATCGCTGTCCAGAACGCCTCACCGTCGAACTTCAGCATGTTCGCAAGTCCGATCTTTTCCCAGAGCTTGGCCTGCCCGGGCTCGCTTGCCTCGAGCTCGCGCGCGCGCTCGAGCAATGCGAGCGCGTCGTCGATCGCGTAGCGACCGACGGCGAGGTCGGAGGCGCGTCGAAGCCAGGAAAGCGCCTTCTCTCGAAGGCGAGCCAGCTCGTCCTCATCAGCCGCCCAGGCGAGGTCGACGACGTCAGTTCGTACGGCCTCGGCGTAGTGGTGTGCGAGAAGAGAGGCATGCTCGTCGCGCGCCTCGCCGATGCGCTCGAGCCAAGCGGCGAACGAGGCGTGTAGATGTGCGCGTTTGGCCTTCGGCAGGCTGTCGTAGGCAACTTCCCTCGTGAGCGCGTGCTTGATCACGTACTCGCGTTCGCCGGCCACCGACGACCCGGAGCGACGGCGAATGAAGTCGCGCTCCTCCAGCAGTCTGAGGTCCGGCGCGAGGCCTTCGAGCAGCTCGTACACCGGCCCTGACCAGAAGACGCGGCCGATCACCGAAGCCGCCTGAAGCGCGGCCTTGTCGGCCGGCCGAAGACGATCGATGCGAGCGGCGAGTACCGCCTGGACGGTGTCCGGTAACACAAAGCCGGCGGGCAGCTCCTGTGCCGTCCAGCTCCCGTTGGCGCGCTCCAGCACGCCTTGGTCGATCAGCGTGCCGACGAGCTCCTCGACGAAGAAGGGGTTGCCCTCGGCCCGTCCGACCACCACGTCGCGAAGGCCTGTAGGCAACTCGGCGGCGAGAAGTTGCTCGAGCATTCGCGCGGTGTCGGCGGGAGTGAGCGCCTCTAGCCAGATGTGTGAGACGTTCGCTCGTCTGCCCCGCGCCGAACGGCGCTCGGCGAGATCGGGACGGGCAGTCGCGAGAAGCAGCAAAGGGCCTTCGACGGTGCGGGCGAGCCGGTCGAGCAGATCGAGCAGCGGCTCCTCCGCCCAGTGGAGATCCTCGACCAGCACGACCAGGGGTCGTTCGGCAGCGAGTTCCCCGAGCAGCTCGACCCACGCCTCCTCGAGGCGCTCGCGAGCGGCGAGCGGATGGAGATCTTCGGCCACGTCGAGCCCGAGCGTGAGGGCGAGGATCTCCCGTTCGCCGAGCCGGCGAAGAAGGCTCTCTGGCGGGTCGCTATCGAGAATCGCGAACTGCTCCTTGAGCACCTCGCCGAAGGGCCAGTAGGTGATGCCTTGCCCGTAGGACAGACAGCGACCTGTTCTGCGCAGCGGCTGCGGCGACTCGGCGCCGAGCCACTCCCAGAACTCACGCGCAAGCCGCGTCTTGCCGACGCCGGCGTCGCCCATAACGGTGACGAGCTGAGGCTCCTGCCGGTCGACGGCTCGCCGGTAGGTAGCCTGGAGCAGCTCGAGCTCGTGCTCGCGGCCGACGAAGGTGCGCTGGAGGCCGCCGACCCCTCGCGGGCGCATGAGCGAGAGGGGGCGGACGAGCCTCCGACAGGCGACGCCGCCCTTCTTGCCCTTGGCCTCAACCGTTATCGGTTCTGCGAGCTCGAAAGCGCCGCGGGCGGTGGCGGCTGTCCGCTCGCCGACGAGGATCTCGCCCGCCGCGGCGGCCTGCTCGATACGGGCCGCGATGTTCACCGCGTCGCCGGTGACGAAGGAGCTGCCCTCTCGCGCGCGGCCGACGATGACCTCTCCGGTGTTGACGCCGATCCGAAGCGCGAGCGTGTCCCCGAAGAGCTCCTCCAGGCGCCGCCGGAGCCCGAGGGCTGCGTGGAGCGCGCGCTCAGCATGGTCTTCCTGCGCAGCCGGGGCGCCGAAGGCGGCCATGACAGCGTCTCCGACGAACTTCTCGAGCGTACCCCCGGCGGCCTCGATTTCGGCCGCCATCCCGTCGTAGAAACGCTCGAGAAGCACGCGCATCCGCTCCGGGTCCTGCGAGTCACCGAGTTCCGTCGATCCCACGAGGTCGGCGAAGAGCACGGTCGCGACCTTGCGCTCGTCGCGCGCGACCGTCTCCTCGACGAGCGGAGCCCCACAGGTGCCGCAGAAGCGGAAACCCTCTGGGTTCGCCTGGCTGCAACGAGGGCAGACGGGCATGCAGGAAGGGTACGCCGGTGGCGATCGCCCTTCTAGTGCGGCCCGCCATCCCCAGACGGGCGGAGAACTGAAAATGCTCTTACTCGAGCCGGCTCGTCACCCGCGGGGAGGGAGCGCCGCGACATCCCGCTAGCGCGAGGAGGTCTGCCCGCTCTGTGTCCTGCGTCCGAGGAGCTGCCGCACGGTCTCCCGCACCTGTGTGTCCTGTGTGCTCCACACCTGCTCGACCAACGCTGCGAGGACGTCCCGGATCCCGACGATCCCGAGCAGGTTCTCGTCCTCGATCACGGGCAGGTGGCGCACTCGGTGCTCGCCCATGAGGCGGGCTGCTGCGAGGATCTCGTCGTCCGGCGAGACGGCCACGAGGCGCGTCGTCATTACGTCCGCGACCGGAACCTCGTCGAAGCGCGCGCGTCGCCCCGCCAGGCGGAGGACGTCGCGCTCCGTGAAGATGCCGACGATGCGTGGACCCTCGCAGACCGCGACGGAACCCACGTTCTCCTCGAGCATCCTCTCAATCGCGGTCTGGACGGAGTCCTGCGGGGCCACCCGCACGAGCCGCAAGTCCATGACGTCGACGATCGGCAACTCAGCCTCTCTCAGTGGTGTGCAGAGAGCCTACGCACTCCGAGGCGCTGCCGCACGGGCCCGGGGCTGTCATAGCTGGCGGCGAGTGCCCGCTTGACACGGTCGTCGCTCCTCGCCTGCTCGAGGAGGCAATCCGTGACGCGCGCCGCCACCCGCGTCGCAAGCTCCTCTACGACGGCGCGCTGGTCCGACGTGAGGGCCTGCAAGCGGCCGCCGGCTCGTTCGAGCTCCGAGTCCGAGACGGCGGACGCATGACTCCGGAGACTCGCGTGCACGCTCATGCGGCGGGCACCGCCGCTCGCGGCTCCGGCACAGGTTCTCGGGTCGGCCCCCGTTCGCGGCGGCGGCCGACCACGGTGAAGCCGGCGAACATGAGCGCGATCCCCACGAGTTCGCCCAGGTAGACGAAGGAGTAGTCGCCCGCGCGCGAGAGGCCGGTCGCAGCCGCCACCACCAGAGCGCCACCGGCGATCCAGAGGTTCGCGCGGACGCGCTGGCGTCGCACGATCGAGAGCACCGAGCCGCCGACCAGCGCGAGCGTCCCGAGCGAGTTGAGCGCGACCGCCCATAGGAAGGCGTGACCTGCGAGCGCCCCGTTCACGGGAGGGCGACCGCTCGGGGCGCGCACGAGCTCCGTGGGATCGACGTGCGCCAGGAGGACGGACACCGTGGCAGCCAGGGTCGCCACGGCCAGCGCGCCGGCGAGGGCGTCACGTCCCCGCCGTGGAAGGAGGAGCCAGGCGGACCCGGCACCGAGGTATGCGACGGCGAGCACGCCGCCGGCGAGGTAGTAGGCGCGAAAGAGCGCGGGGTTCCAGCCGTGGCGCTGCGCGAGCGCCTCGCAGGTGGTGGCGACCGAGAAGAGTGCGAAGCCCGTTGCCCACAACGCCTTCTGCCCTGCCGGTCTTCGGACGAGGGATCGGAGGAGGAGTACCGCGAAGAGCGCGGCGAGGAGCGAGGCGGCGACCGGTAGGACAGCGTCCAGGACCGCGGGCGCGGTCGCATGTGGGTGGCGGGCGACCGCCGTCACGGCTTCGCCGGGGCCGACCACACGGAGGTAGGAGAAGTCGCGTCCTCCGAACATGCCCTCGTGGGTGGCCACGAAGAGGTACCGGCCCGGCGTCAGGCGCCCGCTCGGCGCGAGCTCGAGGATTCTCGAGGAGTGGCTTTCTACCGCGAGAGGCACGGAGCCCCCGTGCTCGAGGTCGAAGAGCTGGTAGGCGCCGGTCCGGTCGATCGCAGCCGCGCGCACGACCAGCGAACGGACGTCGTCCGCGTGCACACGAAGCGCGTCGGAAGGGAACCGCTCCTGCGGGTCGCGCCAAGCGAAGAGCTTGATCGTCCCCCGTGGAGAAGCGAGGAACTGCCCCGTGATCTCGGACGTGAATCCCGTCTGGTACGAGTAGCGGACGGAGCTTCCGCCGATGCCGGTCACGGCCGGGACGAACGGGATCGACGCGAGCAGGAGGCCGATAGCGCCGAGGGCGACGCTCACACGCGTCCGGTAGCCGCCGCCCAACCGCCGGCGCCGGCGGGGCGGAGCACTGAGCAGCCGGATGCGTCGCCGCCGCTGGGCGCGGTACAAGAACGCGGCCGAGACCAGGGTGCTCGTCGGTAGCCAGACGAGCTCCGGGGCGATGCCCAACCCTTGGAAGGGCACGTTCGCGAAGGGCGTTGAGGCGAGTGGGATGAGCGCCCAGGCGACTCCAGGCCCGGCGAGAAGGAGGATCGTGGCGGTGAACGGGAAGCCCGCGAAGAGCCAGCCCACACCGGGGAAGCCGAGCAGGCCCATCGGCAGCTCGTACGCAGCGATCGCCGCCGGTTTGCGCCGGCGTACTCGCTTGGGGATGCGGCCCGTGTAGATGGAGGGAACGGCCGCGACGGCCCGGCGGCCGGCCTCGCGGTACGGAGCGGTGAGGCTCCAGACCGCAGCCGCGAAGGCGCCGAAGCCGGCGAGCACCCCGAGCGCGGCCGGGACGAGCACGAGAGCCTGCCAGGGCTCGAGCGCGGCGACGGCGTGTCCGTACGTCTCTCCGCCCGCGACCCGGCTCGCGGCGAGTGCCGAGAGCCCGATCCCGGCCGCGTAGTAGACGGCGACGCCTCCCGCTGCCGGCCCAAGCACGAACCTTGCGTGCCGGGGCCATTCCCGCACTCCGAGCTCGGCGAGCAGGAGCAGCGCGAGCCCAACGAGGACGATCATGAGCCCGCCGAGCATGTTGAGCTGCGCGTGCAGGTTGACGACCACCTCGCCCGCCTCACCTCCTCGCTCGAGCAGCTCGTTGACGGCCGGGAAGGCCTGCACCGGCCCCTGGAGCGTCCCGACTGCCAGGGCTCCGCATCCCGCCAGCACGAAGGCCCGGGCCGGTCCGCGAGCGGGCCGGACTGCACGCACGACCGTGACGAGGAAGAGCCAGAATCCGAGGAGCATCGCCGTCCCCCCGGTCATGATCAGGACTGCGTGGAGCGGAGTCGCCTCCTCAGCCTGTTCGGGTGTCAGGCCGCCGTCGACGACGAGCCGGCCCTCGTGGAAGCCGAGGTAGAGAGCGGCAGCGTAGAAGGCGAGCGATCCGCCGAGGAGCGCGGTGAAGCAGGCGTTGGCGAGGCGTCGCGAGGGGGCCACGGCGCCGAGCAGGGGCAGCAGGTAGAAGAGGACGCCGGCCGTCAGCATCGTTAGACCGGTGACGAGGTTCACATGGGCGTGGCTGATCGGATCGATCCATTCGCCGGCGTGCCCGGCGCGGTAGAGCCAGTCGGCGTGCGTCGGCTGCACCTGGATCACGCCCTGCACCGTTCCGACCGTCAGCCCGGCCGCGCCGGCCCCGAGGAACTTCCAGAGGTGACCGGCCGGCTTCGGGCAGCGCACGAGGCGGCCCTGGAACGCCGTCAGCATCACGTTCGCCGCGAAGCACCAGTAGCCGATGCCCATCACGCCCGCGCCCATCCCGACCGGGACCCGGTAGAGCTTGCCCATGTGCTCCTTTGCCGCCTCGTACTCCCAGCCGTGGGCGACCAGGCGGCCCATCGCGATCCCATTCGCCACGAGGGCGATGTAGAAGACGAGAAGCCCGGCTGCCGTGAACCAGAACGCCCCGTGGGCCAGCCCCTCGCTTGCGAGCGGGCGCCCGACCATCCGCGGGAGGGCGTACCAGGTGAGGCCCGAGACGATCAGCGTCCCGCCCCCGATGATCATCACGTGCGTGTTCGAGAGGTCGCGGACGAGGTGTCCCGGGTAACCCGCCCGGGCGAGCCAGTCGGCTGCCCAGGGGAGGTTCTTCGCCACCATGTGGAGGCTTCCGAGCACGAGAAAGCCGCCCCCGGCGAGGAAGTACTTGGGCAGCCTGCGATCGTGCGCGGCCAACTCCTCTTCGGGGTAGGGCTCGGTCCGGATCGGCGGCTCCTTCCCGGGTAGGAGCCGCCACACGGCCGCCAGGACCACGATGCCGAAGGCCACGAAGGTGAGGAATTGCAGCGTCGACAGATGCTGCGTGTACACGGCAGCCGCCGCTAGCGCAGGCCGGGCTCGAGGAAGTAGACGACCAGCGTCCAGACCAGGTACAGCACGACCATCACCGCGAGGATGACCCACGCCCGCGAGACGGCGCGACGCGAGTGGCGCACGTCCTCGCCCACGTCGCGGTAGCCCATGAGGGGCCGGGCCGGGCGGCCCAAACGGCGCGGCTCGCGGGCCATCAGAAGACCTTCTCCATCGTCAGGCTCCTCTCGATCTCGATCTCGAGGCCGTCGCCGAAGTCGGCAAGCAGCCGTTCGAATGTGTAGCCGCGTTCGAGGAACGCCTCGAGCTGGACGTAGGTGTCCCAGGTCGTGTAGCAGTGGACGCGCACGTCGCCGTCGGCCTCGACGCGAACGAAGACGTCGAAGCTCTGACAGCCCGGGTACTCCTGGACGTGGCCCTTGAGCGCCTGGAGGGAAGCGTAGAGCGCCGGCCAGTCGGCGGCCGGGACGAGGGCCTCGGTAGCGCTCGAGTAGGCGACGTACGGCGGCGCGGCGGCCATCAGAACTTCTGTCCCCAGACGAGGTGCCCGACGATGAGCGCGACCGCGAAAACGACGATCATGCCCGTGAAGAGGAGGAAGAAGCCGGTCGCCGGACCGGCCGCCTCCGTCGTCCAGCCGCCGAAGCTGTCGAGGGGGTAGATCCCCGCGCGGTGGCGGGTCGTCCGGTACTGCCGTACCCAGAGGAGGAGCAGTACGGCGAGGACGACGACGAAGCCCCAGAGCCAGGCGAGCGAGAGCCAGTCGACGTGCCATGTCTCGACCCGCCCCTGCGTCTCGTGGTGGCCCTGCAGGTAGAGGTAGAAGTCCCGCGCGTCGTTCGGCGAGTCACCGCTCGGCATCGACATCGTCCCACTCCTCCTCGTCGAAGGCCCATTCGGGCGTGTAGTAGTCCGGCTCGTGGATCCGGAGCGGGATGCTCGCCTGCTGCTCGAGGTTGTGGAAGTGCCCCGCCTTCCAGGCCCAGAGGAAACCGGCGAGCGCGACGCCCGCGAAGATGAAGAAGGTCTCGAGCATCCAGTCGACCATCACCCAGCGCGACTGGTCGGTCTCCGGCGCTTCGTGCGCCCAGGCGGCCGTGGGCGCCATGAGCGCGGCGAGAACGGCGAGCATGAGGATGCCGAGACCGCGTCTCATTGCTGGCCCGGAACGGTCGGCGGGATCGCCTTCTGGGCCTCCGGCGGCAGCTTGCCGCCACGCGCCTTCGCCTCGGCCCAGGCCCGGTCGAGGAGATCCTCGTAGATCGACTGGATCCCGGCGGCGGCGTCCTCGAGGTCGAGCGGCGTCTCGAGGCCGTCGACCAAGACCTTGTCAACCGGGGCGAGGCCCGGGAAGATCCGCATCGCCTCCTGCATGTAGGGATCGGTGACCGGCTCCTCGGCAAAGGACGCGTTCCCTTCGAGGGGCTGGTTCTTCGCGACCCAGGCGAGCAACTCCTCGCTCGGCTTCCAGACGATGTAGTCCCCCGGCTCGGGGACGACATTCGGGTCGAGCGTCCCGTTCGGGATCGTCTTCAGGAAGAGGACGACTCGCCAGATGTCGTCCACCGAAAGCCTTTCGCCGAAGTTCTCCATCGCCGTCCCCGGCCACCCGTGGAGGACCCGGTAGTAGAAGTCGCCGGGTCCGGTGTCTGCGCCGCAGCACTGGTCGTCGGCGTCGTCGAACGGGAGCGGCGGCGGTGAGAGGAAGGTCGCGGCGGGCCCCTTGCCGTTCCCGTTCACGTTGTGACAGCCGCCGCAGCGCTGGAGGTAGATCTCCTTGCCGCGGAGCAGGTTGGCCTCGGTCACGGCGAGCGGGTTGCCGGCAAGCCAGTAGCTCCGGTCGATCTGAGCGAGGTTCGGTGCCTCCGCGAGTTGGTCCTTCGGGACGATGCTGGGCGCACCCTCGACCGGCTCCTGCTCTTTGACGATCGGCTTGTTCGCTCCCTGGAACCCTTTGTAAGGCTCGGGAAACGCCTGCACCGTCAGCACGAGGTGCTTGGCGTACAGCTGTCCTGCGTAGCGGAGGAGACCCGACTTGCCGCTCCGGGTCTCGACGTACGTGACGAGCTGCTCGACCTGGCTGTCCGAGAACAGCGCTTTCATTGGCGGCATGAGCGAAAGGGGGTCAGCGAAGCGCGGGTCGTAGAAGTGCATACGTTGCCAGTCGTCCGGATGCCAGCCGGACTCCTGCGAGAGGTCGGGCCCGGTCCGCTCAGTGCCGAGCAGGTTTGGCGACTGGTCGCTCCCGTAAAAGTCGCCCGGCTGGGAGACCTTCGGGTAGAGGAAGTAGAGCCCGGCTCGCACATCCTGCGGCCGCGAGTAGCCGGAGTGACAGACGTAGCAGCCGTTCGCTGCGAAGAGGTTCCGGCCTTTCACTGCCTGGTCGGAGAGCGGCGCCCAGTCGTCCGAGGGCGGCGGGTCGAACGTGTTGATCGGAAGGACGACGACGATGAAGACGACGGTGAAGAACGCGATCAGTCCACCCAGGCCGGCGACCAGCGGAGTGATGAGCATCCGCTCGGGCGGATGGGGCGCCCAGCCTCGCGGAGCCCGGGGGCCGTTCTCGTCCTCGCGGGGGTCGTCGTCCGCCACGGCGCTATCCCGGGAGCGGAGGCACAACCGCCTCCGCCACCCTCATTGTCTCGGCTCGACGGCGATCCTCCGTGTTCGTGAACATGGTCATGCCGATGTTCACGATCTGCACGATCCCGGAGATCACGATCATGGCGCCGAAGATCCCGCGCGCGATGTAGTAGGCGTGGAGCTGCGGGAGCACGTTGACCTCGGGGATCCCGTCGGCCCAGCTGAAGCCCTGCTGGAAGCCCGCGAGCGTGAGCACGCTGAAAAAGCCGGTGAAGCCGACGGTGATGAGCCAGTACTGCCATTCCGTTAGGGTTCGGCTCCAGAGGGGGCGCGCCCAGACCTGGGCGACGATGTAGTCGATCACGCCCATCCCGAGGATCGTGAACGCTCCGAGCAGGGCAAGATGCGCGTGCGCGACGACGAAGTTCGTGAAGTGCTGGAGCTTGTTGAACGGCTGGATCGCCTCGAACGCGCCCTGGATGTTCACGAGGAAGTAGAAGAAGAACGCGGTCAGGGTGAAGCGCAGGGGTAAGTTCGTGAAGAACTTCTCCCAGTTGCCCTTCATCGTCCCGAGGATGTTGATCGTGAAGGCGAAGACCGGGATGAGCAGCGCCCACGACGACACCTCGGCGATCGTCTTCAGCCAGGAGGGCGTCGGCGACTGCAGGATGTGGTGGTCGCCCACCCCCGTGTAGAGGAACGCCATCCCCCAGAACGAGACGAGCGAGAGGGTATAGCTCGCGAGGGGCGTGTTCGTGATCCGCGGGACCATGTAGTACGTGATCGCGATCAGCATCGGCGTGAGCCAGAGTCCGAAGAGGTTGTGGGCGTACCACCAGTTCAGCATCGCGTCCGACAGGCTGTTCGAGAGGGCGCCCGAGGGCGCGCTCCAGATGTCGCCGGGGCGCCAGATCACGTTCCCGATCGCGTAGTCGACGGCAAGCCAGAGCGGGCTGGCGATGAAGAACCAGACCGAGACGTAGATCGGCCGGATCGTCCGGATGCGGACGGTCGCGAGGACGTTCACGATGTTGGCCGACCAGATAAGGATCAGGAGGATGTCGATCGGCCAGATGTACTCGGCGTACTCGCGACCCTGACTGTGCCCTGTGAGGAGGCTGGCGACTCCGAGCACCAGCATGAGGTTCCAGGCCCACGCGGACCAGACTCCGAGCCGTTCGCTCCACATCGAGCGCGTGCCGACGAGCCGCGGCAGCATGTAAAAGAGCGCCCCGAAGTACATCATCGTGAGCCACGCGAGGATGACCCCACTCACGTGCGAGGGACGGACCCGGCTGAAGGCGAGCCACGAGATGTTCCCGAAAGCCTCGGGCGTAACGAACTCGGTCGCCAGAACCAGGCCGAAGAGGTCGACGACCGTCAGCCAGATGATCGCCGAGATGAGCCAGTGGCGGGCGGCCCGGTCCGGAAATGGCCGCACCGGTCGCTCTGTGACCGGTGCCTCGAGGATCGCAGCGCCGGGGGAGAAGGTCTGCTCTGCCGTTGGCTCGGCCATGCTGCCGAGCCGACCGTAAACGGCGGGCGCGGGCGGGTCGGCGTAAATGACCAGACCGTCATCGGGCGGTCATATGCACGTCATCTTCGCTGCTGTATGGTCGCCTGCAGGAGGTGCCCGAGCCTGCGAATCCTGGTCATCGAGGATGAGTCGCGAATCCTTGCGTTCCTCGTGCGCGGCCTCGAGGCGGAGGGATACGCCGTCGACGCGGCCGAGACCGGAGCGGGCGGACTCCATCAGGCGTTTCGAGAGGAGTACGACCTCGTCATCCTCGACCTTCTGCTTCCCGGCCTCGACGGCCTGAGCGTTCTCCGCGAGCTGGCGCGAAACCGGCCCGAGCTACCCATCCTCATCCTCTCCGCCCGGCGCGACCTGGCGACGAGGCTCCGCGGCTTCGAGCTGGGTGCGCGCGACTATCTGGCCAAACCGTTCTCGTTCGACGAGCTCGTCGCGCGCGTGCGCGTGCAACTCAAGCAGGTCGGAGGGGCGGACGCCCGGGTGCTGCATGCCGGTGCGCTCGCGCTCGACATCGCACGCAGGGAGGCGAGCATCGGCACGCTGGTCACGAACCTCTCCGATCGGGAGTTTCGCCTCCTGCACCACCTTGTCGAGCACGCGGGCGAGGTCGTAAGTCGCGAGAGACTTCTCTCCGAGGTCTGGGGGGACAGCTTCGACCCAGGATCGAACGTCGTCGACGTCTGTGTTCGTCGCCTGCGCAAGAAGCTCGGACCGCAAGCACCGATCGAGACTGTGCGCCATGCGGGCTATCGACTTCGCGCGGCGTAAGATCGTCGAGCTCGTCTGGCTCGTCTTCGCGGCCGCGAACCTCGTCGCCATGGCCCTGTGGCCGACCTGGGAGACGATCCCCTTTCACTTCATCTGGGTCAGCCTCACCCTGCTCTACGGCTTCCGAGTGTGGCGGCCGCTCGCCACCTATCCGCTCCTCGTGATCGTCGCCCTCGCGACTGGGAGCCTCATCCTCGCCGACACCTACCGGGGCGAGCAGCTCTGGGGGGAGCTCTTCGAGGTGCCGCTGATGTCGGCGATGTTCCTCGCGATGATGTGGCACGCGCGCCGGCGCCAGGACGCGCTGAACGTGGTCGAACGGCTCGCGGACGAGCGGGCGTCGGTCCTCCGGCGGCAGGAGCAGTTCCTCCATGACCTCTCGCATGAGCTGCGGACGCCGGTGACGATCGCCCGTGGCCACCTCGAGGTCCTCGATCGCCTCGACGGCGCTCCGGCTCCGGAGGTCGCCGTCGCCCTCGACGAGCTCGGCCGGATCGAACGAATCGTCGACCGCCTGCTCCTGCTCGCGAAGGCTGACCAGCCCGACTTTGTCCTCACGACCGAGCTCGCGGTTGAGCCGTTCCTCGAGGACGTCTTCATGCGCTGGTCCGAGGTGGCGCCGCGCGCGTGGCGGCTCGGCCGGCTGGCGATAGGAACGCTGCAGGCGGACCCCGACGGCCTCCGGATAGCGCTCGACGAGCTGCTGGAGAACGCCGTCAAGTACACCGACGCCCACGACCTCATCGAGCTGCGGTCGCGGGGGTCTGGCGGCCAGCTCGTGATCGAGGTCGCCGACCATGGCTGCGGCGTCCCGTCCGAGGCGGGCGAGCTCATCTTCGACCGCTTCTCCCGCGCCGACGCGGCTCGATCGCGGACGGAAGGCGGCGTCGGTCTCGGGCTCACGATCGTCGACGCAATCGCCAAGGCGCACGGTGGGCGCTGCACGCTCGAGCGGTCGCGCTCGGGCGCCACCTTTGCCCTCCGGCTTCCCGGCTTCCAGGCGGCATCGGTTCGCATCCCGGTTCCGGCGACCCGGGTCTAGCCCGAACGATTCCCCGTAGCGCACGCCGCAAAAGAGCTCAGAGACCTCTTATCTCGGTCACAGCTGGCTCTCAGGTGGCGTTGCTTTCCTTGGTCCAATCGATCTCCGAAGAAAGGAGCGTCATGCACCGCAACAAGCTGTCCACCACTGTCGTCGGCGCCGAGTTCGTGAGCGGCGTGCCGCCCACGCCGGCGGAAACGGCTGCGGCCGCCGCCCGCTGGGAGCGCCGCGGCATCCTCGGCCGGCTCGTACGCCTCGACGGCCCGGAATTCCCGTTCGATCGACGCAACCCGGCTGCCTGAAGCCGCGCGTCCAACTCTCTGACCTTTCTCTCCCCGCTAGGAGCGCTGCCGCGGGAAGCCATCGCTCGGCGATCTGCACCAGACCCTGTCGTAGCGCCACTCGCCGCATCGTAGAGGTGCGTGTACGATACAAAAGTCACGAAAGCTTCGACCGCGTGCCGCCGAGAGACCTTCCGGCGATTCGGTCCAGGCGCTTGAG
>JBBQXP010000027.1:0-30160 GCA_038209555.1 Gaiellales bacterium
GGCCTCCGGGATGCCCAGCTTGTCCCAGGTGTCCTTGATGTCCGGGGGCAGATCCTCCCAGGAGGTGGCCTGGTTCTCGGTCGGCCGGATGTAGTAGAAGATGTTCTCGAAGTCGATCTCGGCTACGTTCCCGCCCCACTCGGGGAGCGGGCGGGCGACGAAATAGTCGAGCGACCGGTGGCGAAACCGGCGCATCCAGTCCGGCTCACCCTTATGGCTCGAGATCGCGTCGACGAGATCGTGCGAGAGGCCGCGCCCGGACTTGAAGAAGTAGTCCTCGTCGACGTGGAACCCGTACTTGATCTCGTAGTCGGACCCAATTCCCTGAACGATCTCGCTCTCGGTGGTCGCGGCCACTAGGTCTCACCTCCAACCAGCTGGGGTACGAAGGCCTCGTAGCCCTCCGCCTCGAGCTTGTGTGCAAGCTCGGGGCCGCCTTCCTCCACGATACGCCCGTCTACGAAGACGTGCACGAAGTCGGGCGTGATGTAGTTCAAAATTCGCTGGTAGTGGGTGATCACGAGCGCGCCCATGTCGGGGCCGACGAGCCCCTGGACCCCTTCGGCCACGATCCGAAGCGCATCAATGTCCAGTCCGGAGTCGGTCTCGTCGAGCACGGCGATCTTGGGCTGGAGCATGGCCATCTGGAGGATCTCCACGCGCTTCTTCTCGCCGCCCGAGAAGCCCTCGTTGATGTACCGGCTCGTCATCTCCTTCGGAACCTTGAGGGACTCCATCGCGGCAGTCAGCTGCTTTCGGAACTCCGGGATCTTGACCGGATCGTCCTCTCCGCCGGCCCGTGCCTTACGAATCGCGTTCACGGCGGAGCGCAGGAAGCTCGCGACGGTGACGCCCGGAATCGCCTGCGGATACTGAAAGGCAAGGAAGAGACCGCGCTGCGCCCGCTTGTCGGCACCCATCTCGACGACGTTCTCGCCGTCGAGCAGAATCTCACCCTCGGTGATCTCGTAGGAAGGGTGGCCCATGAGCGCGTACGCGAGCGTGGACTTCCCGGAGCCGTTCGGGCCCATGACCGCGTGCACCTCGCCGGTGTTCACGCTCATATCGACCCCACGGACGATCTCGGTTCCGTCCTCTAGTGCGACATGCAGGTTCCTGATCTCAAGCAAAGCCAAGTTTGTGACAACCTCTCCACACTGTTTGCAGGGCGCGAAGGCACCCTTCGTGACACACATAGTCTAGCGGCCGCCCGGCCGTGCTCGCGGCCCCTGCGTGGGTGCTATCCTCGCTCCCATGCCCGGCGGAATCGGATGGATGGAGATCTTGCTTCTCCTCCTCGTCATGCTTCTCGTCTTCGGTCCAAAGCGGCTTCCCGAGATGGGTCGCTCACTGGGCCGCGGAATTCGCGAGTTCAAGGAATCCGTCACCGGCGAGGACAAGGACGATGACGACGAACCGCGCAAGACGGAGCTCACGCCTCCTCCCGCCGCCGCGCCGGACGCGACGACGACACAGCGCGAGAGCGAGCGCGTCTAAGCCTCCAGTGCTCGCGTAATGCCGCGCATTCCGCGGCGGATCCGCCACGAGGACAGCGTCACTCTCGTCGAGCACCTCGACGAGCTTCGCCAGCGCCTGATCGTCTCGCTCGTCGCGGTGGCGATTGCCTTCGCGATCACCTACGCGTTTCACAAGCGGATCATCGAGGCGCTCTCCCGCCCCCTCGGGAACAAGGAGCTCCTGACGATCGGGGTGGCGGAAGGCTTCACGACCGCGTTCAACGTCTCGCTCTACGCAGCACTTGCGATCGCTCTCCCGATCCTGCTCTACCAGCTCTGGTCGTTCCTGGCGCCTGCCTTCGCCGAGCACGACCAGAAGACGGTCGCCCGCCTGGTGGCCGTCGCGACGGTGCTCTTCGTGGGTGGCATGGCCTTCGCGTACTACGTCGTCCTGCCCGCCGCGATCCCGTTCCTCATCAACTTCGACCAGGACGTCTTCAACAACCAGGTGCGAGCGAAGGACTACATCTCGTTCGCTTCCCTCACGATCCTGGCCGTCGGGCTCCTCTTCGAGCTCCCGATCTTCATCCTCGGACTCGTGCGCCTGAAGGTACTGACCGCAGAGCGCCTGCGCCGGAACCGGCGCATCGGCATCGTGGTCTGCGTCGCGATCGCCGTCGTCCTGCCGGGGGTCGACCCCGTCACGACGGTGCTCCAGGCGATCCCGATCCTGATCCTCTTCGAGGCGTCGATCCACCTCTCGAAGTTCTTCGAGAAGCGCTGGGACGCGGCGGCGGCCCGCCGGGACGCCGCGTGGGAAGCCGAGTATGCGGGCTCTGCGTTGCCGGAGGACCCCAACCTGCGCACCTAGTTCAAAGCGCAGCCGATAGCATCCCGCCCCCGTGAGAGTCCTCTCTGCGGACTGGGTGCTCCCGGTCGCCGGCGCCCCGATCGAGCGCGGTGCCGTTGCCTTCGAGGGCGATCGGATCGCCGCCGTCGGCCCCGCCAGCGAGCTCGGCAAGGGCGAGCGATTCGCAGACAGTGTCATCGTCCCGGGCCTCGTCAACGCCCACACGCACCTCGAGTACGCCGTCTACTCGGGCTTCGGCGACGGACAGCCGTTCGGGCCCTGGCTCAGGACACACATCGAACGCAAGGCGCGTGTCGGCGCCGAGGAGTTCCTCGCGATCGCACGTCTCGGAGCGGCCGAGTGCCTGGGGTCCGGAGTCACAACGATCGCGGACGCGAGCTTCAGCGGCATGGCGGCGATGGCTGCTTCGGAGCTCGGTCTCCGAGGGATCGTCGCGATCGAGGTTTTCGGTGTCGACGCCGGGCGGGCCGACGACGCTCGCCGGCGCATCGCCGAGCTGGAGCCGGCTCTCGACCCCCGTATTCGGCTCGGAGTCTCCCCGCACGCGCCCTATTCGGTCTCGACGGAGCTCTATCGAGCCACCTACGATCTCGGAGTCCCGGTGGTCACGCACCTGGCCGAGTCCGAAGACGAGGTCGACTACCTTCGCGACGGATCCGGCCCGATCTCAGCGGTCAGCGAGATCGTGCCGTCGGGTCTCACTCCCGTACGCCACCTCGCGGCCCACGCCCTGCTCGGGCCTAAGGTCCTGGCGGCGCACTGCGTGAAGGTCGACGAGGAGGAGATTGCTCTCCTCGCCGAGTACGACGTGGCGGTCGCGCACTGCCCTCGCTCGAACGCAATGCTCGGCTGCGGCTTCGCGCCGCTCACGGCGCTTCGCGCTGCAGGCCTGCGGATCGGTCTGGGAACGGACAGCCCGGCCTCCACTCCCTCGTTCGACGTCTTCGAGGAGATGCGGGCGGCCGTGCTCGCCGCGCGCGGGCGCGAGGAGAGGCCGGATGCACTCGCCGGCTGGGAGGCACTCGAACTCGCTACGCTTGGGGCCGCAAGGGCGCTCCATCTCGAGGACGAGATCGGGTCGCTCGAACCTGGGAAGCGTGCCGACGTCACCGTCGTCTCGCTCACCGGGTCGCCGTATCTGCCCTGGGAGGACCCCGCCGCGGCGGTCGTCTTCGGAGGGTCGCCCAATCGAGTTCTGCTCACCCTCGTCGACGGCGAGGAGCGCTACAGGAAAGGAGGGTTCGGATGGCACGAGCTTCGTCGCAACGCCGCCGCCGCGCGCGCACGCCTACTCCGCCGAAGAGCGGCGCGCCAAAGCGCCGAGCCAGTAGCGCCGAAGACCTGATGTTCTTCCCCCGGCTTCGCCGCCGGGCCAAGTGGGTCTTCCTCCTCCTTGCGGTCTTCTTCGCGTTCGGCTTCGTGGCCTTCGGTGTCGGCGCCGGCGGCTCCGGGATCGGCGACTACTTCGCGGATCTCTTCCATCGGAACTCGACGGCAAGCGGGCAGCCGTCCGTGGAGGACGCCCAGAAGAAGGTGACCGAGAAACCGAACGACCCCGAGGCCCGCCTGCAGCTCGCCAATGCCTTACAGGCCGCGAAGCGTCCCGAGGACGCGATCAGGGAGCTCGAGCGCTACGTGGCCCTTCGGCCCAAGGACGCCAACGTTCTCCAGCAGCTCGGTGCGCTCTACGACCAGCGCGCGCTGAGCGCGCGGCGTGATCTGGCGGTCGCCCAGGCCGGCGCGCCTGGATCAGCATTCGGCCAGGATCTCGCGAACCCGAGCAGCCCGTTCTCGCAGGCCCTGGGCCAGGGCGCGATCAACGACATCGAGCAGCAGCAGGCCAGCGAGCAGCAGAACACCGCGATCGCGGCGATCCAGGCGGCCTACACCAAGGAAGCAGACGTCTACCAGCGGCTGATCAAGCTCCGCCCGGACGATCCGAGCCTCTTGCTGACTCTCGGACAGGTCGAGTACTTCAGCGGCGACACCGATGCCGCCATCGCCGCCTACGAGCACTTCCTCGAGCTCGCGCCGGACGATCCGAGCGCACCACTCGTCAAGCAGGAGCTGAAGCGGCTCCAGAGTGCAGTCCCGCTAGGCACCGGCTAAGGTACGGGGCCGCATGAACTTCGACGTGAAGACAGAGCAGATCTCTGACGACACTGCGGTCATCGCGCTCTCGGGCGAGGTCGACCTCTACACCGCGCCGGAGTTCAAGCAGCAGCTCCTCGAGACGATCGGCCAGGGCTCCAAGGAGGTCGTCGTCGACCTTTCCGACACGACGTTCATCGACTCGACGACACTGGGCGTGCTCGTCGGAGGCGTGAAGCGGTTGCGCCCGGACGGCGGCCGGCTCTCACTCGTCTGCAACGACCGAAACATCACGAAGATCTTCGAGATCACCGGGCTCGACAAGGTGTTCCCGATCTACGGGTCGCGCGACGAGGCACTCCAGAGCCTGAGCTCGGGCGAGCCCGCCCAGGCCTGATGGTTGATCGACAATTACCGCACCCTCGGTTGGTGGCCCAGACGCTGCGCCAGGCCCGTCCCCGCGGGCACGCCAATTACCGACCAACCATCTAGAAAAAATTGATTTTCCGCGTCGTTCCGGCGTTGCTCGCAGCGGTCTTTCTCGCCGCAGGCTGCGCGGGCGAGACGACGTCGCGCGAGGGTGCCGACATCGCGACCGGAAAGCGGCTCTTCTCCGAGAAGTGCGGCTCCTGCCACACCCTCAAGGACGCGGGCACGCAAGGCGTCGTCGGTCCGAACCTCGACAACGCCTTCGGCTACGCACGAAGCCAGGAGTTCGACTCGAGCACGTTCTTCGAGGTGACGCTGCACCAGATGAGGATTCCGGCGCCGCCGATGCCCGATTTCGACGAGCCGGGAACGAAGGACTTTCTCTCGGACGAGGAACTCGCCGCGATCGCCAACTACGTGGCGAACTGCGCGGGCGAAGGCGTCGCGAAGAGCCAGGTTGGGCAGGGCTGCACCGGGAGCGGCGGCGCTTCACAGGGAACGGACGGGAAGTCCCTCTTCGCTGCGAACGGCTGTGGGAGCTGTCACACGCTGAAGGACGCCGGATCCACCGGCACGGTCGGCCCGAACCTCGACGAAGCGAAGCCGGCCCGTGAGCTCGTGATCAAGAACGTGACGAACGGTGCGGGGGCAATGCCAGCCTTCGGAGACAAGCTCTCCAAGCAGCAGATCGAGGCGATCGCCGACTACATCGTGAAGTCGACCGGAGGCTAGGACGAGCAGGGCTCTCGCGCCCGAGCCCGCTCGTGGTCCAGATCAACGGTAACGTGCGCGACTGGGATCGGGAAGCGCTCGCGCGCGCTCGCGACGACGTCCCGGTCGAGCCAGTCCGATTTGCCGTGGGGTCGGGTCGCGATCAGGATCTCGTCGGCGTGAAACGTACGAAGCGCTTGATCGATCGCCTTCAGCGGGTCGGCGTCACCAACCGCGCTATGGGCCTCGACGCCTGCTGCGACGAGCGACGCCACGGCCTCCTCGAGCCGACCCGAGGCCTCGGCCCGCCGGGCGTCCCCCTCCGCACTCCAACGCGGGGCGCTCGAGTCGAGCGCCGGTGCGACCAGGAGCACCTCAGACGCGCCCGGTCCGGCCCGGTTCTGGATCTCGTCCCCAAGGGAGCGACCGGGGAGGGACTCGTTCGCCACAACCAGGATCCGTCTCAGCTCACCCGGAGCACGGCGCGACCATACCGCCGGCTCCCGCTCGCGCGGATCGCTCTTCAGATAGATGCCGATACCCGCGCCGAGACCGAGTGAGAGAGCGGACGCGAGCGCGGCCGCAGGCCCCCCGAAAGCGGCGGCAATCCCCACCGCGAGAAAGCAGAGCGCGACGGCGAGGACGAAGCTGAACGCCTCCGCCTCGGTCCGAAGCGGGTTCCTCACCGCGACTACAACACGTAGACGGTGACGTAGACCACGATCCACATCACGTCGACGAAGTGCCAGTAGATCCCCGGAATCTCGACGCCGAGGTGCGCGTGCGGCTCCGGCCCGTAATGTCCGCGGATGGAGCGGATCAGAGCGTAGAGCAACAGGTTCAGGCCGACGAAGACGTGGGCGCCGTGCAGGCCCGTGAGGCCGTAGAACGTCGAGCCGAACGCGAGATCGTGAGGGCTGAAACCGAGCCGCGTGTACTCACGGGCCTGGATGAGGAGGAAGGTCAGGCCGAGCAGGAACGTCAAGAGAAGACCCCCGACGAGCCCTGCACGGTTTGCACGCTTCACGGACGTCAGCGCCCAGTGCATCGTGAAGCTCGAGCTGACCAGGATGATCGTGTTCAGAAGCGCCAGGTACACCGGCAGCTCGTAGGGAGCCGGCGGCCACTCGCCGGGCCCGTTGACGACACGCGCGAAGAAGTAGGCGGTGAAGAACGACCCGAAGAGCATGATCTCCGAGCCGATGAAGAGGTACATCCCGAGCAGGCGCGCGTCGACGCGCGAGCTCTGATGCGCGACCGGCGGGTGCTGCTCGTGCTCGTGCGCGTGCGCGGCTGCCACTAGCCCGCCAGCACCTCGGCTTCGCTCAGCTCGACGACGACGTGGGCGACCGGCAGGCCCGTCGCCTTGCGGACCCGCTCGACGAGGTCCCGCCGGAGCCAGCCAGAGCTCGTCTTCGGGAACGTGGAGATGACGATTTCGTCGGCGCCCTCATCCTGCACCGCGTTCATGACGGCGCTGTAGGGATCGCCGTCACCGAGATGACCGGTGGCTTCGACGCCCGCAGCGCGTAGCCGCCGCACCGCTTCCTCGAGGCGACGCTCGACCCCGACCTCGTCGGCGGGTGCGACGAGAGTGACCTCCACCGGAGACTGCGCCGCGCGCTCGCGGATCGCGGCCAGCAGTGGTTCCCCGACGATGGTCTGATTCGCGACCACCAGGACGTGGACGCGCTCGCGGGCCTCGTCCAGATCGACCACAACGTGCTCGACCGGGACGGAGGTAGAACGCCGGGCGCGGTCGATCAGATTGCCTCGCAGCCACCCGGACTTGACCTCGGGATGGGTCGAGATGATCACCTCGTCCGGCTGGTACTGCTCGACCCCGTCCTTCAGGGCCTGCAGAGGGTCAGGGTCGACGATCGCGCCACGGGCCGCGATCCCGGCTTCGTGCAGGAGGTCGAGCGTCCGCCGCAGGCGCCGCTCGGCCGTCGACCGGCGGCTCGTCTCGTAGACCACGAAGCCGGCACGCGACTCGTTCTGGGGGCTGACGACCGTGACACGGACGGGCCCGATCGCCGCCCGGCGGCGTAGCGCATCGAGGAGCGACTTCCCGGCGACGGTCTCGTTCGCGAGCACAAGGATGTGCCGAGGCTCCACACTCACGGGCCACCCCCTGGCACGTGCGTGTGGGGAGGGGGTGGGAGGGAACCGGGAGGCTCCTCCACGTCGGACTGTAAGAAGGGGGCGAGCCGGAGGCGAGGGACGGTCACGCGCGCACCTCCTCCGTCTGCGCGCTCGGCTCGGTCACGGCCGTTCGGTCGCCGTTCAGGACCGCGTGGCGAGCTCCCCGAACACCGTACTCGTAAGGACTTCCGACCACCTGAGGGATCTCGTCGAAGTTGAAGATGGGCGGCGGCGAGGACACCTGCCATTCGAGCGTGAGCGCCCGCCAGGGGTTGCCCGGCGCCGGCTCGCCGTGGATCCAGCTCGTCAGCAGGTTGTAGATGAAGACGAGTGTCGACGCGCCCAGGAAGAACGATGCGATCGTGATCACGAAGTTCCAGTTTCCGAACTCCGGCGCGTAGTCGGCGACGCGGCGCGGCATCCCCTGCAGCCCGATCCAGTGCATCGGGAAGAAGGTGAGGTTGAAGCCGAGGAACGTCATCCAGAAGTGGATCTTCCCGAGCCGCTCGTTGTACATCCGGCCCGTCATCTTCGGGAACCAGTAGTAAATCCCGGCGAAGATCGTGAAGAGCGAGCCGCCGAAGAGGACGTAGTGGATGTGCGCGACCACGAAGTAGGTGTCACTCGCGTGGATGTCGATCGGTACGGAGCCCAGGTAGATGCCCGAGAGCCCTCCGATCACGAACATCGAGACGAAGCCGACGGCGAAGAGCATGGGCGTCTTGAAGTGGATCCGCCCCTCCCACATCGTGGCTAACCAGCTGAACACCTTGATGCCGGTGGGGACCGCGATCAGCATCGTCGTCACCATCATCGGGATGCGAAGCCAGGTCGCCATGCCGCTCACGAACATGTGGTGCGCCCAGACCGAGAACCCGAGCACGAGGATCGCCATCAACGAGAGGGCCATCAGCCGGTAGCCGAATACCGGCTTCCGCGAGAACACGGAGATCACCTCCGAGGCGATGCCGAAGCCGGGCAGCATCATGATGTAGACGGCCGGGTGCGAGTAGAACCAGAAGATGTGCTGGTACCCGAGCGCGTATCCCCCGTCCGTAGGGTCGAAGAAGTTCGTGTGCAGGACCCGGTCGAAGAGGATGAAGAACTGCGACCCGGCGATGAAGGGCGTCGCAACCACGACGAGCGTCGAGGTGGCGAAGTTCGCCCAGACGAGGAGCGGCATGCGCCAGAAGGTCATCCCCGGCGCGCGCATCGTGATGATGGTGACCAGGAAGTTGAGCGCCGTCATGATCGACGATGCGCCCGCCCACTGGACGCCCATCTGGAAGAAGAGGTTCCCGTCGGGTTGCTGGACGGCGAGGGGGACGTAGTTCGTCCACCCCGCTGCGAACGGACCCACCAGGTAGCTCGAAAGCATCATGAGGCCGGCGATCGGCAGGAGCCAAAAGGAGAGAGCGTTCAGCCGCGGGAATGCCATGTCCGGGGCGCCGATCATGAGCGGGATGACGTAGTTCCCCAGGCCCGCGAAGGCCGGGATGATGAAGAGGAAGATCATCAGCGAGGCGTGGACCGAGAAGAGACCGTTGAACGTCTGGGTGTCGACGAACTGCATCCCCGGTCGCGCCAGCTCGGCCCGCATGAACATCGCCATGAGCCCCGCGGCCACGAAGAAGAAGATGGTCGTGACGAGGTACTGGACGCCGATCACCTTGTGGTCGGTGTTGACCTTGAAGTAGTCGCGCCAGCTCCGGGCGCCGTGGCCGGAGTGGTCGTCGGGTCGCGTGGGCCGGCCCGAGACCCAGTAGGCCCAGTAGTCGAAGCCGCCGAGACCGACCAGGAACCCGAGCGGGACCATCACGGTCAGGGCCGTGATCCAGGGCTGGAACTCGAGGATGGGCTCGTAGCCGAGCCCTGCCCGCGCGCCGGCGACGAGGCCGGTAGCGAGGCCGAACGCGAGCAGGCTCGTCCAGAGCGCGCGGAGCCAGCCGGGGCCGGTCAGTCGTCGCCGGCCACGGCGCGGAGGAGGCGCGGCATGCTCGTGCGCCCCGTGCGTCTCGTGCTCTCTCCGGACCTCGGTCGCCATGCTTGGTTTCCTACCCCCCCTTTGTCGAGTCCAGTAAGTACTTGACCAGCGCGTCCTGCTGCTCGTCCGAGAGCTGGTCACCAAAGGTCTTGGGCATGATGCCAGGCTGGAATCCCGGGGCAAGCTCTGCGTCCGGATCCACGATCGACGTTCGGACGAACTCGGCGTCTTTGCCCTTGAGGACCTCGTCGAGGTTCGGTCCTACCTGCCCGTTCGACCCCGCGGCTGACAGCGTGTGGCACGACCCGCATCCGTTCGAGGCGAAGAGTGCCTTCCCGTCGCTACCGCCTCCTCCGGCCGCCGCTCCGCCCGATTTCTGCTTGCTCAGCCACTTCTCGTAGTCGGCCGGCTCGAGAACGACGGCCTGCGACCGCATGACCGAGTGCCCGAGACCGCAGAGTTCGGTGCAGATGACCTCATAGGTGCCAACCTTCGTGGGCGTTATCACGACGTGAGTCTCCGTCCCGGGCACCGCGTCCTGCTTCATGCGGAACTCGGGCACCCAGAAAGAGTGGATGACGTCCTTCGAGGTCAGGGTCAGCTGTACGGCCTTGTCCACCTCGAGCACGAGCTGGCCCGAGGTGACGTCCGTGCCCGGGTAGGAGAACGACCAGGCGAACTGCTGCGCTGACACGTCGACCTTCCGGCTTCCTGCCGGCGCGTCCTGGACTCCAATCAGAACGATGCCGCTCACAATCGAGATCGCGGTCACGAGCGCGGCGGGCACCGCCGTCCAGACGATCTCGAGTCCCGTATGTCCGTGGATCGGGCTCCCATCCTCGTTGTCGTCGGGAGGCGCCCTGAACTTCCATACCGAGTAGATCGTGACAGCAGCTACCAGCGAGAAGATCGCGATGCAGACGATGGTGACGAACCAATAGAGCCTGTCGATCGAGGTGGCCTCTTCAGAAGCAGCGTCCGGAAGCCAGGGGATGAAATAGGCCACGACGGCGACCGCCGCGCCGACGAGGACACCGACGAGCACCATCTGGATGATCGAGCGTTTACGCACGTAAAGACGCGGGATCCGGCCCCGGGCAACCCTAACTGAACCTCCGCCCGGAGACCCGCCCCAACTGCACGCTTCCGGATTACCAGGTTGCCAGGTTTTCGCGCGCCCCTTGAAGGGGGAAAGAGAGGAGATGCCTCGGGCAATCTGGACCGGTTCGATCTCGTTCGGCCTCGTAAACGTGCCGGTGCGCATGTACAGCGCGACCGAGGAGAAAGACCTCCATTTCAACTACGTGCACGAGCCGGACGGAAGCCGCATCGGCTACCAGAAGGTCTGCAAGCAGGAGGAGCGCCCGGTCCCGGACGACGAGATCGTGAAGGCGTTCGAGATCGAGAAGGGCGAGTGGGTCTACATGACGGACGAGGACTTCGAGGCGGCCGCCCCTGAGGCCCACAAGACGATCGATATCCGCGACTTCGTTCCCTACGACGAGATCGATCCCGTTTACTTCGAGCGAACCTACTTCCTGGGCCCACAGGCGAACGGCGAGAAGATCTACGCGCTCCTCGTCCGGGCGATGGAGGATTCCGGCCTCGCCGGGATCGCGAAGTACGTGATGCGGGACAAGCAGCACCTTGGCTGTCTCCGCGTACGTGACGGCGTCGTCACGCTCGAGAGGATGTTCTTTGCGGACGAGATCCGGCCGGTCGACGAGATCAAGCCTGGGCGGGTGAAGGTGGACGAGCCGGAGCTCGAGATGGCCGCCAAGCTGATCGAGAGCTACTCGGGAGCTTTCGAGCCGGAGCAGTACGACGACACCTATCGCGATGCCCTCTGCGAGGTCATCCGCGCGAAGCGGAAGGGCAAGAAGCCGCCGAAGGCCGCCCCGGCCGAGGAGCGGCCAAGCGACCTCATGGCAGCGCTCCGGGTCAGCCTCGAGGCCACGCAGGCGCGGAAGGGATCGAACGGGGGGTCCGGGAACGGCGGCCTGGCGAAGAAGAGCAAGGACGAGCTCTACGAGCTGGCCAGGAAGGCCGACGTCAAGGGACGAGCGGACATGTCGAAGGACGAGCTCGTCGACGCGCTCGAGCGCGGCTGAGCTACCGGGCCTCGGTGCCGTCCCGGACGACGATGCGCCCATCCTGGAGACGGAGAACGGCGTCCCAGGGGATCGTGTCTCGGTTCCATTGCTTGTGGTGCTTTCGCGCCTCTCCCTGAGAGGAGCCGATACCGAGTCGCTCGAGAAAGCCCTGCCTACCCACGTTCAGGCCCGTGACCTCGAGGGTCTTCCCGGTCCACCGCGCACGGAGGTCGAATGCCCGCCCGAGCGAGCGACCTGACTCGGTCACGACCTTGCGGTCGAGGAGATCCGAGAGGCGCATCAAAAACCCGAGCCCGGGATCCTTGCGATCCGCTTTTGCCAGCGGTCGTCGCCCCGTCCAAGATCAAGCTCCGCAGCGGTCTGCCCGAGATGGACTGCAGAGTCCACCTCCTTGACGACCTCCCACGGAACCCGGACGACCTGCCGCGCGAAGTAACGCGCGATGAGGCCGGCGAGCGGGCGCGGGACTCTGCCGCGCCACGCGCTGACGCCGACGAGCAGCGCGGCCACCCGCATCTCCTCCCCCACCTTCCCCTCCAGCTCGACGTCGTCGACCTTGCCGCAGCGACGGTTCTCGCTGTCGACGATCTGGTGATCCAGGATCCCGTACGCGACGTCGAGCTCGCCCGAGGTGCTCATCCCTGCCCCATGTGCGTGATCACCATGAGCGGGATGGCCGTGACGGCGATGAAGAGGATGACCAGCATGTAGAAGAGGCCAAGCGTGTTCGCGACACGCCCGTTGACGTACCGACCCATGTACGTCCTGTCGTTCGCCGTGAGCAGAATCGGAATGTAGGTGAAGGGCAGCGCAACGGCCGAGAAGATGACCGCGTACTCGGTGAGCATGACCGGGTCGATGCCCGTCATGACGATGCAGAAACCGAGCGCGAGGAGGACGAGCCACGTGATCGTGAACCGCGGCGCCCCGGCGTTCGTCCGGTACTTGCCCCATTCCCAGCCGAGGAACTGCGCCAGGTTGTAGGCGCCCGAGAAGCAGGTGTCGATCGCGGCCCCGCCCACCGCGAAGAGCGTGCCGACGAGCGCCAGGATGAGACCGATCTGCCCCAGCGGAACCTCGGCTCCGAGCGCGACCGTGCCGAGGAGCTCCGGATTGATCCCGAGCGGCAGGAAGAGCGCGCCCGCGGTGATCATGAGAGCGAAGGAGAGGAACCCGCCCAGCCCGTAGCCGATCATCGCATTCGCCTTGTTGAGACCGAGGTCCTTGGGCGACCAGCCTTCCTCGATCGCTCCCGAGGAATAGAAATAGACCTCGTACGGCGTCATCGCGGCGCCCAGAAGACCAACGGCGAAGTACCCGTAGACGAGCGGGCTCGTGGTGTTGACGTGCGGGACGAAGCCCTTCGCGACCTCGCCCCAGTCCGGGTGCAGCTTGAGCGCGCCGACCGCGAAGACGAGCAGGCAGAGCCCGCAGTATCCGAACACGCGCTCGATCCAGCTGAAGGGCAGGACC
This sequence comes from Gaiellales bacterium, assembly GCA_038209555.1. GTDB lineage: Bacteria > Actinomycetota > Thermoleophilia > Gaiellales > Gaiellaceae > DASQGA01. The sequence goes on from JBBQXP010000027.1 coordinate 13,276, forward strand.
CAGATCACGACCGTCAAGGCGATGACGGCCAGCATGATGAGCGCCCGGTAGGGCAGCCCCGAGAGGAGCTGGAGGACGAGTGCGATCCCGCCGACTTCGGCCGCGAGCGTCATCAGATTGACGAGTTGCGCCGCGATCAGAGCCACGAGCCCGGTGGACAGGCCCATGCGCTCGCGGACGGCATCGAAGACCGGCCGCTTCGAGACCGCAGCGACACGGCCGCACATCTCCGAGTACGTGATGATCCCGCCGACGCCGAGGACGACCACCCAGAGGAGCCCGTAGCCGAACGTTGCGCCGGCGGCGGTGTTGAAGACGATATCGCCGATGTCGACGAACCCGCCAATCGCAGCGAGGATCCCGAGCGCGAGCCCGAAGATCCGCTTCACAGCGAGTCCGCCAGGCTCTTCGCCTCTTCGGCCTCGTGCTCGAGCCGGCCACGCAGGCTTGCGGCCGCTTGGGAAGAGGGGGACTCTGCGAGCTTCGCGAGATCGGCGCGAACCGACCGGGCCAGGGCACTGGCGCGGTCGAGCTTCTGCGCGAGGCCTGATTCCGGCTTCGCCTTGTCGGGCGCGAGCTTCGCCAAGACCTTCTGGGCGTTCTCCCCGAGCGCGTCTCCGTGGACCCGGACGAAGACGCTCGTGGTATCTCCCTCCGCGACATCTCCGGCAAGGAGCGAGCCCTCGGTCGCGAGCGACTCGACCTCCTCGGCCTGCTTTTGCAGCGCCTTGGCGTCGAGCGTCTTCGCGCCGCCCCCGCACCCGGCCAGCCCGAGGCAAGCGGCGAAAGCGAGTAACAAAGCGACACCTCTCACGGCTGGCTGCATACCCGGTCGCTAGCCACTTCACGCGGGCCCCGTTTTCCGCACACGCAACGCGGGAACCGTCGCGTGGTGCGGCTGATGTTCTGGACCTACATGCTGGTGATCGCCGCCGGCCTCACGGCTGCGTTCGTGGTCGGTCTGACGCACAACTGAGATGCGCCGCTTCTTCCGCGAGAACTCGCTTTCCCTCTTCTTTCTCGTCTTGCTTCTCGTGACGGTGCTGGCTCAGTCCTTCGCGGGCCAGCACGACCACAACGCCGGGCAGGTCGAGCACGGCGCGAACGCGATCTCCTGGAGCCGCTACGTCGTCTCGTCCGACTTCTGGGGCGCGGTGATGGAGAACTGGCAGTCCGAGTTCCTCCAGTTCTCACTCTTCATCGCTGCGACGATCTGGCTCCTCCAAAAGGGGTCGAGCGAGTCGAAGCCGCTCGAGGACGCCGGCCTCCAGTCCGACCAGAAGCAGAAGATCGGGGGCTACGCCCCCGAGAACGCGCCTCGCTGGGCGAAGCTGGGCGATTGGCGAACGACTCTCTACTCCAACTCGCTCCTGATCGTCATGACCGCGATCTTCTTCCTCACGTGGGGGGCCCAGTCCGTCACGAGCTGGAACGCGTTCAACGACGATCAACGACTCCACGGCGAGTCGGCGATTCGCTGGAAGACGTATCTCGTGAACCCGGACTTCTGGGAGAAGTCGCTCCAGAACTGGCAATCCGAGCTCCTCGCGGTGGGCACCATGGTCGTCTTCTCCATGTACCTGCGCCAGCGTGGTTCCCCCGAATCCAAGCCGGTCGGGGCTCCTCATACCCAAACGGGGTCGTCGGTCTGATGGACGAGAGGCCGCTTCCACAATACGCCGCCCTCACGGCCGCTTTCTGGGGTGTCTTCGGCGGGTTTCTCGCCGTCGGGCGCGCCCGGATCCCGGAGCGAATCGGCTTCGGCGACCTGGCCCGGATCGCCCTCTCGACCTACAAGATCAGCCGTGTGATCACGAAGGACGAGATCGCCGCCTTCATCCGGGCCCCGGTCACCGAGGACCCGGCCGCGCAGGAGCCGAAGCAGGAGGGGATGGCGGCCGCCGTCGGGGCACTCGTGACCTGCCCCTACTGCATCGGCCTCTGGGTCTCGGCGGGGCTCTCGTACTCGTTCGTCTTCTTCCCGCGGGAGACGAGGTTCGCTACGACGATCTTCAGCGCCCACGGGCTAACCGACTTCCTGAATGCGGGCTTCGTCCGCCTGCGCGAAGGCTCATCGACCGAGCTACCGGAGCAGCCGACCGACCGGGGAGACGTCTAGGCCGAAACGAGAGGAAGGGGCTTTACGATGCCCCGGCCGCGCTCGCGCGGAACGGCGTCGATCGCCTCCGCAAGCGCGGTAATGGCGCGCGAGACCTCGAGCTCGGGCTCCGCAAGGACGATCGGCTCGCCGTGATCGCAGTAGTAGCCGACCCGCGGATCGAACGGCACCCGGCCGAGGATGGGCTTTCCGATCTCGTCCGCAAGCGCCTGCCCGCCACCCGAGCCGAAGAGCTCATCGCCCGTACCGACCAGGTGCGTCATGTTCTCGACGACACCGAGCAGGCGCATCTTGGTCTTGTCGGCCATCTGGGCGGCGCGAACGGCAACCTGCTGCGCCGCTCGGTGCGGCGTCGTGACCACGATCGCCTCGGCGCGCGGCAGTAGCTGGCCGAGCGAGATCGCGACGTCACCGGTCCCCGGCGGCATGTCGACGACGAGCGAGTCGAGCTCACCCCAGTGGACGTCCGACAGAAACTGCTCGAGCGCACGGTGGAGCATCGGTCCGCGCCACATGACCGGCTGGTTGTCGTCCAGGAAGAAGCCGATCGACATGACCTTCAGATCGCCACGCACCGGCGGCACGATCATCTTGTCGACGACGACTGGTCGCTGGTGGATGCCGAGCATGTGCGGAATCGAGTGCCCGTAGACGTCCGCGTCGAGGATGCCGGTGCGATGGCCGAGTTTCGAGAAAGCCGCGGCCAGGTTGGCCGAGAGCGACGACTTCCCCACGCCTCCCTTGCCGCTCGCCACTGCCAGAACGCGGGTCTTCGAGTCGACAGAGATGCCCGGTGTCCGCTCCGCGACGCCGCCACGAAGCTTCGTGCTCAACGCGGTCTTCTCCTCGGGGGTCATCACGTCAAACGTGAGCGCGGTGCGTTCGACGCCGGCGAGCGGAAGCAAAGCGCGGTCGACCTGATCCTGGAAGCTCGCCCGGAGCGGGCAGCCGGCGACGGTGAGCGCGATAGTCACTTCGGCGGTCGCGCCGACGAGCTCGGCCCGCCGGACCATGTCTAGCTCGATCACGGAGCGGCCGAGCTCCGGGTCGATCACGCTCTCGAGAGCCCGCAAGAGTTCAGCGTGCATGTCACCTAACGTACCACCGGAAGGCCGAGTCGAAGGCAGGTCCAATTACCCTGTGACCAGGGCATGAACATCCAGGCAGTCGCACGCCGGACCGGAATACCGTCCGCGACGCTCCGGAAGTGGGAGCAGCGCTACGGGGTGCTGCAGCCCGAGCGGACCGCAGGTTCGCATCGCCGCTACACCGAGCGCGACGTGCTACGGGTCGAGTGGCTGAAGGCGCGGATCGAGGAGGGGTACAGGATCGGGGAAGCGGCGCGGCTGCTCGGCGGTTACTCCGACGCACCGAGGCTCGATGCAGACGGCCTCGTCGAAGAGCTGGTGGCCGGCGCCGTAGGTCCGGACCCGCCTCGCGTGGTCAGCGCCGTCGACCAGGCGTTCGCCCTGTTTCCCCCGGAGCTCGCTGTGACGGAGGTGATCGCGCCGGCCCTCCGGCGGATCGGCGAGCTGTGGGAGCAGGGCAAGGCCACGGTCGCCCAGGAGCACCAACTGACTGAGGTTCTTCGCGGCAAGATGCGTGGGCTTCTGAACGGCGCTCTCGGAGGTCCACGGGGTCGCATCGTGCTCTGTTGCGCTCCGGGCGAGAGGCATGAGACCGGCCTCCTGACCCTGGCAGTGCTCCTGCACGCAGACGGGTGGGAGGTCGTCTACCTCGGTGCGGACACACCACTCGAAGAGGCGGCGTGCCTCGCGGAGGACGTCGAGGCATCAATCCTGGGCGTCAGTGCAACCATGCCCGATGCGGCGGAGGCCGCCGACCCGCTCCTGACAGATCTTGCGGCAAGCCATCCCGGGCTTCAGATCCTTCGCGGTGGTTCGGCGTGGGGCGGGACGTCGGCGGACGAGGTGGTCGAGTTGTTGCACAGTATTCCGGTCTAGCGCACTGCTGGACGCGCCGTATAGTCGGCCCGTGGGTCGCGTCCTTTTCGCCAGTTTCCTGGGCGCCCTCGCAGCGGCTTCCCCCGCCACCGGCGCCGTCATCAAAGTCACGAGCACGCTGCCCGAGTGGCTGGCCCCAGGGGGACGGCTGGTCGTCACCGGCTGGGCGGCGCCAGGCGAGCGGGTAACGCTGCGCTCGCAGAGCGGCGCGCTGGCCCGGGTGTGGGCAGGCCCGCGCGGCGGCTTCAGGATCAAGGCGCCGGTGGCGGAGGCCGGCCGAAACCGCCTCAGCTTGGTCGCGGGCGGGATCGAAACTCCCCTCGGCGTCGTTCCAGTCCGGCCGCTTCGGCTCGCTGCGGTGGGTGACGTCACCTTCGGGAACGGGGTCGGCCGAATGATCAGCCTGTACGGGACTCGCTACCCCTGGCTCTCCGTTGCACCGGTGCTGCGCCGGGCGGACATCGCGCTTGCAAACCTAGAAGGAGCTGTGTCGACCAGGGGCACCCCGGTGCCGAACAAGGAGTTTCACTTCCGCGGGGCGCCAGCCGCTCTCGCCGCGGCAGGGCGCTTCGCCGGCGTCGACGTGGTCTCGCTGGCGAACAACCACACGCTCGACTACGGGCGGGTCGCCTTCCTCGACACGCTCCGCTACGCGCGCCGCTACGGAATCCGGACGGTCGGAGGCGGGGCCGACCTCGAGCGCGCCCGCCGCCCGACAGTCATCCCGCTCGGCGGCATCACGGTCGCCTTCCTGGGCTACTCCGACGTGAGGCCCCTGGGATTCGACGCAGGACCAGGACGGCCCGGGACGGCGCCGGCCTTTCCTGAGCTGATCGCGGCGGACGTCCATGCCGCCCGTGAGCGAGCGGACGTCGTCGTCGTCTACTTCCACTGGGGCATCGAACGGACCTTTTCCCCGACCGCACGCCAGCACTCCCTCGCCAGGGTCAGCTTCGCCGCCGGGGCACAGGTCGTACTCGGATCGCACCCCCACGTTCTGCAGCCCCGAGAGCGCTTCGGCGCCCGGGTGGTTGCCTGGAGCCTCGGAAACCTCGTCTTCGGGGCGAACTCACCCGGCACAGAGCGAACAGGCATCCTCCGACTCGAGCTCGGGCGGCACGGTGTGCTCGGTCATGGATTCCGGCGGGCGCGGATCGTCCAGTACCAGCCACGCCTCCTGTGAGTTTCGAGGGCCTCCCAACGAGGCTCGAAGGGCGGCTCGTCATGCTCGAGCCGCTGGCGGCCGAGCACGAAGCAGGGCTCGCGCGGGCCGCCGATGACGCGGAGGTGTGGCGCTGGACGAACAGCGTGATCAGTGGGCCTGACGACTTCCACGGCTGGATGACTGACGCTCTCGCCGAAGCCGAGGCAGGCGTCTCGGCCCCGTACGCGATCCTGAACCGTGCGACCGGAGCGCCGGTCGGGTCGAGTCGCTACCTGACCCTTCGGCCCGAGCACCGCGGGCTCGAGATCGGCCATACGTGGCATGCGTCGTCGGTGTGGGGAACCGGTGTGAACGTGGAGGCGAAACTGCTACTCCTCGAGCACGCGTTCGAGCGCCTCGGGTGCATGCGCGTCGAGTTCAAGACGGATGCGAGGAACGAACGCTCGCGAGCGGCCCTCCTCGCGCTCCCGGCGAAGTTCGAGGGCATCTTTCGGAAGCACATGGTCGTGCGTGACGGCGAGCTCAGGGATTCGGCGTTCTACGCGATCACCGACGACGACTGGCCGGCCGTGAAGAGCGAGCTCACGCGCCGTCTCGAGGCCAAGCTCCAAGGCGGCTAGCGAGTTCGGCGCACACGCTTGCACTCGCGCCTGCGGTGATCCGCGACCGTCCGACCAGATCGAGCGGATGGTCGTCGAGGGTCGGGGCGTCCGGTAGCTCGAGCACGAGCCCCCGCTCCCGACAGAGAAGTTGTGCGGCGGCGATATCCACCGAGCGGATCGGCTTCAGTGAGCAGACAGCGTCGACCCGCCCCGCCGCGAGATGGCAGAGTGAAAGTGCGAGCGAGCCCATGACGCGAAGGCGAAGGGCGAGGCCCTCCATGGCCCCGGCACGGGCCGCGATCTCGGCGGTCGTGGTTGCTTCGAAGGACAAGATCTCGATCTCGTCCTTCGGACCCGGGTTCTCGAGGCGACGTCCGTCGAGGAACGCTCCCTCTCCGCGCTGTGCACTCCATTCCTCGCCAGTGCCGAGGTCGGCCACGAAGCCGAACACGACATCCCGCATCGCCGGCCCCTCGGCGACCGCGATCGAGACGGAGAAGAAGGGAATCCCGCGCGTCGCGTTCATGCTCCCGTCGATCGGGTCGACGACGACCACGAGGCCTTCCGCGGCCCGGCCGAACCGCCGCTCGCCGAGCTCCTCCGATACCAGAGTGAAGTCGACGCCGTCGGCATGAAGCACTTCCAGGCGCGTCACGACGGCTCGCTCCGCCGCCTCGTCGATCGCGGTCGTCTCGTCTCCGCCCTCGCCGACTCGAAGGCTCGGCTCCCGCTCTGCCCGCGTCGGCAGGCCGGCGACGACGCTCCGAACGGCATCCGTGGCCTCCCGGCAGACGGAAAGCCAGTCGGTCACTCGTCGAAGGGCGAGAAGAAGAGTCCGCTCGTCAGCTTCGGGAAGAAGTAGGTCGATTTCTGAGGCATAGTCTCGCCCGCGAGGGCAACCGCCTCCACCTGCTGCACCGTCGGCGGCCGTACCAGGCAGGCGGCCTGCGCCCGCCCCTCCGAGACGGCACGCTCCGCCTCAGCTGCGCTGGCCGTGAACTCGATCTCACCCAGAGGGACCCGGTCGAGCGCCGTCGTGTCGAGGACGGCCAGCGGGCCCGACCCGAGGGGCTCGCTCTCGGCGAGCAGCGTACGGTCCGGCCGCAGGAGCGCAAACGCGGGGTGGTCCCGCGGCAGCTCCTCGAGACGCTCCAGCGCCTCGGTCGCGCCACCGGGCAGCTCCGAAAGCCTGAAGCTTCCGTTCAGCTCGGGGACCGCTCCTCGAACCAGGCGATGCGTGGGGAAGATGACAAGACCGGGGTCGTCCCGGGCGACCAACACGGCAAGCACATGGGACGTCTCCTCGCTCCCGTCCTCCTCGTGGAAGCGGAGCGCGGTCTCATACCGGTGGTGACCGTCGGCGATCACGATGTGTCCGCTCACCGCATCGAGCAGCCGCTGGTCGCTGACCCGCCAGAGCCTGCTTCGCGCCCCGCCGAAGACCGCCTCGAGCTCGGGCGAGCGATCGGGTACAACCGGTGATTCCCCCTCGTGGAGCAGCAGGATCGGCGAGAGCTTCGTCCGCGTGGCGCGTAGGAGCCTGAGTCGCGCCTCTTTCGGGCCCGGGAACGTCCGCTCGTGCGGGAGGATGTGTCCGGCCGCGTAGGGCTCGAGCCGGATGCGCGCGACCAGGCCAAGACGGGTCCGCTCGACGCCGTCCGGACCGACGAACGTTTCCTCGAGCACCCAGGCGGCCTGCTCTTCCTCGCGGACGAGGATCCCCTCCGATCGCCAGGATGCGAGCTCCCGTGCCGCCTCCTCGGGAGCATCGGGCCTGACCAGCCGGACCGCGTTATATGGGCTCTCGGCGAGGAGCTCCGCCCGCAGCTCGGGTGTGACGACGTCGTAAGGCGGGGCGACGAGCCGGTCGAGGGAGCCCGCGCGTTCCGGGTCGTAACGAAGGGCCCGGAAGGGCTTCAAAAGGCTCACGGAAAGCCACGTTACCATCCGTTCTCGGGCGTAGAGTGCGGGGGTGGGAGCCGCGACGCCGATCGCTGAGCTGACGGAGGATCGAGTCGTCGAGGGGATCTTCGCAGTGGCCCGAAAGCAGCGTCTGAAGACACGTGGCGGCAGCCCGTATCTGGCCCTCGAGCTAGTCGACCCGAGCGGCCGGATCGAGGCCCGTGTCTGGAACGACGTGGAGCTCCTCGACCGGCGTTTCGGTGAGGGAGACGCGGTGCGGGTGCTGGGGCGCGTGGAGCGGTTTCGGGACCGTCTTCAGCTCGACGTCCGTTCGGTCGAGCCGACCGAGGACGACCCGGCCTCTCTCGCCCCCGCCTCACGGCGCGACCTCGACGAGCTCGACGGTTTCCTCGAGTTCCTCGTCGGCGAGATCTCCCACCCCGGGTTGGCCGCTCTCGTGGGTCGCTTTGCGGGCGACCTCGACCTCCGGAAGCGCCTCCGGTCCCTGCCCGCAACACCGGAGGGCCATCACAGTTATGCGGGCGGGCTCCTGGAGCACACGGTGGCCGTGGCGACGCTCTGCCGCGACGCCGCCGAGCTCCATCGCCGGCTGCGCCGCGACCTGCTGCTCTCGGCGGCGCTCCTCCACGATATCGGGCGGACCCGGGAGTTGGACCGGGGACCGCTCTTCCAACCCACGGCTGAAGGCCGGCTTCTCGGCCATGTCCATCTCGGCCTTCGCATGATCGAAGAGCGCGCGGGCGGGCTCGACCCGGCCGTCCTCGCCGAGCTCCTGCACGCCGTGGCCGGACACCACGACGTCCGTTTGGCGCGCACGGCCGAGGCGGCGGTGCTCGTCCATGCGAACCAGCTCGACGCAGCCGCAGCGACGCGGCCTGTAGACACGGATCAGTAGCATCGCTGGATGATTGATCGACAACTACCGCACCCTCGGATGACGGCCCAGGCGCGGCGTCTGGCTCCTCCCCGCGGGCGCGCCGATTACCGACCAACCATCTAGATGTTGAGGGCTCAGGAGCGGCTGGACGCATACGCGCGCCTTGCGATCGAGGTCGGCCTGAACCTCGAGGCAGGGCAAAACCTCGAGATCTCCGCGTACGTCGAGCACGCCCCCTTCGTGCGGGCGGTCGTCCGTGCGGCCTACGACGCCGGCGCACGGTGGGTCGATGTCCTTTACGAGGACGAATACGCCCGCAAAACGATGGTCGAGCGCGCGCCCGACGAGGTGATCGGCTGGACGCCGCCCTGGATGCTGGCGCGCCTGCACGAGTTCGAGGAGCGCGGTGCGCTCATGACAGTGCGTGGCCATCCCGATCCGTCGCTCTTCGAGGACGTGGACGGCGCCCGCCTTGCGAAGTCACGCCGGGCCGAGGCGTCGGCGTTGAACCTGAAGCTCGTCACCGAAGGCCTCGTCAACTGGACAATCGTGGGCTGCCCGACCGAGGGCTGGGCGAAGACCGTCTTCGGGGAGCCGGACGTGGAGCGGCTCTGGGACGCCGTTCTCAGTACGGTCCGTCTGGACGAGCCCGATCCTGTCGCCGCCTGGAACGAACACGTGGAGCGCCTGGTGGGACGGGCCGCGACGCTGAACGATCGGAGGTTCGACGCGGTTCGGTTCCGTGGCCCGGGCACAGACTTGCTGGTCGGCCTCCACTCTGGCTCCACCTGGCAGAGCGCCCACAACGAAACGGTCTGGGGCCGCACGTTCGTGCCCAACATGCCCACGGAGGAGGTCTTCACGACCCCGGACGCTCGCAGGACGGAGGGAACGGTTCGCTCGACCAGACCGCTGCTCGCACAGGGAAAGATCGTGGAAGGACTCGAGCTGGTGTTCAAAGGCGGGCGTGCCGTCGAGGTCAGCGCGGAGAAGGGCGAAGAGGTGGTCCGCGGCCAGCTCGCGAGTGACGAGGGCTCCGCGACCCTGGGCGAAGTGGCGCTGGTCGACGGCACCTCGCGCGTGGGCCAGAGCGGAATCGTCTTCTACGACACGCTGTATGACGAGAACGCAACCTGCCACATCGCCTACGGCCAGGGCCTCCCAGACGCGGTCGAGGGTGCGGAAGGCTTGACTCCGGAAGATCAGCAGGCGATGGGCGTCTCGCAGTCTTCCGTGCACACGGATTTCATGATCGGGGGGCCCGAGGTCGAGGTGGACGGAATCGAGGCCGCGGGCGCCGCAGTCCCGATCATCCGGAACGACGAGTGGCAGCTAGAGGCCTGACGGTCAGACGTTGAAGCGGATATTCAGGACGTCGCCGTCCTGAATCTCATACGTCCTCCCTTCGAGGCGCTGCAGCCCGCGCTTCGCCGCCTCTGCGTGTGAGCCGCGGTGGACCAGGTCGCTCCAGGCGATCACTTCGCAGCGGATGAACCCGCGGGCGATGTCCGAGTGGATCGTCTCCGCCGCATCGAGGGCCGTCTGCCCGTGCCTGAGCGTCCAGGCGCGAGTCTCCTTGTCGCCCGCTGTGAAGAAACTCAGGAGCCCGAGCGCCTCGAAGAGGCGCCGCACGATCTCGGCGAGGGCCGAGGGACCGTCGCGGTATGCGGCCGCCTCTTCCTCGGGGAGCTCGCCGAGCTCCGCCTCGAGCTTCGCGTCGATCCCGCCCGGCCCGTTCTCGACCGCGATCAGCGGTTTCGTCGTCAGCGGCTCGAGTTCGGGAGGCAGCTCGCCGGGCAACGCGTCCAGCCGCTTTCCCGCGTCGAGGTGTCCCAGGATCGCTTCCAGGGTCGTCACTTCCTGGCGCAGCGACGCCTCACCTGACTTCGCCTGCTTGGCGACGCGGTCGAGGCGACGTTCGACGTGCTCGCGGTCGGCCACGATCAGCTCCAACTCGATCGTCTCGAGCTCCGCTCCCGGATCCGCGTCCGGACCCCAGCCGTTCAGGACCGCGAGCAGCGCATCGACCTGGCGCAGGTTCCCGAGCAAAGCCCGCCCGGTCCCGGGGACGTCCACGACACGCACCGCGGCGGGAGTCACCTTGCGCGCCTTGACGACGGCGGCTACTTGCTCGAGCCGCTCGTCGGCGATCGGCGCCATGCCGACATTCGCCTTGTCCGAGACGGTCGCGTAGGCGGTGATCTCCGCGCCCGCCTGCGTCAAGGCGTTGAAGAGTGTTGTCTTGCCGCTGTTTGCCAGACCGACGATTCCGACCTCGAGGCTCATGGCCCGAGGACGTTATCGGCCCGTCTACGCGACCGCTACCAGCTGACGTTCTAGCGAGGCGAACGCGCGGTGCTGGAGGGACTTGATCGCACCCTCGCTCTTGCCGAGGAGGCATGCGACTTCGCCGTTCGAGAAGTCGAGCCCGTACTTGAGCGCAAGCACGCGCCGCTGGTCGTCGGACAGCGGCTCGATCAGCGTCCGCATCCCGAAACGTCCAAATGCCCTCATGGCCTCCTCCTCGGCCGAGCACCCGGAGTCCTCCCCCGGGTCCGGCAGCTCGCGAGCGGAAGCACGAAAGTGATCGATCGCGAGATTCCTGGCGATTCGGAAGAGCCAAGCGGAAAAAGGCACGCCCCGTGCCTCAAAGCGATCGATCCGCTCCAGCATTCTCGTGAACGTCTGGTGGGTCAGATCCTCCGCATCCTGGGCGTTCACGACCATCGAGCGCAGGTACCGGTGCACGCGATCCGCGTAGAGAATGTAGAGCCTCTCGAGCGCGTCCGAGTCGCCTCCTCTTCCTCGCTCCACCAGCTCCCGGACATCGTGCTCGGGCCCGGCTTCGCCGACCGAAATCCCCACCTTCGTCTCCCCCGTCCGTCTCCCCCGAAAGGGGTACACGCCCCCTCGAGTCGCACCTAAGCAGAGAATTCGCAAAAGGCAACCCGCGGCGCGGGCAGAAGCTAGCCGCCGCCGAAGCCGATCGTGGTCTCGCGGGCGAAACGCTTTACATAGACGATGCGCGCGAGCGGAAGCAGGTAGCTCCCGTCCTCGGTCTCGAGCTCGAAAGTTCCTGTGGTGCCCGCTCCGAGCGCCTTCGCGAGCTCCTCGGCCGCAGCCGGCGCCACGAGTGCCCCGACGATCTGGCCACCCTCGAACGCGAGCTCGAGCCGGACGCTATCCGGCATGGCCAACCATCTCCGCGAGCACGCCGTGGATCGAGTCGGGATGGACGAAGGCGACCTCGTGCCCGCCCAGGCCGGGCCGGGGCTCCGAGTCGATCACGTCGGCGCCCTGCTCGACGAGCTCTCCGACGGCAGCCCGAATGTCGTCCACCTCAAAGGCGACGTGATGCATCCCCGGGCCCCGCTTGGCCAGGAATCGCCCGACCGGGGTGTCGCCGGCGAGCGGCGAGACGAGCTCGACCCTCCCCTCGCCGAGACGGAGATAGACCGCATCGACCCCCTGCGACTCCATGCGGCCCCTGACCTCGACCTCGGCGCCAAAGAGGCGCGTATAGGTCTCGACGGCACCATCGAGGTCCTCGACGGCCATCGCGACGTGGTGGAGCCGGCGAACGTCCACGGAGCCGGATCGTACCCGCTGAGGCCGGAACCGCCGACTAGGAGGGATTGGTGGAACGCCGCTCGTCGTCGGGGTGCGATGGTCGTTCCGAGGCAAGGACGCAGGGAGTGCCGATAGCAGCGCTATCGGTGCGACTGAGGACACGGCCTCGGGGCGAGCAGCGCGGCCCGGCGGCACAGCGTTCGTTTCACCGAGCGCTCCCTAGTCGGCTAATCCGGGAGGCCGACGACGCGCGGCATTCCGACGTGGTCGCTCGAATGCGAGTCCGGCTCGACGCCCTCGAGGAGCTGCTCGAGCTCCTCGCGGTCGATGGTCTCCTTCTCGAGAAGCGCGTTAGCGATCCGGTCGAGTGCGGCGCGGTGCTTGCTGACGAGGCGGATTGTGTCCTCGAAGGCCTGGTCTGTGAGGCGCGCCTGCTCGGCGTCGCGCAGCTGCTTCGTCTGCTCGGAGAGCGCGTAGTTGTCGGCGCGGAGCGTCCGCGATGAGACCTCCTCCCCCATGCCGTACTCGAAGATCATGGCCCGAGCGATCGCCGTGACGCGCTCGAGGTCGTTCGAAGCTCCATTGGTGACGCCACCGAACGAGATGCTTTCGGCTGCACGGCCGCCGAGGAGGACCTTCATGCGATCGATCAGCTCCTCCTTCGTGTGCAGATAGCGCTCTTCCTGCGGCGTGTGAAGCGTGTAGCCGAGCGCCTGTCCGCGTGCGACGATCGTGACCTTCTGAACCGGCTGCGGCTCGCCGACCAGGTGGGAGACGAGTGCGTGGCCCGCCTCGTGATAGGCGATGACCCGTTTCTCCTTCTCAGTCATCGTCTTGCGCTGCTGGAGCCCTGCGACGACCCGCTCGAAGGCCGCCTCGAAGTCCGCGTCATGAATCTGATCCTGTTCGCTCCGGCCGGCGAAGATCGCGGCCTCGTTGCAAAGGTTCGCGAGGTCTGCGCCCGTGAGCCCGGAGGTCTGACGCGCGATCCGGCTCAGATCGACGTCGCTCGCCAGCGGCTTTCCGCGGCTGTGCACCGCAAGAATCGACTCGCGCCCGGCGAGGTCGGGTGGACCGACCAGCACCTGGCGGTCAAACCGGCCGGGCCGGAGGAGGGCAGGGTCGAGATCCTCGATGCGGTTCGACGCGCCGATGATGACGACGTCGGCCGCCGAAACGAAGCCATCCAGCTCGACCAGGAGCTGGTTCAGGGTCTGGTCGTGCTCGCGGTTGAAGCTCGCGCCCGAGCGGCGCATGCCTACCGCATCGAGTTCGTCGATGAAGACGATCGCCGGCGCATTCTTCCGCGCCGTGTCGAAGAGCTTGCGGATACGGGACGCGCCCAGTCCGGCAAACATCTCGACGAACGCGGAGGCGCTCTGCGAGTAGAAGTTGGCTCCGGATGCGTGGGCGACCGCCTTGGCCAGCAGAGTCTTCCCGGTTCCGGGCGGCCCGTACAGAAGAATGCCCTTCGGCACGCGTGCCCCCAGCCGTGCAAAGCGCTGCGGATCCTGGAGGAAGTCGACAACCTCCGCGAGCTCCGCCTGGGCCTCGTCGACGCCGGCGATGTCGGCCCACGTGACCGACGACTTCGATTCGGGCGCGACGACGTTCGGCTTCACGCGCGGCATCAGCGCGAGCGTCCGCCAGAGGATGTAGACGATCAGGCCGAAAAAGATGAGCGGGAGCCACGTAAGGGCAAAAGCCGCTACAGCGTCAAGCCAGTCTCCAACGTTCCCCACGACCTCTCCATCGGCGTGAAGGACCGAGTTCTAAAGCACGAGCTCCAGGCGGTCGTTGGGTCTCAGCTCGCGCCCTACCTTCGCCGACGGCTTCCCGTCCGTCAGCACGATGTCGCCGGTGAAGTCGTTCTCCCCTCGAATCAGCGCCGAGCCGACGCCGTAGGAGTCAACCGGGACGCCGCGGGTCTCGAACTCCTGGATCCGCTCAGAGTCGAAACCCCCCGAGACCACGATTCGCACACCTTCGTACCCTTCGTCGTCGAGCGCCTCACGCACCTTGCAAACGAGCCGCTCATTGACGCCACGAGGGTCGAAGTAGCCCATTTCGTCCCAGAGGGAGCGATCGACGAGCGTCCGCGAAGTGTCGAGACGTACGCCCCACAGGCGGTCACCGAGTGCACGGGCCACTTCGAGCGAGGTTCGCACCGAGTCGTTCTCGAAGTCGACGAGCACGACGATGTTCGTCTCGTCCCGGAAGTGCTCGGCGAACCGCGTGGCGGCAAGGACGGTGTCACCGTCGTAGGCCGAGATCAACGCATGGGGCACGGTGCCGATGCCGCGGCCCCCCCACCAGGACGCCTGCGCTTCCGTCGAGACGCCGATCGCGCCCGCGACGTGCGCTGCGTATCCGTCGCCGGTCTGAACGCGGTGGTGGTCGTGGCGGGCCGGGAAGAAGAGGATCGGCTTCCCGTTGGCCGCCTCGACCACGCGCCGTACGTTCGTGGAGATGAGCGTCCGCCGGGCAAGGACGCCCAGGTACGCGGTCTCGAGGTGGGCGAAGAGCGTGTAGTCGCCCTCGATGGTCATCACGGTCTCGTAGGGCTCGACCGGGTCGCCGTCGTAGAGCGCGCGCACGGTCAGGCCGTCCCAGTCGTGCGAGCAGAGCTTCAGGATCGCGATCGCCTCGTCCATCCCGCCGACGATCGCCTGCTTCTTCTGGAAGACCTGCATGAGCACCTGCGGGCGTCTGCCGTCGCGGACGAGCGTCTCCCGAGCGTGATTGAAGTAGACGTCTGTGTAATAGCCCTCCCGCATCTTCTCGACCGGAAGGTCGAAGATCTCAGGCGGGAGGCGGCGCTTCGTCTCGATCGCCATCATCGGGCGATTGTAGGGGGCGGGTCTCTTCCAACTCACCGATCTCGAGCCGCAGGCACTCCTGGAGGGCCGCCTGGGCGACATCGAGTTGCTCCGAGGTCGGCTCGGCGGTCACGACACGGTGCTGGAGCTCGTGGCCCGGCCGCGCGAGCGCCCGTGAGACCGGATGTCTCTCGTTCTTGACCATCCACCCGAAGACCTCGACCGACGCTGCCATTGCGACGACGGCCGCGCCGAGACGGGCGAGCGGACGAAGCGACCGCGGAGCTCGGCGCGCCAGAAAGCTGCCGACTGCGGAGGTGATGAGAAGCGGCCCGACCAGATGCGAGCCGCAGCGCTCGTGCTCGCGCTGGCGCGGCTCGCCGTGCTCGTAGCTGCCGATCGTGATGTGCTCGGCCCCGTGGTACTCGGCGAGCGCCGTCCCGCGCATCGCTACCGCGGCGGGCCCGAGGGCCAGGAGCGAGCCGAGGGCCTCTTGCAAAGCTGGGGTGAGGCGCGACGAGCGAAGCAACCTGGCTCCGGCGAGCGTTCCGATCATCGCCACGGCGACGCGAGGCCGGCCGAACGGCAGCTCGGCGTCGGGAAGACGACGACGAACGACCGGCAGGAGCGCAAAGACCTCGGCCATCCGTAGAGCGCCTTGCACGATCCTGTTCGCGTCCTTCGCCCTGATCGGCTTCCTTCCGGAGGCGAGCTGGAGGCGGCCGTCCCCGGTTCGGATGGCACAAGCCCAGTACTCAGGCCCGTGCACGAGCACCCCGTTCCCGAGGGCCATGCCTCCGAGCCGCACCGCGCTCACGTGCCGATTCTCCGTGCGAGGCCGACGAGAAAGCGCGTCGCGAACTCGAGGTCCTCGACCGGAATCCGCTCGTCCGCCGAGTGGATCAGGCGCGAGGCGAGCTCGGGGTCCATCGTACGCATCGGAAAGAAACCGTACGCGATCGTCCCGAACGCCTCGCGGAGGTAGTGACTGTCCGTGAATCCGGACAGGATCATGGGTGCGACCGTGGCCCCGCGTTCCTCAGCTGCCATGAGCTCCTCGATCGCCTCCCAGAGCGGTGTGTGCATCGAGGAGCGTGTCCCGCCGACGCTATACAGCCAGGCCAACTCGTAGTCGCCGGGCCCGAGGCAGGCGCGGATCTCCTCCTCGGCCTCGGCCTGCGTCGTCCCCGGCAGCAGGCGGCAGTCGCAGACGATGTCGCAGACTGCGGGGATGACGTTCTGCTGCTTCGAGGCCTCGATGATCGTCGGGGACACGACCGTGCCGAGCATGGGCTCCGTCATCGCCGACAAGGCCGGCTCGAGCTGTTCGGCGCGCTCCAGCAGCGAGTCGGCGTGCGCCGGATCCCCGAGCACGGTCCGCAGGAACACCTCGGTCTCCGGGAGAAGCCGCAGCCGGGGGCGGAACTCTCCGAGCCGCTCGAGGAGGGGAGCGGCGTTCACGAGCGCGTTGTCCGCGATCCCGGGCATCGACGCGTGTCCGCTCCTGCCCCGCACTCGCAGGAGGAAGGGCGAGGTCATCTTCTCCGCGGTCGAACAGAGGTAGACAGGGCGCCCCCTGACGACCGTGCGGTCGCCACCTCCCTCGTTGACGCAGTACTCGGCCTGAACCGCCTCCGGGTGCTCTTGGCAGAGCCAGGACAGCCCGTAGCCGTCGCCCACCTCCTCGTCTGCGGTGGCAGCGAAGATCAGGTCGCCGGCCGGCTCGAAGCCCTCCCGTGCAAGAGTTGCGATCGCGACTGCATTCGCGGCAACCTGGCTCTTCATATCGAGCGCGCCGCGCCCCCAGATCGCACCGTCGCGCAGTTCCCCGGACCAGGGGTCTACA
>JBBQXP010000028.1:0-29864 GCA_038209555.1 Gaiellales bacterium
CCGTGTGGGGGGCCGCGTCACGCTTTCGTGGGGGCGGTCAGCTCGCGCTCGGCGGGCTGGCCGGTCCGGAGCTCGCGGCTGCGCTCGGCCTCGGCATTGATCTCGGCCCCGAACAGAATTGCGAGCGCCGAGAGCCACAGCCAGGTAAGCATGATGATCACCGCGGCGAGCGAGCCCCACGTCTTGTTGTACGAGCTGAAGAGACTCACGTAGAGCGCAAAGAGGCCCGACGCCGCGAGCCAGATGACGACCGCGACGACCGCCCCCGGCGTCAGGAACATCAACCGCGGGTGGGCCACGTTCGGGCCCAGGTAGAGGATCACCGCGAAGGCGGCGAGGAGCCCGCCGATCAGGATTGGCCACTGTGCCGTCCACCAAATCCAGCCGAACACGGTCTCGAGCCCGAGGGTTTTGCCGACCCAGTCGGAGATCGCCGGCCCGAGTACGAGCAGCGTGAAGACGAGCCCGAATGCAATCACCAGGCAGGCGAGCATCTCGAGCGCGGCGATGCGCTGCTTCAGGAAGTTCCGGGTCTCCTTACGGTCGTAAACACGGTTCAACCCGCGCATGAGACCAGTCATGGCTCCGGTCGCAGTCCAGAGAGCGAGGACGACGCCGATCACGATCATGAGCACTCCGCCACCC
Organism: Gaiellales bacterium; assembly: GCA_038209555.1. Classification (GTDB taxonomy): domain Bacteria; phylum Actinomycetota; class Thermoleophilia; order Gaiellales; family Gaiellaceae; genus DASQGA01. Next base: position 646 of record JBBQXP010000028.1, read on the forward strand.
TGGTTCTCGAGCGAGCGGTTGAGGCTCTCCTGGAGGAGCGAGATCGTCTCCCTCGGGACGACCCCCTGGAGGCTGTCCATGATCGATGTGACCGTGTCCCTTCCGGCCAGCACAGTGAAGAGGCCAAGCGTGACGAGGAGCGCTGCCGGAATGGCAAGGAAGGCGTAGTAGGCAAGCGCGGCGGCGACATCTGTGATCCCGTCCTCGAGCGCTTGCTTGCCGGCGCGAACGATGATCGCCTTCCAGTCTCGCTTCGAGAGGTCGGGCGGGCCAGGGTCGGTCAGCTCGGGCTCGCGGCGCTCCGGCTGGGGACCGGGGGCGTCGGGCTTCGGCGCGAGAGACCCGTCCTTGGCACGCGCCTCGTGCGCGGCTTCGGCGTCCTTCTGCGAGCCGTCGGAGTCCGACGCTGACCAGCTCCGGACCTGGGGCCCGCGTACGGGCTTGCGACGGGGCAGCAATCTCATGCCGGGAGCCTTTCCACTCGGCAGAGTTCTCACGCGCGATCACGATCTATCCTTCGAACACGCGGGCGTGGCGGACTTGGTAGACGCGGCGGGTTTAGGACCCGTTGGGCTTCGGTCCTTGGAGGTTCGAGTCCTCTCGCCCGCATAAATTCACCGGGAAGCCACGGAGGACACGCTGGCCGAGTGCCTCGCCGACGAACCGGAGTGGGCGGACATGCTCAGGGTCGAGCGGATTGAGCTCGGCGCCGGGGCGTCGCTGAACTAGCGGCCTGGCCCTTCCTAGGCACAGTGCCGAAACGCGGATATCGTGAGGCCGGGCCGGACTAGCCCTTGTCCCGGGGGTGAGAGCTCTCCATGTCGCAGCCGCGCGTCGAGAGCTGTCCGGCCCGTCATCCGTTAAGGATGCAAACGCCGCTGCTTTCTTTCGCCGCACGGCCGAACCTTTACGCGCTCCTTACTGCCCTGACGAAGCCGTCGCCCGGAGCACTTCTTGCCGGCCTCCTGGGCAGCCGGACGCTCCTCTCGGCTGGTGAGGTCTTGTTGCGGTGGGCGGAAGGCCGGTTCCGGAGTCGTGGTGCGTCGGGCTCCTCGCGGCCTTGACGGTGGACTGATTCCGAAGAGAGTGAGAGGTACGCACCTCGCCTGCGGCAACCCGCGGGGCGCGACAGCGGCAGTGACAGTCGAAGTAAGCGACCCAACCCTGGTTGACGACTTGATTGAGTCCCTGCGAGCGTCGCAATGCATCGTCGCTCGAACCGGGGCAAGGACGGTGAACGTTCGCTTCGGATGGCCTCTGCGTGACGACGACGCGGGTCGCGAGCTCGACGTGTACCTGCGCGTCTGGTGTGCAAGGCAACGGGGAGCCTGGGCAGTTCGCGTGGGCTGAGGGGCGGGGAGGCGGTGGAACAACCGGGACTGCGGCCCCGGTTGGAACGTCCGCCTCCCTGCTCGTCAACCTGAAGTCAGCCGCGAGGCGGAAGGCCCCTCTTCGATCCGTCGAAAGACTTGTTTGCGATCTGGCAAAACCGCTCGACACAGGCCTTCAAATCGGCGCAGCTTCCGAGCGTGCGCTCAGCCACTACGGGCGTGTCGCCAATCTCCTTTAGCCAACCAAATGTGTGGTAGGGGAGCCCCGAGATAACCCGACCGCTGCGGCACGACCGGGTGCGCCTCCCGGGGAGGAAGGGCGGGACTCCCCACCCCTATGTTTACCTTGTCCGGCGTAGCAGCGGGGCTGCGGGTCGAGCTGGAGGCCGGTTTGTCGCTGAGCTAGGCCGACGCCGACCGTGTAGGAGGCGTCAGGATCCGGGTCTCCACGCCCGGATTGCGTAGGCGATACGCGGTCAGATAGATGGCGAGCTCCATGCGAGCTTGCTGCTCCTTCGAGGCGGAGGGCACGAACACGTCCAGCGTGCCCGCGCCGGCTTGCTGGGCTATGCAGCCGCCCTCCCGAAGGTGCCCGATCAGATCGTGCAGGCGTCCTTGATCGCTGACCCTGACTCGCATACGCGAGGGTCCCCTACCCGAAGGGACGGCTGCATAATCTGCCCGGGATCAGAGCAAAGGTGCCTCTGGCAGGAGGCGGACATCCACGTCGGGATGGGAAGCTCGCCACACCTGCAAGTACAGGCCGACCTCGAGGCGAGCGGCATCCTCACGGGCCGACTCGGGAATCGAGACGAAGATTCTGCCCGCAGGATCGGCAACGGCGACGCACTGCCGGTCCCGCAAGAACGCGAGCAGGTCGTCTACGAGCGACGGGTCGCTGAGATGGACGTGCATGTAGCCGCAGTGACTGGGGCTCCCGACGCCGGGAGCCCTCTCTTATTGTGTTCGAGTCGGGGCAACTTGCAAGTCCCCGGGGCTGTTCTCTCTTCGTGGCGCGAGGCGCGATCGATGACTGGCCCACGCGGGGCTGAGCCGGGCGCCGCACGTAAGACCGATGACTCCAGCCACCTGACCCAGATAGGGGCTTCACTGGCACAATGGCCCTTCCCCGATGAAGACCCAGGTCGAAGAGCTCCCGGAAAGTAAGGTGCGCCTCGCGGTGGAGGTGCCCGAGGCGGACGTCCAGCACGCCTACGAGCACGCGGCGTCGGACCTCGCAGGTTCGATTCGGGTCCCAGGCTTTCGGAAAGGCCACGTCCCCCCCCAGGTCGTCATGGCACGAGTGGGGCGCGCAGCCGTCTGGGAAGAGGCGGTCCGCAGCCACATCGACACCTGGTTCTGGAACGCGGCGACCGACTCGGGCATCCGCCCGATCTCGACGCCCGAAGTCGAATACGACGGCCTGCCCGGGGACAACGACACCTTCAATTTCACGGCGACCGTGGCCGTGCTTCCGGAGCCGGAGCTCGGCGACTGGACGACGCTCGAGGTGCCCGGCGCCGAGCCCGAGGTTCCCGAGGAGCTCGTCACGCACGAGCTCGAGGAGCTCCGGACGAGCATTGCCGAGCTCGTGCCGGTCACGGACCGCCCGGTGATCGAAGGAGACACTGTCGTCCTCGATCTCCTGGGTGACGAGACCGGGACGCAACGCGACTACGTCGCCGAGGTGGGCGACGGGAGGCTGATCGAGCCGATCGAGACTGCGCTACCCGGTATGAAGGCCGGCGAGTCGAAGACCGTTCAGCTCCAGGTCGACGAGGAGCAGACAACCGACGTCGAGGTGACGGTGAAGGAGGTCAAGGAGAAGGCTCTGCCCGAGCTCAACGACGACCTCGCTCGCGCGGCCAGCGAGTTCGAGACGCTCGACGAGCTGCGTGGCGACCTCGAAGCGCGGCTCCGCGAGCAGCTCGAGGCGGAGCTCGACGCGCGCTTTCGCGAGAACGCGGTTGACGCCCTCGTCGACGTCTCCGATGTCGGGCCGATCGAGCCTCTTGTCGAGCGGCGCTCCGCCGAGCTTTTGACCGGGCTCGTCCGCTCGCTCGAGCGGCGCGGCATTTCGTTCCAGACCTATCTTGCGATGACCGGACAGCCGCAGGACGCCGTCGTCGCCCGCCTACGGGAGCAGGCGGCGCAGGCCGTGAAGCGCGAGCTCGTTCTCGACGCGGTCGCAAAGCGGCTCGGCACGGAGGTCTCGGACGAAGAAGTGGACGAGCTGATCCGGGAGCAAGCGATAGAAGTGGGGGAGGAACCGGAACGGATCGGTACCGTGATGCGTGAGACCGGCGGCTTCGAGCAGCTGCGAGCCGATCTGAGGCTCAAGAAAGCGCTGGACGAGGTCGTCTCACAGGTACGGCGAATACCCGTCGAGCTCGCGCAGGCGCGTGAGAAGCTTTGGACACCCGAGAAGGAAAAGGCCGGCGCCGGGATGAAGATCTGGACGCCCGGCAGCGAGGAGGCAGAAAGAACATGAGTCCGCTGATCCCTATGGTCGTAGAGCAGACGTCGCGCGGCGAGCGCGCCTTCGACATCTACTCGCGGCTCCTGAACGAGCGCATCATCTTCCTCGGCACGCCCGTGGACGACCAGATCGCGAACCTGATCGTGGCGCAGATGATCCACCTCGAGTCCGAGGACCCGGACAAGGACATCTCGATCTACGTGAACTCTCCGGGCGGCTCGGTCTATTCCGGGCTCGCGATCTACGACACGATGCAGTACATCAAGCCAGACGTGCAGACGATCTGCGTCGGCATCGCCATGTCAATGGGCGCAATCATCCTCGCCGGAGGGACGGAAGGGAAGCGCATGGCCCTCCCGAATGCCAAGATTCTTATCCACCAGGTCTCGGGCGGTTTCCAGGGGCAGGCTACGGACATCGAGATCCAGGCGCGCGAGACGATCGCGATCAAACGGCGCCTGGAGGAGATCACGGCCTTCCACACCGGGCAGCCACTCGACAAGGTCTCGAAAGACATGGAGCGCGATTACTTCATGACGGCGGACGAAGCGAAGGAATACGGGATCATCGACACGGTCGTCTCGCAGCGGGGCGCAGGTGTGGCGGTGGCCGCCACCTAGCGGCCGAGGCGATTTCGAGATACAAGAAGGGTAGACGTGGCGCGAGCAACCGACGGAAACGAACAGCTTCTCTGCAGCTTCTGCGGGAAGAGCCAACGACAGGTCAAGAAGCTGATCGCCGGTCCGGGCGTCTACATCTGCGATGAGTGCATCGACCTCTGTAACGAGATCATCGATGAGGAGCTCACGGCTCCCGCCCAGCTCGATCTCGACAACCTGCCGCGCCCGAAGGAGATCTACGAGGTCCTGAACGACTACGTCGTCGGTCAGGAGGAGGCCAAGCGCACCCTCGCCGTCGCGGTCTACAACCACTACAAGCGCGTACAGATGGCGACGCCCGAAGGCGAGGTCGAGCTCCAGAAGTCGAACATCCTCCTGCTCGGGCCGACCGGCTGCGGCAAGACGCTCCTCGCCCAGACACTTGCACGGATCCTGAACGTCCCGTTTGCGATCGCCGATGCGACCGCCCTCACCGAGGCCGGCTACGTCGGTGAGGACGTCGAGAACATCCTCCTGAAGCTCATCCAGGCCGCCGACTTCGACGTGAAGAAGGCGGAGACCGGGATCATCTACATCGACGAGGTCGACAAGATCGCACGGAAGGCGGACAACCCGTCGATCACGCGCGACGTGTCGGGGGAGGGCGTGCAGCAGGCGCTCCTCAAGATTCTCGAGGGAACGGTGGCCTCGGTGCCGCCCCAGGGCGGGCGTAAGCATCCGCACCAGGAGTTCCTCTCGATCGACACGACGAACATCCTCTTCATCTGTGGGGGCGCGTTCGCGGGCCTCGAGAAGATCATCGGGAAGCGGATCGGCAAGAACCAAGTCGGCTTCGGGGCCGACGTCAAGTCGAAGCGCTCACTGGAGGGCACCGAGCTCCTCTCCGGCGTCATGCCCGAGGATCTCCTCTCCTACGGCCTCATCCCCGAGTTCATCGGCCGCCTGCCGGTCATCTCCGCGGTGCACCAGCTCACGCGCGAGGACCTGGTCGAGATCCTCCAGGAGCCGAAGAACGCGCTCGTCAAGCAGTACCAGCGCTTCTTCAACTACGACTCGATCGAGCTCATCTTCATGGAGGACGCCCTCTGGGAGATCGCCGACAAGGCACTCGACCGGGACACGGGCGCACGCGGCCTGCGCTCGATCATCGAACACGCGCTCCTCGACGTCATGTTCGAGCTCCCGTCCCGTAAGGACGTGAACAAGTGCGTGATCACGAAGGAGACGATCGAGCGGAACCTGAAGCCGACTCTCGTGACCGAGGGCGGCCGGGACGCCGACGAGTCCGAAGAGCTCGCCGAAGAGAGCGCCTGAAAATCTCACGATTTTCAGGCGGGTCGAGCTAGTCCCGTCGGCTTCGCCTCGGGAGAATGAGATCTAGGCGATCGGTTCGAGCGTGTGAGTTGCGCTGGCGCGCGTGACGTAGGGCGGGTCTTGGACCCGCCCGGGCAGGCGGGCCCGCCTAGCGCGTCTCCCAGTCGACCGAGCACACCTTGACGGGCTCCTTGAAGCCCTTCAGCGTCGCGGCGCGATGGTTCTTCGTCGGGAAGTCCTCCAGGGCCTCCAGCGTGACCTGGCTGCCGAGAATCTCGCGCCCTTCCGCCTGCGCGCCGATCCGTGCCGCAGCGTGGACTCCACGACCGTGGTAGCTCTCGCCATGCCGGAGCGCTCCGTCGGTGTGCACGCCGATCCGAACGTCGAAGACGAACTCCTGGTCGACCGTCTTCTGAACGGCGATCGCGGCGCGAACAGCCTTCTCGGCATCGTCGAACGCGACGAAGAAGCCGTCGCCGGTGTGATCGACGACCTGGCCGTCCCAGTCGGCGAAGATCGACCGGAGCGCATCGTCGTGGAGGCGGAGGGCGTTCGCCCAGTGCCGATCCTCGATCGTGCTCAGGAGGTCGGTCGACTTGACGATGTCGGTGAAGAGGAACGTCTTCATCACCGTCTTCTTGACCGCGAGGACCTCCGCAAGCCGGTCGGCGTCGCGCAGCGCACCCAGGCGCTCGAACCGAGCTGCGGCCGCCTGGAACTCCCAGACTGCGCGCTCTTCGTCCCCGTCGAGACGAGCCGCGCGCCCGAGTGCCTCGCGTGTGCGCGCGACGTCATAGGTCGCTCCGGTGGCATCCCAGAACGTCCGGGCCTGCCGGAGGCAGTTGTACGCGCCGGCCGCGTCCCCGCGCGCCAGCTTCACGGTGCCGCGTGCGTACGCTCCCGATGCCTTGAGGGCCGAGGTGTCATACGTCTCGGACGCCTCGATGAGCTGGTCGGCATACCCCTCGGCCTCGTCCAACTCCTCGGCCGCGATCGCGATCTCGACGGCAGCGGGAAGGAGGCGGACCCGTGCGGGGATTCCTAGCGAGCTGTCGCTGAGCGCTCGGCGGATCGAGGAGATCGCTCCCTTGACGTTGCCCTGGCCGAGCCTGAGGAGGGAAAGCCCCGGCTCCGGATCCTTCCCGTACTCATCAGCCTCGCGGAATGAAGCCTCTGCCTGCGCCAGGTCGCCGAGGCGGAGGCGAGTCTCGCCGAGCTCGTAGAACGCAGCCCCGGCGATTCGTGGGCACCACATCCGAAGCTCCTCGCCGGCCCTTCCGGCCTGCTCGCTCGCCTCGGCGAGCTTGCCCTTGAAGCGCATCACCTCGGCGCGGTTGACGCGGCAGAGCCCCGGGAAGGCGGACGCCGAGATCGACTCGCAGAACGCATCTGCACGGTCGGTCCACTCACCCGCGCGGTCGTAATCGGCAACGTCGCGGCAGGCGCCGATCGTGTTGCAGTAGACGATCAGGGTCGAGTGCGGGTCGAGCTCGCCAGAGAAGGCGGCCGTGCTTGCCTCGTCGAGGAGCAGCTGGCCCTCGGCCACGTCGCCCTTCTCGATCAGGGCGGATCCCTGACGCTGCATCCCGCGTACTTCCAGGTTCCGGTCTCCGAAGCGCTTCCCAATCTCCTCGGCCTGCCTTGCCAGTGCGATCGCCCCGTCGAAGTCGTGCTTCCCCAGCGTGAACAGGGCCTCCTGAAGGGCCCAGTAGCCATGTGCGACGCCCTCGGGCTCGTCGTCGAGCAACCGCTTGGCGCGGCTCATCCACCCCCGCGCGACAGCGCCCTGAAGCTGGCCCATGTAGTCATGCGCGAGCTCTACGGCGATGTAGGCGGCCCGCGCCTTGTCACCCTCCTTCAAGAAAGCCCCGTAGGCCCGCTCGAGGAGCGAGAACACGTCCCCGTACTCGCCGGCCCACAGGGCAGCAAAGGCGAGGAGCTGCAGATCCTCGGTTGCGAGCGGGCTCTCGGCGTCAGCCTGCTTCAGGAGGGCGTATGCCTCCGGCCACTCCTGCCGCTCGACTGCGGCGCGGCCGGCCGCGAGCGCGTCGTCTACGACCTGGGACATGGACGGATTGTGGCACAAAGCGTCCGTAGAATTGGCCGCCCATGGAATCCCTCTATAGACCCGAAGGCATCGAGGAGCGCTGGCAGCGGACCTGGGAAGAGGAGGGTCTGTACGCGGCCGAGCCAGATCCCTCGCGCGAGCGCTTCGTCGTCGCGCACCCGCCGCCGAACGTCACGGGCGAGCTCCACATGGGTCACGCGCTCCAGCTCGCCCTCGCCGACACGCTGGTTCGCTGGCAGCGGATGCAGGGGAAGAACGTCCTCTTCCAGCCGGGCTACGACCACGCCGGCATCTCGACCCAGAACGTCGTCGAGAAGGAGCTCGCCAAGGAGGGGAAGACGCGCCACGACCTGGGCCGGGAGGCCTTCGAGGCGCGGGTCTGGGAGTGGCTCCGCCTCTACGGGCGGACGATCATGAGCCAGTTTCGCCGCATGGGCGCTTCGCTGGACTACCGCCGCGAGCGCTTCACGATGGACGACGACTATGTGCGAGCCGTCATGCACTTCTTCGTCCACCTCTACGCGAAGGGGTGGATCTACCGTGACAACCGCATCATCAACTGGTGCCCGTTCCACATGACGTCGCTCTCCGACCTCGAGCTCGTGCACCGTGACGTCGACGACGTTCTCACCTACGTGCGGTACCCGGTTGCGGATGGGGACGGTCAGGTGACGATCGCGACCGTCCGGCTCGCGACGATCGTCGGCGACGTCGCCGTGGCCGTGCATCCCGAGGACGATCGCTACCGGGATCTCGTCGGGAAGGAGGTCGTCGTCCCGTACGTTGAAAGACGCGTCTCGATAATCGCCGACGAGCGGGTGGAGAGAGACTTCGGGACCGGCGCTCTCAAGGTGACACCCGGCCACGACCCAATCGACTTCGCGATCGGGCGGGATCACGGCCTCCCCGAGCCGATGGTGATCGGCCCCGACGGTCGCATGAACGAGGAGGCAGGCGACCTGGCCGGGTTGACGCAGGAGGAGGCCGGCGAGCGGATCCTCGCGTGGATCCGGGAGCACGGCCAGCTCGAGAAGCGGGAGAACTACCGTCATGCGGTGGCTCTCTGCGAACGGTGCGAGTCGCGGATCGAGCCGCTGATCTCGCTCCAGTGGTGGTGTGCGATGGACGACCTGAAGCAGCCGGCCCTCGAGGCGCTTCGCGAGAGGCGCGTGCGCTACCACCCGGAGTCGCAGCACCGCTTCGCGATCGAATCGCTCGAGAGCGCGCCGGACTGGAACATCTCGCGGCAGCTCTGGTGGGGCCATCAGCTCCCGGTCTGGTACTGCGCGAACGGCCACGTGACGGTCGCCGAGTCCGATCCGGACGCATGTGCAGAGTGCGGGTCGACCGAGCTCAACCGCGAGGAGGACGTTCTCGACACGTGGTTCTCCGCTGCCCTCTGGCCGTTCGCGACCCTCGGCTGGCCGGACCAAACGCCCGACCTCGAGGCGTTCTACCCGGGCACACTGAACACGACCGCGCGCGAGATCATCCGTCTCTGGGAGAACCGGATGATCCTCGCCGGGCTCGAGATGATGGGGGACATCCCCTTCGAGGACGTGATCATCCATTCGACTGTGCTCGCACCGGACGGGCGGCGGATGTCCAAGAGCCTCGGCACCGGCATCGACCCGGTCGAGGTGATCGACAAGTACGGGACGGACGCGACCCGCTACGGGCTCCTGAAGATGTCGTCGACGCAGGACGTCCGGTTCTCGTACGGCGTCATCGAGGAGGGCCGCAAGCTCACGAACAAGCTTTGGAACGCGTCTCGACTCCTCCTGAGCGGAGACGTCGATGAGGTGGCCGCGCGGCCGAAGGCGCTCGAGGAGCACTGGATCCTGGCCCGACTCGAGGCCGTCCGGCAGGAGCTCGAGCAGAACTTGCAGGAGTTCAGCTTTGCGCCGGCGGTGGGTGCTCTCTACCGACTGACGTTCGACGACTTCTGCGATTGGTACGCCGAGGCGATCAAGCCGCAGCTCTATGCCGGAGATGCGGACACCCGTGCCACAGCTCTTGCCGCGCTCGAACGGCTCCTGAAGCTCCTGCACCCTGTCATGCCTCACGTCACGGAGGAGATCTGGTCGTACCTCCCGTCGCGCCAGTCGCGGCTGATCGTAGCGCCGTGGCCCTCGGCAGAGCCGGTCGACGTGACCGTCGGGCCGGACGCGCTCGACCGTGTCCAGGCCGCTGCAGCCGCCTATCGGAGAAGCGGAGCCTTGGTCGAGCTCGAAGGCGAGGAACGCCGGATCTTCGAGGCGGTCGTGCGCCCGCAGGGGGAGCCGAACGGGAATGCGGACGCCGAAATCGAGCGCCTGCGCAAGGAGGTCGCCCGGGCCGAGGGGATGCTCGGCAACGAGCGATTCGTCTCGAGCGCGCCCGCCGACGTCGTCGAGGGCGAGCGCGAGAAACTCGCCCGCTACCGCCGTGAGCTCGATGCCCTCGGCGGCTGACCGGGCCGGGCATGCCCGGCCCCTACACGAGTTCGTAGGGGCGAGACAGGTCCCGCCCGCGGGGTGCCGATGACGTCTGCGGTCGCCTGGCTGGAATCGCTCTCGCCCTGGCCGGAAGAGTTCGGCCTCGGGCGCATGCACGAGCTGCTCGAACGTCTGGGGCATCCCGAGCGCCGCTACCCGGCCGTGCACGTGGTGGGGACGAACGGGAAGTCGACGACGGCGAGCATGACCGAGGCGCTGCTCCAGGCACAGGGCTTCCGTGTGGGCACGTACCTCTCCCCGCATGTCGTGTCTTGGCGCGAGCGCATCCGGGTCGACGGAGCCGAAGGCGACCTGGACGCACTTGTCGACGCCGTACGTAGTGTCGGAGTGGACGAGGCGACGCAGTTCGAAGTGCTGACCGCCGCGGCCTTTCACGGCTTCGCCGAGGCGGGCGTCGATGTCGCGGTGGTCGAGGCCGGGCTCGGGGGCCGGCTCGACGCGACAAACGTCCTCGCGGCGAAGGTCGTCGTCCTCACGAACATCGGGCTTGACCACTCCGAGCACCTGGGCTCGACCCGGGACGAGATCGCCGCGGAGAAGCTCGCAGTCGTGCCCGAGGGCGCGACCGTCGTGCTGGGGCAGGCCGAGTGGGAGCAGGCGGCGAAAGAGCGTGGTGCCGGCGAGATCGTCCTCGCCCGAGGGAACCTGGAGCTTGCCGTCGCCGCTGCGACCGCGTTCACCGGGAAGCAGGTAGAGCCCGCCGCCGCCGATTCGGTCGGGCTCCCGGGCAGATTCGAGGTGATGGGCTCGGCGCCGCTCGAGATCTGGGACGGCGCCCACAATCCGGAAGCCGTTCGCTTCCTGCTCGAGCTGCTGCCAGAGCGTGACTACGTGCTCGTCTGCTCGGTCGTGGGGGACAAGGACGTGGACACGATGCTCGGCCTCCTCTCCAAGCGCTCGTCACATCTCGTCGCCACCGTCTCCGGCAATCCGCGTGCGCTCCCAGCCGAGGAGCTCGCCAGCCGCGGCGCCACGTACTTTTCGAAGGTGGAAGTCGTCCCAGAGCCCGTGCTCGCGCTCCAGCGGGCGCGAGAGGTCGCAGGCCCCGCCGGCGCCGTCCTCGCGGCCGGCTCGCTCTACCTCCTGGCCTCGCTCGCCGCCGTCCGATCTGGCTACGTACCATGGGATACGTTGGCGACCGAATAAGCGTCTACGCGCTGGCGGCGTTCGTGCTCATCGCGATCGTCGCCCTTGCGTTTGGCGCAGGCTGGCTTGTAGGAAAGGTACTCCTGTGAACTGGATCGTCCTCGCGCAGACCACGACCTCCGAGGATGACGCCTTCGGGGGGGTCAAGGACTTCTTCGACTCCGAGATCTGGTTCCTGATCCGGAACGTCGCGATCTTCTTCGTCGTCCTCTTCTGGCTCGCGTCTGCTTTCTGGGTCTACAAGGACGCTCGCAGGCGGATCGAGGACAACGTGCTCCTGTCGACCGCCGTTGCTTTGGGCATCGTCCTGCCGTTCCTCGGGGCCCTTCTCTACATGCTCTTCCGGCCGCCTGAGTACATCGAGGACGTCCGCGAGCGCGAGCTCGAGATCAAGGCGATGGAGGAGAGCCTGGACGGAAGCGAGCGTTGCCCGGTGTGCCGGGCTGAGGTGGACGGCTCGTTCCTGGTCTGCCCCGTCTGCACGACGAAACTGAAGCAGGCCTGCCGCCGCTGCAAGGCGCCGCTCGAGCCTCTCTGGCAGATCTGCCCCTACTGCGAGACGCAGGTCGAGACTCCGAGAATCGTCGGGAATCTCTAGCCTTCGCCGCCGGATGGCGGAGCGCACCCTTGTTCTCGTGAAGCCGGACGCCGTCCAGCGGCGGCTCGCGGGCGACATCCTCTCGCGCTTCGAGCGGCGAGGTCTCGATGTGATCGCCGCAAAGCTCGTCCTGGTCGACGTGGCGCTTGCCGAGGAGCACTACGCCGAGCACCGTGAGAAGCCGTTCTTCGGCGAGTTGGTCGAGTTCATCACCTCGGCGCCCACACTCGCGCTCGTGCTCGAGGGGGAGTCCGCGATCAAGGTCGTGCGGACGACGATGGGCTCGACGAACCCGGTTGATTCGGCTCCCGGGACGATCCGCGGCGACCTCGCGCTCGCGATGCCGAACAACCTCGTGCACGGCTCGGACTCTCCCGAGTCGGCCGAGCGGGAGATCAAGCTCTGGTTCTCGGACGATGAGCTCGTCTGACCTGACGGGCCAGGCTCGCACCAACCGCGAGTTCTGGAACCGGCAGGCCGACGAGTACCAGGCCACGCACGGAGAGCACATCGGCCGCCCGGAGCCGCAGTGGGGTCTCTGGCAGATCCCGGAAAGCGAGCTCCGGATCCTCGGAGACGTTGCGGGGAAGGACGTGCTCGAGCTCGGGTGCGGGGCCGCCCAGTGGTCGATCCTGCTCGCCCAGCAGGGAGCGCGCATGGTCGGCCTCGACAACTCCGAGCGACAGCTCGAGCATGCGCGGCCAGCGATGGCGGCGGCCGGAGTCGAGTTCCCGCTTGTCCACTCGAGCGCCGAGTCCGTCCCGCTTCCGGACGCGAGCTTCGACATCGTCTTCGCGGACCACGGCGCCAACCGGTTCGCCGACCCGCTCCTCTGGGTCTGCGAGGTGAGCCGCCTTCTGCGGGCTGGCGGCTTCGCTGCCTTCAGCGGCGGCACGCCGTTCGAGTGGATCGGCTGGAACCCGGAGACAGACACGTGGGACGACCGGCTCCATAGGCCCTACTTCGGCATGCACCGGTGGGAGACGCCGGAGGGCTCGGTCGAGTTCGAGCTTCCCTACGGCGCGTGGATCCGGCTCTTCCGTCGGAACGGCCTCGAGATCGAGGAGCTCCGCGAGATCCAGGCGCCGGAGGATGCGGTGACGACCTACCGGACCGAGGAGGAGAACGCCTGGGCCCAACGCTGGCCGATGGAGCAGATCTGGAAGGTCCGAAAGCTGTGACTCTCTCCCAGCACGCGCAGACAAACCGTGAGGTGTGGGCCAAGAATGCGGCCGAGTTTCGGGAGCCGGGCAAGCGCAACTGGGCCCAGCCCGAGATCACCTGGGGGATCTGGCACCTGCCCGAGTCAGAGATCGGAGCGCTCCCGGTGCTCGCGGGCAAGGACGTCGTCGAGCTCGGCTGCGGCACGGCGTACATCTCTTCCTGGCTAGCGCGGCGCGGCGCGAACGTCGTCGGCGTCGACCTGAGCCCCGAGCAGCTCGCCACCGCGCGGGAGCTCCAGGCCGAGCACGGGATCGAATTCCCTCTGATCGAGGCCAGCGCCGAGGACGTCCCTCTGCCGGCGGCGAGCTTCGACCTGGTGATCTCGGAGTACGGCGCCTCGATCTGGGCGGATCCCTATCTCTGGATTCCGGAGGCCGCACGACTCCTCCGGCCGGGCGGTGAGCTCGTTTTCCTGACGAACGGGCTGATTCTCGAGCTTGCCTGGTCGGTCGAGAGCGAGCGCGTCGGCGAGACACTCGTCTACGACTACTTCGGGTACCACCGGCTCGAGGATCCGAAAGACGGCTCCATCGTCTTCCAGCTGCCCTACGGCGAGTGGATCCGCCTCTTCCGGGCCAACGGTCTCGAGGTGGAGGATCTGATCGAGCTGCAGCCGCCGGAGGGCGCCGACCCGGGTCGCTGGGACTTCGTATCGAACGAGTGGGCGCGGAAGTGGCCAGTCGAGGAGATCTGGAAGGCCCGCAAGCGCGCCTAGATGTGAACCGTGTCCGTTCCGCCGGCGCCACCCCTTCTGCTTGCATCGACGTCGCCGCAACGGCGCGCGATCCTCGCTCAGCTCGGTATCCCCTTCGACGTCGTCCCGCCCCGGTACGACGAGCACGACGAGCCCGGCGCGGAGCCGGCAGACGTCGTCAGGGCGCATGCGCAGGGAAAGGCTCGCTCGATCGCGGTCGAGGCGGAGGACAGGCCCGTGCTCGGAGTCGACACGACCGTCGTCTGCGGCGATCGCGCCTTCGGAAAACCGACTGGGCCGGAGGAGGCCGTCGAGATGCTCGAAGCGCTGGCGGGGAAGACGCACGAGGTCGTCTCGGGCCTCTGCCTTGTGACGCCGGGCTGGGAGCTCGTCGAGCACGCCGTCACCCGCGTGCGCTTCCGGGAGCTGACCGCCCGCGACCTGGCCGCGTACTCAGAGACCGGGGAGTGGGAAGGACGGGCGGGCGCCTATGCGATCCAGGGAGTCGGTGCGTCCCTCGTCGAGCGGATCGAGGGCGACTACCTGAACGTGGTCGGCCTGCCGGCGACGCTTCTCGTCGGCATCCTCGCCGAGCGATTTCCGGGCGTCTACGGCTTCGGGTAGTCCGGTCGTGCCGTTTTCCAGGGATTTCTAGGCCCGACTAGTAGACTCAGCAGCGGGATGAGTCTCTGGGGATACCTGAGCGGCCTAGGCGGTCGAGAAATTGCCGTGGATCTGGGCACGGCCAACACGCTCGTCTATGTGCGCGGGCGCGGGATCGTTCTCTCCGAGCCCTCGGTGGTCGCGATCGACCAGCGTACCGGCGAGGTGCACGCGGTCGGCGTCGAGGCGAAGCGGATGCTCGGACGCACCCCGGGCACCATCTCTGCGATCCGCCCGCTGAAAGACGGCGTCATCGCCGACTTCGACGTGACCGAGCAGATGCTCCGGCACTTCATCCAGAAGGTGCACCACAATCGGTTCGCGCACCCGCGCGTCGTGGTGTGCGTGCCGTCCGGGGTCACGGGCGTCGAGAAGCGCGCCGTTGAAGAGGCGACGCTGTCGGCAGGTGCCCGCCAGGCCTACCTGATCGAGGAGCCGATGGCCGCCGCGATCGGCGCCGGCCTCCCGGTCTCAGAGCCGACCGGGAACATGATCGTGGACATCGGAGGCGGGACGACAGAAGTGGCGGTCATCTCCCTCGGCGGCATCGTCGTGTCGCAGTCGATTCGCGTTGGCGGCGACGAGATGGACGAGGCGATCATGAGCCACATCAAGAAGGAGTACAAGCTCCTGATCGGTCAGCAAACGGCCGAGGAGCTGAAGCTCGAGATCGGCTCCGCGTGGGATCTCCGTGAGGAGGTCCGGGCCGAGGTGCGAGGGCGCGACATGCTCACCGGCCTCCCGAAGACGATCGTGATCACGTCCGAAGAGGTGCGGCGCGCGCTGGACGAGCCCGTCACCCAGATCCTCGACGCGATCAAGTCGACTCTCGACAAGACACCGCCTGAGCTCGCCGCGGACATCATGGACCGCGGCATCGTGCTCGCCGGCGGCGGCGCGCTCCTCTCGGGGCTTGACATGCGGCTTCGGGAGGAGACGCTCATGCCCGTCCATCTGGCCGAGTCGCCGCTCACGTGCGTGGCCGTCGGGTCGGGTCGCAGCCTCGAGGAGTTCGAGGCGATCCACCGCTCAGCCAAGGCACGGCAGCGAAATGGCAGGCGGCGGTATTAGTCGGAGGGCTTGGCGTAACGCAGGGGCTGTGCCGTCGGGCCGCGCTGCTTGCCCCGATGCTGCGTCCTCAGTCGCTTCGATAGTGCTGCTTCTGCTTATCCGCTTTGTTCCGTGCGGCGGTTTCGCGGCTGGCGGCGGGTGATCTCGTCGTAGCTGCTGGGGACGTGGGCGGCTCCGAGGCCGAGCAATGTTTGGAAGCCGGCGAGCGGTGTGCGGCGGCGGTTGTGGCGGAAGACGAACTCGTCGAGGTAGATCTGGAGGTGCTTCGGCGAGACGCCGTGGTGGGTGCCCTGCAGCCAGGTTTTGACGTTGGAGAGCGCTCGGTGCGCGCGTGGCAGCACCCACTCGCGGTCGGCGAAGCGGGCGCGCTGTTTGTGCGCCTGGTGGTCGAAGCCGGCGGCCAGCAGGCCGTTGTAGCCGGCCCAGCCGTCGGTGTGGACGATCGCGCCGGCCGCGACGCTCGCGGCGACAAACGGCGTCAGCGAAGCGGCCGAGGCGTCGGGCAGCAGTTGCAGCCGCAGACGCCCGGAGCCGTTGCCGCGCACCTCGACAGCGACCCCGACCAGCGGTTTGCCGTCGCGCTGGCGGCCGCCGCGGAGATCGGTATCGCGGCCGCCGAGGAAGCCCTCGTCGACCTCGACCTCGCCCGTGAGCGGCTCGCGCGCGGGTGCGACCATCGAGCGCCGCAGCTTGTGCAGGATCGTCCACGCGGTCTCGTAGCGGGAGATCCCGAGCTGACGCTGCAGCTGCAGCGCCGAGATCCCCGGCCCGTGCGTCGCGACCAGATAGGCGGCCCAGAACCACAGCGTCAACGGCAGGTGCGTCTTGTGCATCGCCGTCCCCGCCGTCACCGAGCTCTGGCGGCCGCACCCCCTGCACTGCCAGAGGCGACGACGATGCTCCCCACCAACCCGGTCGCCGCCGCACCGCGGGCACCGGAACCCCTCCGGCCAGCGCGACGCAAACAGATACGCCCGGCAAGCCTCCGCGTCTGGAAACCGGCGCTGGAACTCGATCACCGAACGCGGAAAGTCGGGGCGCGACATCCAACAACGGTACGACCCAGCCCGGACGGAGCTAACCGGATAAGCATGAGCGCTGCTATCGGCACTCCCTGTGTCCTTGCCTCGGAACGACCATCGCACCCCGACGACGAGCGGCGTTCCACCAATCCCTCCTAGCTCGATCGACCGGGTTTCTCTCTAGACTTACACGTCCGTGCCTCGGCAACGCACAGCACGGCTCCCCGTCCTGAGCTCTTCCGTTCCGCGCCCTGAGGGCAACCACTCCCGCAGCGGTGGCCCACTACGCGCGCGGCTGGTCGCGGTGGCCCTCGTCCTCGTCTCACTGGCCCTGATCACGGTCTATTTCAGGGAATCCTCCGGAGGGACCCTTCATAGCGCCCAGCGCATCGGGGTCAGCATCCTGACGCCGTTCGAGGTGGCAGGCGAGCGGGTCTCGCGCCCCTTCCGGGACGCCTACGGATGGACCGCCGACCTGGTCGGCGCCAAATCTGACAACGAGCGGCTCCGCGAAGAGGTGGAAGCGCTCCGGACGCAAGTGATCCAGAACGAGACTGCGGCCGAGGAGAACAAACGCCTGCAGAAGATGCTCAACTACATCGGGGGTTCCAGATACCCGGTCGGCTTCACGGCGGTCCCGACACAGGTGATCCAGAAGCCGCCGAACCCGTATGCCCAGCAGATCCTCGTTCATGCCGGCACGAGCAACGGTGTCAAGATCTACGACCCTGTCGTGACCCAGGAGGGCCTCGTCGGGATCGTGACGGACGTGACCTCGGGGACGGCCCAGGTTCGACTTCTCACCGACCAGGCGAGCGCCGTCTCGGCCGAGGTCCTCGGGACGGGCGCCTCGGGGATTGTCGCGCGTGGCCCGAGCGACAGCTCGACGCTCGTCCTGAACCGCGTTCCCAAGGACGAGGTGGTGACCGAAGGCGACCTCGTGATCACTTCGGGGTGGCAGAGCGGGCCGCTCACCTCCCTCTATCCGAAGGGGATCCCAATCGGCAAGGTGAGTGGTGTGAGCAGGCGTGATGTCGACCTCTACACGCGCATCCAGGTGACACCGCTCGTGGACTTTGGTTCCCTCGACGACGTGATCGTCCTGACCGCCGGCGACGCGAACAAGCCGTGACCGCTGCCGACGTGTTCAAGGCGCCGGGACTCCTGCTCCTTGCGGCTCTCCTCCAGGTTTCCGTGCTGTGGACGATCGAGGTGTCGAACGGGCACCCTGATCTCCTGCTCGTGTTGGTCGTCGTCCTGGCGCTCGTTCGGGGACCTCTGCTCGGGTCGGTGGCGGGCTTTTCGGCCGGGCTCTTCCTCGACGTCGCCACGTTCTCGACGCTCGGGATCTCGTCGCTCCTACTCACGCTGGTCGGATACTGGTCGGGACGACTGGGGTCGATCATGAGCAAGTCGTCGCCGCACCCGTCGCTCATCGCGGTCGGCCTCGCCACCATCGCGGTCGCGCTCGGCTCGGCCTTCCTCCATTTCGTTCTCGGTTCCACCGTCGGGGCGTCGGAGCTGCTCGGGCGCGTCCTCTTGCCGACGCTGGTGCTGAACCTTCTCCTTGCCTATCCGGTCCACCGACTCGTCTGCAGGCTCTTCCCGCGGACGACCCGGGCCGCCAGGGAGGTGATCGTCGCTGGCTAGCCTTCCGGAGTTCTTACCGCGGGATCCGCGTGTCTCCGAGCCGTACCGCGTCTCTCCCCAGATGGCGGTCCGGATCGCCATCTTCGGGGTCTTCGCGATCGCGCTTTTCTCCGCTCTCTTCTTCCGGCTCTGGGCCCTTCAGGTGATCTCGGGCGAGCGCTATCTGCAGGACGCCCGGAATAACCAAGTCCGGACGTTTCGGCTCCAGGCGCCGCGCGGCACCATCCTCGACAAGGACGGCAACGTGCTCGTCTCCAACCAGCCGGGCACTCAGGTCCAGATCTGGCCGGCCGCGTTCAAGGAGCTTTCAAAGGCCGAGCGTGATGCCGAGATCTCGGAGCTGGCAAGCCTCCTGCAGCTGAAGCCCAAGGAGATCCGCAAGGAGCTTCGCAGCCACGCCGACGACCCGCTGACGCCAGTGACGATCAAGACGAGCGTCAAGGACGACAAGGTGAACTACCTCTACGAGCACCAGGCGGACTTCCCGGGGGTCGAGATCCAGCCCGTTCAGCTCCGAAGCTACGAGGACGGCAACACCGCCGCCCAGCTCCTCGGATATGTGAGCGAGATCACCGGCGAGGAGCTCAAGAGCCGCGCGAAAGACGGATACGCGGCCGGAGACCGGATCGGACAGACCGGGCTCGAAGCGACCTATGATCGCTACCTGCGCGGGCTCGCGGGAGAAGGACAGGTGCGGGTGGACGCACTGGGGCGTGTTACGAGCGACCGCGAGTACAGTCAGCTGCCGCAGCCCGGCTACTCGGTGCGCCTCACAATCGACGCCGATCTCCAGCGGGCCGCCGAAGACGCGCTCGCCTACGGGATCCGGCTGGCGATCGAAAACGACGAGTTCTACGCAGACGGCGGTGCGATCGTCGCGATGAATCCATCCGACGGAGCCATCCTTGCCATGGCCTCGAACCCGACCTACGACCCGAAGACGTTCGTCGGCAACGTGTCGCAAAAGGAGCTGAACGCCCTCCGCGCGCCGGAGGCCAACCTCCCGCAGCTGAACAGGGCCGTCAGCGGTATCTATCCCCCGGGGTCGACGTTCAAGCCGGTCACCGCCCTGGCTGCGCTCCAGGAGAAGATGCTCGACCCGTACGAGCCGATTCAGTGCGATCCGTCGATCACGGTCGACGGCCAGAAGTTCGTGAACTGGGACCCCTATACGAACATGGCGATCAACCTGGCGCCCGCACTCGAACGGTCCTGCGACACGTACTTCTACCGCGTCGGGCTTCGCTTCTACGATCGCAACGACTCTCCTCTCCAGAAGTGGGCTCGCAAGATGGGCTTCGGGTCCTTGACGGGGATCGATGTCGGGCCCGAGGAAGAGGGCCTCATGCCGACCCCGGCGTGGCACAGGCGTCACTTCAAGACCGCGATCGACAAGCTCTGGACCTCGGGTGACTCGGTGCAGCTGGCGATCGGCCAGGGCGATCTTCTGACGACACCGCTGCAGATGACTCGCTTCTACGCGCTCCTTGCCAACGGCGGCAAACTGGTCGAGCCGCATCTCGTGCAGCAGATCGAGGAGCCGAAGTCGAACGAGCAGGCTCCCGTCATCGTCCGGCCGATTCGGCCGAGGCCGCCCCGCGACTTGAACCTCGACCCGAACGCGATTCGGATCGTGCAGGACGGTCTCTTCGACGCGACGCACGGAGCCAACGGGACCTCGCAGAAGATCTTCGGGGCGTTCGGCGTCGACGTCGCGGGCAAGACGGGGACGGCGGAGAAGTTCCAGAAACTGCCCGGCTACGGGAGCGTCGGCGGGAGGCTGCTCGACCAGTCCTGGTGGTGCGGCTATGGGCCCACCGAAAAGCCGACGATCGCCGTCTGTGCCCTGATCGAGAACGGCGGCCACGGCGGCACCGCGGCTGCTCCCGCCGCCATGAAGCTGCTCGCGAAATACTTCGATGTCCCCGAGACGCCGGTGGTTCCGGTGAACTCCGACTAGGCCATGGCGACGCGCGTCCTCCAGGGCCACGCCCGGTCGCAGGCCCCCGGCGAAGTTGCGAGCTTCATTCGCCATCTCGACTACCTGCTCTTCGCGGCCGCTGGCGGCCTCGTCGCTTATGGGCTCTGGGTGCTCTCGGACGTGACCCGGGACGACATCGCCGGAAACCCGGACTACTACGTTGTCCGTCAGGGGATCAACGTCGGACTCGGAGTCGTCGCGCTCGTGGCGCTCATGGCCGTCAACCCCGAGGTGTACCGCCGCTTCAGGCGCCCGCTCTACGGCCTGCTCATCGCGCTGCTCGCGATCGTCTTCGTTGCCGACGCCGTGCGTGGCTCGCAGCGCTGGATCGACATCGGTTTCTTCCGCTTCCAGCCGTCCGAGCTCGGGAAGCTGATCCTCATCGTCTGCATCGCCGGGTTTCTCGCAGACCGTTCACGCCGGCTCGACGAGTGGAGGACCGTCCTGTCCGCAGTCGGCCTAGGGACGCTGGCAGCGTTCCTCGTCTTCATCGAGCCCGACTTCGGCACCGCGCTCATGTACGTGGGCGCCCTCGCCGCTGCGCTCTTCATAGCGGGCGTTCCCTGGTCACGGCTTGCGGCGCTCGGCCTGACCGCCGGCTCGGCCGCGATCACCCTGCTCTGGGTCTTGCCCTCGGCCGGGATCGACATCCTGAAGCCCTACCAGGTGCAGCGCCTGACCGGCTTCCTGAATCCCGACCTCGATCCGAGCGGAACGACCTACAACGCAACCCAGTCCATTACTGCGGTCGGCTCGGGCGGCCTCAATGGGCGGGGCGTCGCGGGCGCCACGCAGACCAACCTGAACTACCTGCCCGAGCATGCGACGGACTTCATTTTCTCCTCGCTCGCCGAGCAACGCGGCTTCCTCGGCGCCTCGATCCTGCTCCTTCTCTACGCCCTCATCGTCTGGCGTGGGATCAAGATCATCGCGGTCGCCCCAAGCCTCTTCACGGCGGTCGTGGCCGCGTCGATCGTGCTCGTCATGGTCGCCCAGATCTTCGTGAACGTCGGCATGACGATCGGGATCGCCCCGGTGACCGGCATCCCGCTCCCGTTCGTCAGCTATGGCGGGAGCTCGATGCTTGTGAGCCTCATGATGGTCGGGCTCCTGCAGGGGATCCACGTGCGCGGACGCCTGGCCGGACGCTCCTAGATGCGAAAGCTGCCAGTGAAGCCGCTGGCGATCCTGGGGATCGTCCGCGAGGTCAAAGCCGCCGCCGAGAATATGCGGCCGATCCTGTTGGCCGGCGCGGAGGGCCCCGTTCGAGAGCTGGCTGAAGTCCTCGGCGAGGGTGGCGACGAATCGGCCCTCCGCGAACTTCGTGGGCGCGCCCCGAGCGCCACCGACCTGGACGAAGCATCTCTTCTCGTCTACGCGGTCGAGGGCGAGACTGCGAGTGGTCACGACGAGCAGGTGCTTCGGCTAGCGTCGCGGAAGCGGGTTCCGGCGCTCGTCATCCTGATCGGCCGCGGGGCCGAAGACGTCCCCGACCTGCCATACGTGCTCGCCACGGACGTGATGGCCGTCCGGGTGGGGGAGCCTTTGCCCGTCAAGGAGATCATCGAGCGGATCGCGGCGCGGGCCGGAGACAAGAGCTATGCGCTCGCCGCGAAGCTGCCGAGGATTCGGAAAGCCGTCTGCGAAGAGATCGTCAGGAGCTTCTCGAAGCAGAACGGGATCCTGGGAGCCGTGATCTTCATCCCCGGCGCGGATCTGCCGGCGCTGACTTTGAACCAGATCCGCATGGTGTTCCGAATCGCCGGGGCCTACGGGGCCGATATCGACCGCGAGCGCGCCATCGAGTTACTCGGCGTCCTGGGCGCCGGCCTGGGCTTCCGGGCGGTGGCACGCGAGGTCGTGGGAGTAGTGCCGGGGCTCGGCTGGGCGCTCAAGGGAGCCATTGCCTATGCGGGAACGCGCGCGCTCGGAGAGGCTGCGATCCGCTACTTCGAGGCGGGCGGCATGGGTGCGATTGCGGGGTCCGTCCGGTCCCGGTCCTAGCCTTCCTCGGACATGACCGAACGCGACACGCACGAGGCCCTCGAAGTGCTCGCGATCGAGGAAGCGGATGCTTGGTTCGAATACCTCGAGTCCACCCGCTGGCACGGAGCCTCAGGGCGGTACGACGAGGTCGAGCCTTGGGCTTGGGCCCGCCTCCACCAGCGCCTTCGCATGGTCGAGAGACGGCGGACGCATCTGCGCCCGGCGGCCGCGTAGGGATCCACTGCTAGCCTGTAGTACTTGCGCAGGGAGGACCGAGTTCCAGTGACGAAGCGGGATCCCGTGCGCCGAGAGATATGAGCTTTGTGGCAGACACGTCAGTGACCCGCGCGTGCACGTACGGCGCCGGTCGCGGCGTGCGCCCGAAAGGAGAACTAGGTGCCCTGGTTTCGACGCAAGAAGCGCGAGGAGGGAGCGCCCGCGGAGGCTGCCCCCGAAGCGCGAGCGGTTCTGGAGGAGACGCCTCCGCCGCAGCAAGATCCGGCCTCAGAGGCTGAGGACAAGCCGGCCAGAAAGCGGCGCCGCGGCTCGCGTGGCGGTCGTGGGCGGAAGAAGCCCGTTGAGGGCGACGCCGGTCAGGTGGCCGAGGTCGAGGAAAAGCCCACCGCCACCGCCAAGCAAAGGCGCGCGCGCGAGAGCGAGAAGCCCGGGACTCGGGCACGCAAGAAGCCCGAGGACGCCAGACGACGCCGGAAGACTCCGACGAAGCGCATCGACATCCCCGATGTCGAGAAAGAGATCTACGTATCCGTCGAGGTTGGTGAGCAGCGCGTTGCGATCCTCGAGGAGGGCAAGGCCGCCGAGGTCTACCTCGAGCGCCGCGGCCGGCGGTCGATCGCGGGAAACGTCTACAAGGGCGTTGTCGACAACGTGCTGCCGGGGATGGAGGCATCCTTCGTCGAGATCGGCCTGCCGAAGAACGGGTTTCTCTACGTCGACGAGATCGTCGTCCCGGAGCTCGAGGGGAAGCGGCACGGACGCCGCATCCAGGATCTCGTCCAGCGCGGCCAGGAAGTGCTCGTCCAAGCGGTCAAGGACCCCATGGGCACAAAGGGTGCCCGGCTCACCACGGAGATTTCGCTTCCGGGACGGTTCCTCGTCTACACCCCGTTTGGGGACGGGATCGGCATCTCCCGGCGGCTCGAGGACGCCGAACGCGACCGCCTCAAGGCCATCTCGAAGACGCTCGATGTCGGTGACGGAGGCATCATCGTGCGGACGGCCGCGGAGGGCGCTTCACAGGAGGAGCTCGAGGGCGACCTCGCCTTCCTGCGGAAGCTCTGGGGCACGATTCTCGCGCGGGCGGAGAGCACGAAGGCCCCGGCGCTCGTCTACCAGGAGGCCGAGCTCCCGCTTCGCATCATCCGCGACCTGTTCAACCGTGAAGTCGTGCGTGTCGTCGTCGACCACGAGCGCACGTACCGGCGCATTGTCGGCTACCTGAAGCGGACATCGCCGCAGCTCACCGAGAAGGTCGAGCTTTATGCGGGCAAGCAGCCGCTCATGGAGAAGACCGGCGTCGAGGAAGCGGTTCGCTCGACGCTCAATCGGCGGGTCGACCTGCCATCCGGCGGCTATCTGATCTTTGACTACGCGGAGGCATTCACGGTCATCGACGTGAACACCGGCCGGTTCGTCGGCGCGCGCGGGAAGGCGAGCGGCGCCCGGCTCGAGGACACGATCACGAAGAACAATCTCGAAGCAGTTGCCGAGGTCGTTCGCCAGCTACGACTCAGGGACATCGGCGGGATCATCGTCATCGACTTCATCGACATGGCGAACCCGAAGAACCGGGAGCTAGTCGAGGACGCCTTCAAGCGTGAGCTCGAGCGCGACCGGACGAAGACGTACGTCGTCGAGCTCTCACCGCTCGGGCTCGTGGAGATGACGCGCCAGAACGTGACCGACGGGCCGCGAGAGATCCTCACGATCTCGTGCCCGACCTGTGCCGGAGACGGGATCGTCGTTTCGAACGAAACGCAGGCCATCGACATCGAGCGAAGGCTCCGCAACCTGACGCGGAGCTCGAGGAGCCAGGCGTTCCGGATCGAGTTGAACCCGCACGTGGCTGCGATCCTGATCGGCCCTGGCGGTTCGCGGCTCGACGATCTCGAGCAGGAGCTCGGACGGCGCTTCGTGATCGAGACGAAGGACGGAGTTCCCGCGGATCACTTCGAGGTGGTCGCCCGCGGGCCGGCGGCTCGCGCAGAGCTGAAGGGCACGCCGGTAACGAAGGGCCAGGAGCTCGAGGTCGCTATCGTCGAGCGCGACAGCCACTTCGACGACGCAGGCCTCGCGCGCCTGGACAAGTACCTGATCTCGGTCGCAGGCGCTGCGAACCAGGTCGGCAAGAAGGTGAAGGCCCGGATCGAACGGACCACCAGTACGGTCGCCTACGGTGTGCTCGCCGACGCAGTCGAGCCGGAGCGGCCAGTCGACCCCGAGACCGAGCTCGAGGCGCTCGAGGCCGCAGGCGAGCCGATTCTGGCGAAGCCGAAAGCGAAGGGGCTCGAGGCTGCGGTGGCGGCCGAGCCGGAAAGCCCGGAGCCGACCCCCCGCCGGGAGAGTCCGAGGTCAGCTCCCAGGGAGGAACGTCCTCCGAGAGCGCAACCCGCTGGGAAGCCGAGCACCCGATCCACGGTCGAGGTCGGCGACGAGTTCGACCTGACCATCGAGGACTCGCTCGGGGAGTCGGCCGGGATCGGTCGCGCCGGAAGCCGGCGCATCACCGTGGCCGGTGCCGCCACCAGAGTGGGCGAGACGCTCCCGATCCGGATCGACGAAGTGACCGCCCGGGCCGTGCGAGCGTCCATCAACGGGGCCGCAGTCGAGCAGCCGGTGGCAGCCGAGCCGATCGTCGAGGCCACCACGGACGATGAGCCGGGCGACGCTCCGCCGGCGGCGGGCGACGACGGCGAGCCGAAGCCGAAGAAGCGCACGCGCCGAGGGAGCCGAGGCGGTCGCGGCCGCAAGAAGAAGCCGCCGGTCGTCGCGGAGGCCGAAGACGCAGTCGCGACCAACGGCGCCGAGCCCACCGGGACGGCGAACACGGGCGAAGGCTCCGCCGAGGAGGTTGAGGCGGTCGCCGCCGAGGAGCCGTCCGTCAACGGCGAAAAGCCGAAGAAGAAGACGCGCCGAGGCTCTCGCGGCGGCCGGAACAGGCGGAAGAAGCCACCTGCAACGGATGGTTCGGCGGAGCCGATCGAGCCTATCCCATCCGGTGCCGGTGAAGAGGAGAGTTAGATGATCGACCGGCAATTACCGGCACGCCAATTACCGATCAATCATCGGCTAGACTGTCCGCCGAAGCGGGCGCTCGCCCGCTCGTTTTTCGTTGCGACGAACCGACATGACCTACGCGATCATCTCACTCGGCGGTAAGCAATACCGCGTCCGCGAAGGCGAGTATCTCCTCGTCGAGCGGCTTCCGTACGAGGAGGGCAAGACGTTCAACCCGGACATCCTCATGGTCGGCGGAGACGGGGACACCCTGCTCGGCAAGGACGAACTGAAGGGGCAGCAGGTGACCGCCCTGGTGGCTGCGCATGTCCTCGGCAAGAAGGTGATCGTCGGCAAGCACCGCCAGCGAACCGGCTACCGGCGGCGGAACGGCCACCGCAGCAGGCTCTCGCGCATCGAGATCCAATCGATCGGCAAGCAGGCCGCGCGCTCGACGGCGAAGAAGGCCCCGGCGAAAAAGACCGAGACGGAGAAGAAGTAGATGGCTCACAAGAAGGGACTCGGCTCCTCCAAGAATGGCCGCGACTCTCAGTCGAAGCGGCTCGGGGTCAAGCTCCATGACGGTCAGGAGGTCAAGGCCGGAATGATCGTCGTGCGCCAGCGCGGCACCCGCTTCAAGCCGGGAACCGGCGCGGGCCTCGGGCGAGACCACACGATCTTTGCGACGCGGGACGGCAAGGTGTCGTTCCACTCGGGCGGCTCCGGCCGCTTCGTCTCGATCGTCGAGTAGAGCCCCTAGCCATGTTCCGTGACCGTGCCCGGATCGAGGTCCGGGGAGGACGCGGAGGCGACGGCTCCCTCAGCTTTCGGCGTGAGAAGTTCGTCCCGAAGGGCGGGCCCGATGGCGGGGACGGGGGCAAGGGCGGTGACGTGACGCTCGTCGCCGATCGCGACCTCCGTGATCTTGCGGCATTCCGCGGGAAGCAGAGGTTCGCGGGCGGACGCGGCGTCCATGGCAAGGGCGCAAACAAACATGGCGCCGATGGCCAGGACGTCGAGCTTCGCGTGCCCGTCGGGACGCAGGTGCTCGACGCGGAAGGTGGCCTACTCGCCGACCTCGCGCACCCACTCGCGCGCGCCGTGGTGGCCAGGGGAGGGCTTGGCGGTGCGGGCAATCGCCGCTTCGCCTCGCCAACACAGCAGACGCCCCGGTTCGCGGAGGTCGGCCAGGCGGGCGAGGAAGCGCAGCTCGAGCTCAGGCTGAAGCTCGTGGCGGATGCGGCGCTCCTGGGATTCCCGAACGCCGGCAAGTCATCGCTGCTGCGCCGGATCTCGAACGCCAGGCCGAAGGTCGCGGACTATCCGTTCACGACGTTGGCCCCTGTGCTCGGCACCGTCGACTCGGCCGACGGTCGCCAGCTCACGGTCGCCGATGTGCCCGGGCTCATCGAGGGGGCAAGCGAGGGGGTCGGACTGGGCCACGAGTTTCTCGCCCACCTCGAGCGCGCCCAACTCTTCCTGCACGTCATCGACGTCCAGGAGGATCCGGCTTCGAGGTTCGCGTCGATCGACGCGGAGCTGCGCGCTTACGGCGCGGGCCTCGCCGAGCGGCCCCAGATCGTCGTCCTGAACAAGATTGACCTCGTCCCCGAGTCACCCGAGGTTGAGCTCGACGACCCCCGCGTCCTCCGTGTGCTCCCGGTCTCGGCAGTCACGGGGGCTGGAATCGAGGAGCTTCGCCGCAGCCTCTTCGAGCTCGTCGCCGACACCCAGACCGCAGCCGAGCCTCAACAAGCGGAGCTTGCCGACTTCCTCGTCTACCGGCCGCCCCCGCCTCGCCGGAGGCCGTACCGCATCTTCCGTGGCGACCGTGGCTTCCGAATCACGGGAGCCGAGGTTCCCGATGACGAGCTCCGCGCCGCGCTGCGGGCGGCCGGGGCGCGTCCGGGTGACGAAGTGGACGTCGGCGACTCAACGTTCGTCCTCGAATGACCATAGGTCTGCTCGGCGGCGCGTTCGACCCGCCTCACCGCGGCCATGTTGAGCTTGCGCGCGACGCGCTTTCGCGGTTCGGCCTGGAGCGGCTCGTGGTCGTCGTCACCGGCCGGGCACCGCACAAGCTGGTGCAGACTGGTGCCGAGACGCGGTTAAGGCTCGCAGAGGCAGCCTTCGAGGGTCTCGATGGAGTGGAGGTGGCCCGGTGGGAGGTCGACCGCGCCGATCCTTCCTACACGGTCGACACGGTCCGCTGGGCGAAGGATCACTGGGACGACGTGGCGTTCGTCGTCGGCGCCGACGAGTTCTGCCACTTCCTGGACTGGAAGGATCCTGACGGCGTGCTGGAGCACGCCCGCCTGCTTGTCGCGAGCCGTCCGGGCTTTCCGAGGGAGCGCCTGAATCGCGTGCTTGCCGGGCTCGCGCGGCCGGAACGCGTCGAGTTCTTCGAGATCCAGCCCCTGCCGATCTCATCCCGGGAGATCCGGGCGCGCGTCGCGCGGGGCGAGCCGATCGACGATCTCGTCCTGCCGGCCGTCGCCAAGCTCATCGAGGAGCTCGGACTCTATCGGGCGTCTGAGTGACCAGGCCCCGCATCGTCGCCATCGCGCTCGTGCTGGCGCTGCTCTTCGCCGGTGGAGCGACGTGGGCCTGGTATCGCCACGAGGACCCGGCCGAGCGGGCCGTCCACGAGGACCTCTTGCGCAAGGGCGAGGAGGTGGATTGGGTTTCGTGCGACGACGACCACACCTGGCGGCTCGGCGAGAAGCTCGTGACCTTCTACCGGTGCATCCCGCACGGCGGGGAAGAAGACGGCGTGCTCGTATGCGTGGCCCTGATTGGCGGCCGCTTCCTCACGCCAGAAGAGGCGCGAGAGATCCCGATCGAGGCCGGTTTCTGCGAGAACCAGGGATAGAATTCGGGGAGGGACGAGAAGATCGCCACCCAGTCGTGCCGCTCGTGCGGCGCGGTGATGGAGCACACGTTTCGGTACTACCCTGGTGTGCTGCGCCCCAGCGGCTGAAGATCACGGAGCTCTTCCACCCACATCCGGCGATCGCGGACAGCGAGGGAAGGCTCCTTCGCGTGTCGCGCTATCTCGGCGACCGTGAGGACGAACGCCACCTGCGGCTCAGCGTCTGGGAGGACGTCGGCTCGGACCGGTCGAGAGCGGAAGCGGCGATCTCTCTCGACGAGGACGAGGCGGGCCGGCTCGCTGCATTCCTCCACGCGGGCGAGCCTCCTCCTCCTCCTCCACGGGAGCGGTACCGCGCATCTCGCCATAAGCGTCGGGGAACGCTACTCTGAGACTGTCGAATCCAAGGAGCTTCTGAACCGCTGACGCCGCTCGAGCAAGCCATACGCATCGCAGACCTCGCCCAGGAGAAGCTGGCGAGGGACGTCGCGATCCTCGACATGCGGCCGGTCTGCGCGTACACCGACTACTTCGTCATCTGCACGGGTCAGAACCCACGCCAGGCGAAGGCGATCTACGACGAGATCCACGGTCGCCTCAAGAAGGACGAGCAGGTGAGCCCGCGACAGACGGCCGGCGTCCAGGAGGGCAAATGGATCCTCGCCGACTACCTCGATGTGGTCGTGCACATCTTCACGCCGGAGGCACGCGCGTACTACCGGCTCGAAGAGCTCTGGGGCGACGTGCCGTCAGTCGAGGTCGCGG
>JBBQXP010000029.1:0-29330 GCA_038209555.1 Gaiellales bacterium
CGAGCAGACGCGGAACATCTACCTGAAGGCCAAGAGGAACCTGACGTGCCCGGTCGAGAAGCTCGACCCCCCTTCCTTCAGGAAGCAAGTCGCTCTCGAGGGGGACGCCGCTCGGAGCTCGGAGTCGATCAGACAGCTTTCGCTCCTCCGCACCTCGATGCGGGCCGACGTCGAGATCTACACGCAGCCGTACGAGGAAGAGCTGAGCCCAGACGACATCGAGTTCCTCCGCGCCTGCAAGGTCGACCTGGATCGGCCGCCGTGGCGCGACGCCATCCTCCAGGAGTCCGCGCACGTGGACGCATAGATCTCGACAGGACCAGCGCGAAGTGTCCGCTAGTCTCAAACTCGCAGCACGCGAGGCGAGGTAGCTCAGTTGGTAGAGCACACGGCTGAAAACCGTGGTGTCGCCGGTTCGATCCCGGCCCTCGCCACCTAGCGAACCGAAGTCCGGCCCGCTGCGCGGGCTGTGACGACTTCGGTTCGGTCTTCCGGTCCCTCAATGTCAACGAGCGGGTCTGAATCCTCACTACGAGAGGTCGCGCCGCTAGGGCTGCTGTGGAACTGCTTTATCTGTGGCCTATTTGCTGGATTCGAGAAGGTCGTTTTGGCGGCGCTGGCAGGTTCAGGCATGTCCGAAGATCGGAATCGAGGGATTGCGCCCGCGCTCCAATGCGTCGACTGCAGTTCCTATGCGGGTTCTTTTCGCTCTCGCCATCATCGGCGTTTCGCCGGAACGGTCTACTTCGCCGGCGAGCAGATGGGCATCTGGGATCCGATCGACCCGCCTCCGCCCTCAAGCCAGGCGCCAGTCACCGGTACAGATGAGGGCAAAGGGAAGAAGAAGAAGAAGAAGAAGAAGAGCCGCTCCGGCTCCGCCAGCGCCGCGAAGAAACGCTGGACCCGCGGCGCGAACGCGCTCTGCCGGCGCGCCGAACGTGAGACGAGTCGGCTCAAGTGGCCGACCACGAGCGAGCAGGCGCAGTCGCTGATCGAGAGACTCGCGGTGATCAACGCGCGCTACCAGGCCGCGCTCGCCTCGCTGAAGGTGGTCAAGGCAGACCGGGCCAAGTTCAGGAAGGTCCTCGCGCTCTTTGTGAAGGACGAGAGGCTGATCGACGAGTACCTGTCCGCGCTTCGCAATCAGCAGGCGCCGAGGTCATTTCTCGACGTGCTCCAGCGCCTCTCGGCGAGCGCCGACAAGGAGAGCATCGTGCTCTACAAACTCGGCGCGACTCGCTGCGCGGCTGGATTTGCCGTCCCTTACTTCTAGGGCCGGTGCCGAGTTGGCTGAGCAATCGATCGCTGGTGGCGGGAGCTATAAGGCACGGGCGAAGCCTTGGCACGCCGAGATTCGGTCAGTCGAGCCTTGGCGTCCGATACACGCCCCCGGGAAAGGTGGGCGATCCCATTCGAGCTTTCGCTGCCTTAAACGATCTCCTGAGTTCGCGTCGGCGGCGCAAAATCTCAACGGAGCCGTCGAAAGGACAGCTGACAAGCTCGATCCTTCGCCTGGCAGCAGATCTCATACGCGTTGGTGTTCTCTTGATCGATAAGAACTGAGCCGCCTCGAGGGCGACCTGGCGCACACCTCAGTTCAGTCGACTCGGAGAGGCGCTGCGGTGACAACCGAGTGGTTTGCGCAACGGCCAGTTCCGCCCATAGCCGCTTCCTAAGCCTCGCCGTCCCAGTAGTCGACGCGGCTCTCCCGCCGAACCATGATGGTGTCTTGCTTGTCGCCCGGCCAGAGGCCGATCTTGTCGCTGTCGGGATAGACGGCTGCGGACGGCTCGGTCATCGTCGAGAGCATCAGGACCCGGACGGTGGCGTCCGTTCGGTTGGTGAGCCTGTGTGCACCCTCGGGCCCGTTCGGAAAGCACACGACGTCGCCCGGATCGAGCTCCTCCTCCCCTCCGGGATGCCGTACGGTCAGCTTCCCTTCCAGGACGACGAGCCACTCTTCGTTTCCATATTCGTAGTGGTAGGGGCAGTTGCTCTGACCGGGCGGCAGCTCGTAAAGGCTCCCGCCCAGCATGGCCGCGCCGATCGAGGCGCCGAAGCGGGCCATGCCGGCCCGGAAGCCCTCCGGGTCCGACTCGTCGTACTCGAGCTTGCTCGTGTTCAGGTTGAAGCGTTGCACGGCTCGATTATCTCTCGCCGCGGCGTGCCAGAACCGCGGTACCCGCACCGGCCGTGACTTCCTCGAACCCTCCGAAGCCGAGGGGCTCGAGGCGTTCGCGAAGCTTCTCGGTCGGAACGTAGATGGGTGTTTCCGGGCCCGACGAGAACGCAAAGATCACCGTTCCTCCCGGCGCCGTCACACGGGCCAGCTCCTCGAAGAACGGGATCATGTTCAGGAGGACGACGAGGTCGAATGCCCCCGACTCGAACTTGAGGGACGGCGCATCGCCGACCTCGTAGCGAACACGGCCCGCGAGGTCGGCGGGAAGCAGCGCGCGGGCCTCCTCGACCATCTTCGGAGCAAGGTCGACTCCGACCACCTCGGCCTCGGGGAAGCGCCGCGCGACAACCCTGGCGGCGGCCCCGGTTCCCGTCCCTAGGTCGAGGATCCGCTCCGGCACCTTGTCCAGCCGGTCGAGGGCAGCGCCCAGTGGAATGAGCGCCTCCGGCCCTCGCCGCTTGTCCCAGACCGGCGCCAGATGCTCGAACTGTGCGCGAAGCGGGCGACGCAGCAGCCGCCATAGCGTCGGCCGCGCGACCACGGACGTGGTGACGAAGCGGGCGAAGCGCCTGCCGAGCCGCTCGAGAGTTTCGCTCACGCGCCCGTCCGGCGGACACGCAGCTCACGGCCGGGCCGGGCGAGCAGCATGTCGGCGGCGTTGCCGCCGTTCAGGGCAAGTGCGACGTTTCGGTACGAGTCTTCGTAGAGAACGATTTCGCCCGGCCTGACGTCCGCGAAGGTTCGAGCCGCGACGGCGAAATACGCTTCGAAGCCGCTCTCGATCTCGACGCGCGTGCCTGGCTCGATGCCGGCCGTCTTCAGGTCGTCGCTGGTCGCGTTCAGCTGGACGTTGCCGAAACGGTCGACGTAGAGAACCGTAGCCCGCAGCCGGGTGGAGCCGACCTCGGCACGTGGGATGTCGATGTGCACGAGGTCGTCCACGACGAGCTTCGGTCCCAGGTCACCGAGCGGCACGCCGGTAGCGAGGTAGGCGGCTGCCGGCGAGAAGAGGTCTCGCCCGTGGAAGGTGGCCGACACCGGCTCCAGCCTGTACTTCGCGTCCTGGAGTTCGACTGCGTGCTTGACGCCTCCGAGCTTCTCGGCCGCGACGAGCAGGAGGCCGTTGTCGGGACCGACGTAGAGCCGCCCGTCTTCCCCCTCCAGCGCCACGGGCCTTCGGGTGCTCCCGACCCCGGGGTCGACGACAGCGAGGTGGACCCCGATCGGCATGTAAGGGAGCGTGTTGGCGAGGACGAGCGCGCCCTGCAGAACCCCTTGCGGGGCGATGCCATGAGTGATGTCGATGACCTCGACATCGGGCGCGATTCGTTTGATGACGCCATGGCAGGTGCCTGCGAAGTCGTCCTCGAGCCCGAAGTCGGTCAGGAACGTGACGAAGCGATACGCGATGCAACGAGCTTAACCGCTGCCGCCAGGCCGTCCAGGTCGTGCGTCTCCGCCTCTTCGACGACGTCGAGGCCGCCTGCCCGGGCCTCCGCGGAGGTGACGGGGCCGATCGACACGCAGGGAGCGGCGATGCCGAGGGTTGCCAGGGCGCGCGCCGCCGAGGCAGACGCAAGCACGACGAGGTCGCTATGGGGAAACTCGCGAACCTCCTCCGGCACGGTCCGGTAGAGCGGGAGCACGTCCGCACCGAGCTCTATGGCTAGTACCGGGCGCGCGTCCTCGGCGCCGGCGAAGAGCACCCGCCCGGCGGGCGTGGGCAGCTCCTCGAGGAGTCCCTCCTGGGTCGAGCGGCGAGCAACAAGGGCCGGCTCGACACCATGCTCCCGAACGGCCTCCGCCGTCCCCCGCCCGATGACGGCGACAGGGGGGAGGCTGCCGTCGAGCCGTGCGAAGAGGAGCTTTGCAGCCATGCGGCTCGTCAGGACGAGCCAGTCGTAGCCGGACGCCGAGACGGGCGGGCCTTCCAAGGGCTCGATCCGAATCAACGGGCACTCGACCACGCCGAGACCCGACGCGCGTAGACGCTCGGCCAGCTCATTGTTCCCGCCCCGAGCGCGGGTGAGCACGACCCGGATGGGTTCCGTCACGACGGGACGGCAGCTAGCAGCTCGTCGGCCAGCGCAATCGGATCCTCGCCGCGGCGCCGCTCGATCCAGCTCCCGTCCTCCGCGGCGATCAGCGCCGTCAGGCCCGTTCCGTCGTGGTGGGCAGCGACGGGTGCCAGGCAACCCGCGCCGATCCGGCCCACGCACGAACGCTCGGCCGACACGCGGCGCCGGGTCTCGGGATGGTCCGCCGAAATCACCCGCTCTTCCTCGCCCACCCGCACCTGGAGGGCAATTGCGCCCTGGCCGGCCTCCGGCACCATGTCGACCGGGTCGAAGCGCAGGCCGATTTCGGCGGAGAGACCCAGCCGGTCGAGCCCCGCTGCCGCGAGCACGATCGCGTCGAGACCCCGCTCGCCGCGCTTCCGCAAGCGTGTCTCGACGTTGCCCCTGAGGGGCTCGATCTGGAGCCCGGGCTCCGAGGCGAGGAGCTGGGCGCGCCTGCGAACCGATGCCGTCCCGATCCGCATCCCCGGCGACAGCGCAGCCGCACCGCAAAGGGCATCGCGCGAATCCTCGCGCGGAAGGTAAGCACCCACGACGAGACCGGTCTCGTCCGTGGACGTCATGTCCTTCGCCGAGTGGACGGCGACGTCGATTCGTCCAGCAAGAAGCGCCTCCTCGATCTCCTTTACGAAGACTCCGCGCTCGCCGATCTGGCCGAACGGCTTCGAGCGGTCGCGGTCTCCCGCCGTGGTCATCGGGACGAGGGCCACGTCGAGGGCGGGATTCGCGGCGCGCAGGCGGTCGGCGGCGAGCTCCGCCTGCGTGAGCGCGAGCCTACTGCCGCGGGAGCCGAGCCGAACCAGCACGGCAGCGCGCCCGCGACCGCGCTCTCGTCTCGCCACACGCACGCGAGCCGGGCGGTCGGGCTCGGAGGAACGTGTACGGGGCCTGCACCGGAAGCGGGCGGCCCACGAGGAATCGTGTCTCGATCTTCAGCGATCCTCCTCAACGAGGCCGAAGAGATGGCGCACGGCCTCAGCATAGTGGACGCCGTCGACTGCACCGGTCGGCGCCGCCGCCGCCTCCTTCAGGCGCACTGTCGGAAGGTGCAGAAGCTTGTTCACGATCTGCGTCGTCAGCGACTCGACCGCCCGCCGCTCGCGCGGAGACAAGGCGCCGAGGCTCGGCTCGGCTCGGGCGAGCTCCTGGGCCCGGATCGTCTCGGCGAGCTCGCGGAGCGAGGTGATCGCCGGCACGACATCCCGCGAGCGCTGCCAGGCCCGGAACTGCTCGGCCTCGTAGGCCACGATTGCCTCGGCCCGATCCGTCTCCTCCGTGCGGCCCTCCGCACTCTCGGTCACGACCCGCTGGAGATCGTCGATGTCGTAGAGGTAGCAGCCGGCAAGATCGTTGATGGCCGGGTCAAGGTCGCGCGGAACCGCGATGTCGACGAAGAAGACGGGCCGCTCGCGCCGGCCGGCCAGCGCCCGCTCGACCTGCTCGGCGGTGACGAGATAACCGGCGGAGCCGGTCGAAGCCACCACCACGTCGGCCAGGGCCAGCTCGGTTTCCAGAGCCTCGAGCGAGGTCGCCCTGGCCCCGAAGCGCTCCGCGAGTCGCGACGCGCGCTCGAGTGAACGGTTCGCGACCACGATCCCGCTCGCTCCCCGAGCCACCAGCTCGAGGGCCGCCAGCTCGCCGATCTTGCCGGCCCCCAATAGGAGGACCTTCGTACCGCGAATGTCCTCGAAGACACGCTCAACCAGCTCGGCCGCGGCGGTGGAGACGGAGGCGGGATTCTCCGCGATCCCGGTCTCAGTACGCACACGCTTGCCGGTTCGGAGAGCATGGCGGAAGAGTCGGTGGAGTGCCGGACCGGTCGCATGGGCTTCCTGGGCTGCTTCGTAGGCGGAGCGAATCTGGCCGAGGATCTGGCCCTCGCCCCGGATCATCGAATCGAGTCCGGCCGCGACGCGAAAGAGGTGGCAGACGGCATCCTCGTCCAGCAGGGTGTAGAGCGACCCCTCGAGGTCGCCGACCGGAAGCCCGGCTAGCGTCGCGAGTGCACCGGCCCCGCGCTCGAGCGCTCCCGCGGAGTCCTCACACGCCAGGTAGAGCTCGGTTCGGTTGCACGTGGAGAGTGCCACTGCTTCGCCGTCCTCGCCTGCAAGCGTGGCCGCGATCTCCCCCGCCCGGCCAGGCGCGAACGCGACGAGCTCCCGGAACTCCACGGGCGCGTGGCGATGTGACGTTCCGACGAGCACGACGTTCATGTCAGAAATGTCCAATCGGAGTGATCACGAGCCGTAAGACGAGCACGAGGGCGAAGCCGGCGATTGCAAGCTGCGCCGTCCGCCGGCCGCGCCAGCCGAGCCCGTAGCGAAGGATGACGAAGGCTGCATAGAGCAGCCACGTCCCGAGTGCGACCGCCATCGTCGCGTCGAAGGCCACGTCCTCCGACTCAACCCGTACGACCCCGATCGCAAGGCCGACGGTGAGCGCGGGCACCGCGATGGCGATCGTCTGCCCCGTCAGCCGGTCGAGTGCCACGAGAGAAGGTGCACGCTGACGGAGGACGCCGGGTTCATGCTGCTTCAGCTTCCGCTCCTGCCTGAGGTAGAGCGCTGCCAGAGCGGCGGCGAGCGTGAAGCCGGCGAACGCGGCCAGGACGAGCCCGACGTGGAGGGCCAGGAAGGCGTCGCCGAAGTCGCTGCTGCGAGTGGCACCGGCACCGCCCGCCGCCCACGCGAGCACGAAGAGGCCGAGCGCAAACGGCATCACAACGGAGCCGAGCAGGCGGAAGCGCGGGCGGCAGCCCCAGATCAAATAGGCGCCGACACACATCCACACGAAGAGGTTCAGAGAGCCGGCCCAGGTGCCCCAAGGCCAGCCCTCGGCCCGGGCCGCCTGTAGCCCGAGTAAGGCGGTCTGCGCAAGCCAG
Organism: Gaiellales bacterium; assembly: GCA_038209555.1. GTDB lineage: Bacteria > Actinomycetota > Thermoleophilia > Gaiellales > Gaiellaceae > DASQGA01. The sequence continues at coordinate 7,142 of JBBQXP010000029.1, forward strand.
CCGACCCTGACACCCCAGATCGCGTACCGCCCGAGCCGGCCCGGGCGAATCGTCTCGCCCGCATAGGCGATCGCGGCCTCGCCGTAGCCGAGGAGCGCGGGCCAGAGGAGGAGAACCGCCGCTTCCCCCATCAGTTCACCGTCCGGACGGGCTCCGCAGGCTTGACCTTGGGCGCTTCGCCGGGCAAGCGGCGATCCGCGGCCAAGCGGGCGAGCCGGGTGACCTCTCGCTCGAGCCGTGCCAGCTTGAAGGCGTAGACGACCACGTAGAGGAGGACGACCGCGAGGACGACGAGATAGGCGGCCGTGACGTACTTCTCGGCCGTGGTCACGCGAGCGCCTCCTCGAGCTGACGCAAACTCGCGTCCACGCGTTTGCCGAGGAGCTCATTCGCGTAGAGGGCTCCGGCAAGTGCAAGCGTGCCCGCGAGGCAGACGCAAAAGACGAAGAACATCGAGCCGGCCATCTGGGGGCCGTCGCGGGTGAACACGGTTGGATGGATGAAGCCTTCGGCGAGCCGGATGGCCAGGAAGCTGACGGGTATCAGCACGACGCCGAAGAGCGCGTAGACGGCCGACATGCGCTCTCTCCGCGGCCCGGGCTCCGTCGAGTAACGAAGCATGAAGTAGGCGGAGTAGAAGAGGAAGAGGACGAGGAAGAGGACGAGCTGGCGTTCGCCCCAGCTCCACCAGACACCCCAGGAGATCCGGGCCCAGATCGAGCCGGTCACGAGCGTGAGGACCCCGAAGATGACACCCATGTGCACCGCCGTGTAGCTCTCGAGGTCGTACCGGGACTCGCGCGTCCAGAGGAGGCGCAGCGCCTTCCAGGCCCCCCACCCGAAGCATGCGTAGGCCGTGAGGGCGACGGGGACGTGGATATAGAAGATCCGCTGGCTGAAGCCCTGGTCGACGTCGTCGGGAACCCAGAAGAACGCGAGCGAGATCCCGGTGAGAAGGAGGAAGGCGGCCGTCGCAGCGAGCGCGACACCGCGGTTATTCCGTAACCACATACTCAAAGCTGGCCCAGGACAGGATCGCAAAAAGCAGGTCGTAGAGGGCGAGAAAGCCCAGATAGCGCTCCGGCTCCTCCGCGACGGTCGCCCCGACGCCACCCACGATCACGGGAATTGCGAGCGGGAGGAAGAGAAGCGGGAGCAGCAGCTCGCGCGCCCGGCTCGCAGCCGCCATGGCCGCGAGGAGCGTCCCGACAGCGGCGATTCCGACGTCGGCCAGGAGAACGGCCGCGACCAGCGTCGCATCCACCGGGGCGAAGAAGAGCGCGAAAGCGGGGAGCGCGACCGCTTCCGCCAGGAGGAGAAACGCCATCACGCTCGCCCCCTTCGCGAGCCAGATCGCGCTCCGGTCGCACGGGGCAAGGACGAGGCCGTCGAGGAGGCGCTGTTCCCGCTCGGCCGCGAAGGCCCGGGTCAGACCCAGGAGCGCCGTGAAGACGATCGCAACCCAGAGCAGGCCGCCGGCGGCAAGGTCCGACGAGTCAGACGGAAGCGCGAAGTGGAAGACGACGAGCGTCGAGACCACGAACAGGAGCATGGCCGGCACGGTGTCGCGAGAGCGCAGCTCGAGGAGAATGTCCTTGCGGGCGAGCGCGACGACGTCACCGAAGTAGCTCATAGGCCGCCCATCGGCCTATGAGCGGGTGGAAGGGGTGTGGGGGAACCGGGAGGTTCCTCCACCGGATCAAAGAGGGGGGCTCGCGGGGGAAACATGGTTTCCCCCGCGGGAGCGAGCCGGAGGCGAGAGACGGTCATGCCACCCTCGCAAGCTCGAGGTGAGCCGTCGCGAGCTTCCTGAGACGGTCCGGCTCGTGCGTCGCGGCGACGATCGTCCGTGCGCCCCGCAGCGCCCCGAGCTCCGCATCGAGAAGGGTCGCGCCTGCCGGATCGAGGCCCGTGTACGGCTCGTCCAGAAGCAAGAGGCGCGGCTCGTGCAGGAGCGCCCGGCAGAGCGCGAGGCGCTGCACCATGCCGCGCGAGAAGACCGAGACTCGCTCGTGCCGCGCTTCCCAGAGCAGGAACCGCTCGAGGAGCATGCCGATCCGCTCGCGCCGCTCCGGCACGCGGTAGAGACGACCATAGAGATCGAGGTTCTCGAGGGCGGTCAGCTCCTTGTAGACGAGCGACTCGTGGGCCAGGTACCCGATCTCGGCCCGGCCGGCGGCGACGTCGATGGTACCGCCCGTGGGAGCGAGGAGTCCCGCACACAGGCTGAGAAGCGTCGACTTTCCCGAGCCGTTCGGCCCCGTTACGACGAGGAAGTCCCGCTCTCCGACGTCGAGGTCGAGACCACGAAGGATCCGCTTGGAGCCAAAACGACGCTCGAGGTCGCGGGCGACAATCACGTGGTCACGTCTGGCTGTGTCGAGTTGCCTTATTCGCCAACAGAGCCAGCGCATGGCCGAGCGCCGGGCGCAAGACTGCAAACCCGTCCCGGCACCCACCCGGGGAGCCGGGGAGATTCACGATCAGGGTCTGCCCCAGAGTGCCGGCCATGCCGCGCGAGAGGAGACCGTGCGGAGTGCGACGGATCGCGTCTGCACGAACGGCCTCTGCGATACCGGGCGCAGGTCGCTCGAGAACACTCGCCGTCGCCTCCGGAGTCACATCCCTCAAGGCAAGACCGGTGCCGCCGGTCGTCAGGACCAGGGAGGCCTCCGTCGAGAGCTCGCGGAGCGCCGCTGCGATCCCTTCATACTCATCTGGAACAACACGGCGCACCACGTCGTGCCCCTCGGCGCGAAGCAGCGACTCGAGCTCGTCCCCGCTGAGATCGTCGCGCTCACCCACAGATACGCCGTCGGAGATGGTCAGGACCGCCGCTCTCACGCCGTGTCCTTGGTCTTCTCGAGCAGCCTGACGCCTTCGACGACCATCTCCTTGTCGACCGCCTTCGCCATGTCGTAGACGGTGAGGGCGGCGACGGAGACGGCGGTGAGCGCCTCCATCTCGACGCCGGTCTGCGCCGTCGTCTCGGCCGTCGCCTCGATCGACACGCCTTCGTGCTCGACAACCAGCCGGACGTCGACGTGCGCGAGTGAGAGCGGGTGGCAGAGCGGGATCAACTCCGCGGTCCGCTTCGCGGCCATGATGCCGGCGATCTGCGCGGTGGAGAGAGCGTCGCCCTTCGGGAGCGAGCGGAGCGTCGCCGCCGTGTCCGCATGCATCCTGACGAAAGCACAAGCCGTCGCTCGGCGCCGCTCGAGCGGCTTACCTCCCACGTCGACCATGCTGACCGCCCCCTCCTCGTCCACGTGGCTGAGTTTCGCGCCGTCGGGGCGAGACACCGGAATCAGTGTACTCGTGCCGTAGCCACGGCTTCGTCGAGGTCGCTGAGTTGGGTCTCGATCCATTTGCTGTTGTCGTGGCCGCCCACCCAGTCGCGAATCGCCATGATCCTCGCCGCCCGCTCGCTCTGCGGCATCGTGATGGCCGTGTGGATCGCCTCAGCCTGGCCGGCCAAGTCGAACGGGTTGATCGAGACAGCCCAGTCGGCCAGCTCCTCGTGCGCGCCGGCGTTCTCCGAGAGAATCACGACCCCGTCTCTCACATTGATGAGAGGCGCCTCCTTCGCGACCAGGTTCATGCCGTCGAAGATCGCGTTCACGAGCAGGACGTCGAACTGCTTGTAGGCGGCGAGAGACTGGGGGAAGTTGTCCTGAATCTGGAGATCGAGCGGCTTCCACCCCGGTCGCTGGAAACGGTCGTTCACAGCCCTAGCTGACCGCTGGATCGCGCCGAGGTACTCCGCATACTCTGGGATGTCCTGACGGGACGGATCGAGGAGGGCCAGCATGCCGACGCGTCCGTGCATCTCGGGATGGGCGTCGAGGTACAGGTCGAACGCCCGGAACCCCCGGACGACGTTCTTCGACGGATCGGTCCGGTCGACGCGCACAACGAGGAACTCCGGACGCTCGGCGATGATCTCAGCCTCGGCTGCCAGCACTTCCTCGCTCCCCGCCAGCTCCTCGAACTCGCGAACGTCGACCGAGATCGGCGCGCAGCGCACGCGAGTGATCCGGTCTCGCACGCGCGCCTCGCCGCGGTCCTGGTCCACCTCTGCGCCGAGGATGTCCTCACAGCAGCGAAGAAAGTTGAGTCGCCAGCGAGGCGTGTGGAAGCTGACGACGTCGTTCGCCAGCACTCCCTCGTGAAGAGCCCGGCGAATCGAGTCCGGCAGGACACGCCAGTAGTCGGGCTGGGGCCACGGGATGTGCACGAAATGCGCGAGCGTCGCGTCCGGGCGCGCCTCGCGGACGAACGAGGGGGCCAGATACAGGTGGTAGTCGTGAAAGAAGACGGACGCCCGAGGCCTGCGCTCGAGCTCATCCAAGACCGCGTCTGCGAAGGCCCTGTTCACGGCCAGGTAGCCCTCGTTCCACGCATGGTGGAGGCCGTGATCGATGTTGGGAGCCTCCGCCAGGCCCCACAGATAGTGCTGCGCAAACCAGAGGATCGGGTTCGAGACGACGTTGTAGTACCAGTCGTACGCGGCCGGATCGTGCGCGACCAGGCGCAGGCGATACGGAGATCCATCCCTCGCCGTCTCCTCAATAGCCTCACCGGGCGCCTCGTTCACTACGACTACGTCCTCGATACTCATCGCGCTGGCGATCCAGGTGACGTCGTGGAGACTGACGAGACTGCTGAGCCCCGTCACGAGCCCGCCGCCGCCCCGGCTCGCCGCCCGGCCGCCGTCTTCGTCGCGCGAAAACGTGACCGGGGCGCGGTTCGAGACGACGATCAGCTCACGGCGAGCGGGCACAACCGGAACCCTAGATGCTTGATCTGCAATCAACACGTCCTCGGATGTCCGGCCCAGACGCGGCACCGGTGACCCGCGTCAGCCTGAAGCAGCCTCTAGCCTGCGCGACCGGCGACGACGAGCTCGACGTCGCCCGTCTCGTTGCCCGCCAGCCGGTTGAAGAGCGCAAGCCAATCGCGGAGAAGGCGCGGCGTCAGGAACTTCATGCGCACGACCTCCTTGCCCTTGAGCGCCATGGCACGGGCCAGGGCCGGGTCGTCGAGAATCCTCTGGAGCGCCAGGGCGCAGCCCGGGACGTCGTCGACGAGGAACCCGGTCTCGCCGTCCGCGATCTGGTCGACGATGCCGCCGACCCGGCCGGCCACCATCGGACGCCCCTTCCAGAGTCCCTCGGTCACGGTCAAGCCAAATCCCTCGCGCACGGACTTCTGGATCAGCGCAGCCGAGTGCACCTGGAATGCGTTCACCTCGACGGAGCCGACGTTGTTCAGGTTCGAGAGGATGTAGATGTCCGGGTGGCCGTCCGCGGCGGCCACGGTCTGGCTGTAGTACTCCCAGCCCTCCGGGTCGTCGTGGGCCATGGATCCGACGAGCGCGAGCTGGACGGCAGGATGATGCTCACGGAGGAGCCGCCACGCCTCGATGACACCAAGCGGGTCCTTCCACGGGTCGAAACGAGACACCTGCGTCACGAGAGGCCGGCTCACGTCGATCCCGAACTGATCGACGATGTAGGCGGCATCCTCGGCGGAGAGCGCCATGTTCTTCGGCGCGAGCGGGTCGATGGCCGGCGGCCAGATGTAGGCCGGCGGGAGCCCGATGTCGGGCACGTACTGGCGACGGTGGAAGACCGTCGCGTCGTAGCGGGCGATCGACGGGGCCAGAAATGCAAGCACGTCCGGGTTCGGTTCGGAGACGTCGATGTGGCAGCGCCAGATCCAGTGGTTTCCAAGCTCGCGCTTGAACTCCGGGATAGCCGCAGGCTGGGGGTCGTGGACGATGACGTAGTCGTAGCTCCCGTGGAGGGCTTCGGCATTCAGCCGGTTGTACTCCCGGAAGATCCGCCGCTGCTCCTCGTCGAGGGTCTGCGGTCCACCCTGGATCGCGTTGTGGATGGCCTTGGTGACGTCGAAGAAGTCGTCCTGACCGAAGATCACCTGCCACTCGGTCTCGAGCCCCGCGTCTCGCATGAGCGGGACGAGCGTGTAGAGAATCTCTGCGACGCCGCCGCCGAAAGCGGTCGCAGAAAGGTGGAGGACCCGCTTCCCGGAGAGCGGCGTTGCCAGCCAACGGATCTCCTCCATCAGCCCGCGCCCGGTGATGTGCGCGTAGTCCCCGAGCGACTTCTGTCCGACGTTGACCTGTTGGGGCTGCACGGCGGCGCAGGATACCGCGCGCCGTCCCTGTCCAGATCGGGTATCTAGGCCAGGTACTTCGTAAATCGGAGCGAGGAGCCCGAGTCGCTCGACTTGATGTCGAGCTCGTCGACGATCGCACGGATGATCGAGATCCCGAGGCCTCCCTCATCGAGCGCGTTACCGGCAGCAGGCACGGCAGCCTCGGGGTCGAACCCAATCCCCTCATCCACGACCTCGACTGCCAGCTTGTCGTCGTCGAGCTCGTACCGCACCTCCACCTCGCCCGAGCGCCGCCCTTTATATGCGTGGCGGACTGCGTTCGAGCAAGCCTCGGTCAGGGCCAGCTTCAGATCGGCGACCAGCGCCGGCTCCAGCGCGCGCGCACGGGCGAGCCCGCTGAGCGCCAGCCGGCAGAGGACGATGTACTCGGCCCTCGCAGGGATGGTGAGTGCTACGACGCCGTGTGCAAAACTCTGCCCTCTGGTCACGCTCCGCCCTTCGCTTGGCCGACGCTGGCTCCATACCCGCGGACGAGGCGGCTAAACTTCATAGAAGCTCTGGTCGTATTTTGAAGGTTTAGGCAGCTTTCGTCGTTTCGAGCCGCGAGCGGGCGACTTCGACCGCTTCGGCACTCGAATCCATCAGGACGAAGTGGCGACCAAGCTTCCGTGCCGCCGCTCCCAGCGTCCCGCTCCCGGCAAAGGGATCGAGGCACCAGTCGCCGGGCTGCGAAGAAGCAGCGACGATACGCCGGAGGACGCCTTCTGGCTTCTGGGTCGGATAGCCCGTCTTCTCGCGTCCTGTGGGCGAGACGATGGTGTGCCACCAGACGTCCGTCGGCAGCTTTCCTCTTGCCACCTTCTCCGGCGTTACGAGTCCCGGTGCCATGTACGGCTCACGCTCGACCGTTTCGGCGTCGAACCAGTAGCGCCCCCGGTCTTTGACGTAGACGAGGATCGTGTCGTGCTTCGCCGGCCACCGGCGGCGCGCCCGTGCTCCGTAGTCGTAGGCCCAGATGATCTCGTTCAGGAAACCGTCTCGGCCAAAGAGCTCGTCGAGGAGGAGCTTCACGTAGTGCGCCTCCCGGTAGTCGATGTGGAAGTAGAGGGTCCCGGTCGGGTCGAGGAGACGCCGCACCTCACGGAGGCGAGGTTCGAGAAATCCCAGATAGTCGTCGAAGTCGTCGCGATACGAGGACTCGGACAGTAGGCGCGACGCGTACCGCCGACCTCCGAAGCCGACCCGGTCGCCGTCTGGGCCGGCCACCGTCGCAAGCGTCCGACGACGCTGGGTGGAACCTGTGTTGAAGGGCGGGTCGAGGTAGGCAAGCTGGAAGCTCTCGTCCGCGAAGGCGGGCATGAGCTCGAGGTTGTCGCCGAGCAGGACAGCGTCGTCGGTCAGCGGCGGCAGCATCCGAAGCGACGGTACCGGGGCTAGCGGCCGGACCCGGGCGGAATCTCGGGCCGGGTTCCGAGCGTGACGATGATCGTTCGGCGCTCGCCGCCGCGCAGAACCGTGAACGTGATCTTCTGACCCGGCAGCTTCCGGGTCACGGCGCGGACAACGTCGTCCGCGGTGTCGACGGGCTTTCCGTCGATGGCCACGATCAGGTCGCCACCGGGCCTGATCCTGATGTCCTCGAACACCTCCTCCGCCTTGCCTGGCCGGAAGCCGGCGTCGGCGGCAGGGGTGCCCAGATTCACGCCCTGGACGGCTGCACCCCGGTCAGCCCCGTAGTGGAAGCGCTCGGCAATCGAAGGGGTCACCGTCTGGGTCGTGATCCCGACATACGCGTAGCGCACCTCGCCCGTAGCGATCAGCTGGGACATCGAGCGTCGCGCCGAGTTGATCGGGACGGCAAAGCCGACTCCCTCCGCGTTCCCGGACTCGCTCCGAATCTGAGCGTTGATGCCGATGACACGCCCGCGGGCGTCGAAGAGCGGCCCACCCGAGTTACCGCGGTTGATCGCTGCGTCGGTCTGGATCGCGTCCACGAGGCTGTACTCCGACGTCAGGGAATCGATCGAGCGCTCCGTAGCTGCCACGATCCCGGCCGTCACCGTACGGTCGAGACCGAACGGGCTCCCGATTGCCGCCACCGGCTCGCCGACGACGACACGGCTCGAATCGCCGAGCGGCACCGGCTCGAGGACGTGGTCCGTCGGATCGACCTTCAGGAGGCCCACGTCGTCGAAGATGTCCCAGCCGACGACCTTGGCCCCGACCCGATCGCCGTCGCGGAACTCGACGTAGACGGTGCCGGCGGGATCCGCGCTCTCGGAAGGCGATCCCTCGCCGGCCGTCGTGATCACGTGCGAGTTCGTCAGGATGTAGCCCTTCGGGGAGACGACGAAGCCGGAGCCCTGCGAGGCACCGCCCTGACCGTCCGCTGTGGAATCACCAAAGAGGGCGATGATCGTGACCACGCCGCCGGACCGGGCGCGATAGATCGTGGACGGGGCGAAGCCGTTTCCGGCCAGCGGCTTGGCAGCGATCGGCACGTCCGCGGGCGACACACTGTCGTCGGCGACCCCGTCGGAGACCGGGACGAGCACTGTCGCCGCGTCGCCGTCGAGCCATCCGGTGGCCTTGCCGGTCACGAGGGCGAGCGAGGCGCCGAGAAGCGCGGCGACCCCGGCGACGACGGTTAGAACAGTGGTGCGCACGGCCTCTCAGAGTAGCCGGGCGGCGAAAAAGGGCCGGCCTACTACGCGCCTGGGGCAGCGACCGGTTCGTTTTCCCGTGGAAACGGTGCCGACACCAACGGCAGCGCCAGCGTGAATGTCGTCCACCCGGGCCGGGACTCCACCGTGAGCGCACCGTCCATCCTGCGAGCGAGCTCACCTGCGATCGCGAGACCCAGCCCGCTTCCCGACGTCTGCCCCCCCTCCGCACGATAAAACCGCTGGAACAGGTGCTCGAGAGCTTTGGCGGGAATGCCCGGGCCGTTGTCGTGCACGGTGAGAACGGCCCGGGCGTCCTCTGACTCGACTCCGATCTCGACACGAGTTCCCGCAGGGGTGTGACGAAACGCGTTCTCCACGAGGATGCGCACGATCTGCAGGACACGCTGCTCGTCGCCGAAGGCCATGACCGGGTCGACCGCACGCACCGACACGTCGTAGCCGCCGGCGTCGGCAACGGCGCGGAACTCATCGCACGCTGTTCGCGCCACCACCGAGAGATCGATCTCCGCCGCCTGGACGCTGAGCTGCCCGGCATCGAGCCTCGTGAGGTCGAGGAGGTCCGTCGCGAGCTTGGTCAGACGCTCCACCTGCGCCCGCGTCTCGATGACGAATTCCTGACGGGTTTCGTCGTCGAGGTCCTCGTCGTCGAGAAGCTCCAGGAAGCCGCCGAGAGCGAACAGCGGCGTCCTGAGCTCGTGCGATGCGTTCTGGATGAACTCGCGCCGGGCGTGATCCAGATGAGCGAGGCGCTCCCGCATGGAGTCGAGCGCCGCCGCCAGCTGCGCGACCTCGTCGACGCCCGTATCGACGACCGGCTGCTCGAAGTCGCCGTCAGCGATCCGCTCTGCGGCAGACTCGAGGCTGCGAAGCCGGCGGGTGAGGCCCCAGGCGGCGAAGTACCCGAGGACGGTCGCCCCGAAGATCGCGAGCGCGCCCGCAGCGAGCAGACTGCGGCGCACGAGCCCCACGTTCGAGAGGACGTCCGCGAGTGACGCGGAAACAGCGACGGCGGTGTTCGGGTTGATCTTGATGGCGGCCTCGGCGACGTCTCGCTCTCCTTTCGTCACCCGGCCCGAGGCGCCGCCCTCCTCGAAGGCTTCGAGCGCCACGGGATCTGTTGCCACCTCCTGCGAAGACAGGTTCGAGTCCGCGACGACGATCGGAGCTTTCGCGGTAAGAAGCTGGTACACGACCACGCGCGCGTTCAGCTGATTGGCGATTTCGCCGACGAGCTGACCATAGATGCTGGTACTTCCGCTCGGGTTCTGCCGCCGGAGGCTCTCGGCAACGTTGGGCATGACGTCCTCGATCCGGCCGATTTTGTCCTCCACGAGGCGATTCTCGAGGCGGGGCACTACGGCCAGGTACACAACTCCCATCGCGATCACAACAAGAACGAAGAGGACGAAGCTGAGCTTGGTCGTCAGCGACCGAAACGGGAGGATCGCTCTCATCGGCCATCTCTGAACCGGTAGCCGACGCCGCGGACCGTAAAGATGTAGCTCGGCTCGCCTGGATCAGGCTCGATCTTCTCGCGCAGGTGCCTGACGTGGACATCGATCGTTCTAGGGTCACGGTAGTCCGAGCCTCCCCAGAGCCTCTGGAGGAGCAGCTGGCGACTGAACACGTGGCCCGGCTGAGTGGCTAGCGTCCGCAGCAGCTCGAACTCGAGATAGGTGAGCTGCACCGGCCGCCCCTGGACGTTCACCGTGCGCCGGCCGAGGTCGATCGCCACCCCGTCCACCTCGACGATCTGGTCAGGCTCCTCGCTGGGTCCGAGGTTTGCGCGGCGAAGCAATGCCCGCACGCGGCTTCGGAACTCGCGAATCGAGAAGGGCTTCGTGATGTAGTCGTCCGCCCCGAGCTCGAGACCGAGGACCTTGTCCACCTCGTCGTCGCGTGCGGTGAGCATGATGATCGGGACAGTGCTCCGGGACCTGAGCCGGCGGCAGACCTCGAGCCCGTCGAGCTTCGGGAGAGCCAGGTCCAGGACGACCAGGTCGAACTCGCCTGCGTCGAAGCGCTCTAGCGCGTCCTCGCCGTCCCGAGCCTGCACCACGTGAAACCCCTCGCGCTCGAGGGGGTAGGTGAGGAGCTTCTGGATCGACTCCTCGTCATCGACCACGAGAATGCTGGCGGGCGTTGCCACTGCCGACAGGATACGGACGGACCCTCGCGTAGACTGCGAGCGGCTCATGGCCAGCGACATGGGAGAACGACGCCGACGGGCGCGGCGCGGATCCCTCCAGCGCCCCGTGTCGAGCAGGATCTACCGGGCCGGCTTTACCGGCGTCGTGGTGGCGCTTCTCGTTGCCGCATTCACCGTCGGGCGCCCAGATCCGCTGCCCCAACCGAAGCTCGACCCCTCGTTCGACGAGGCAAGTGCCGTTCAGTTCGCGAGCGAATTCGCCAAGCTGAACCCCAGCCGTGCCCCGGGCTCGCCGGGAGCCGTCGGGGCAAGTCAATGGGTCACGGACAAGCTCGCGGACTACGGGCTGAAGGCGCACCGCCAGGCGTTTCGAGTCCAGATCGCCGGTCTCGGCGAGCGCGAGCTGGTCAACCTGATCGCAATTGTCCCAGGGCGCTCCCCGGAGGCAATCGTCGTCCTCGCCCACCGCGACAACCTCGGGATCTCGCCCGGAGCCAACGACAATGCGTCAGGAACCGGAGCGCTGGTCGAGCTGGCTCGAAACGTCGCCTCCACCTCGCTCTCGCACACGCTCGTGTTGGTCTCGACGGACGGGGGAGCGTTCGGGGGCATCGGCGCGGACGCCCTCGCCCGGGACCCCGACGTGCTGCGCCAGATCATCGGCGGCGAGTCCTCGATCGCGGCCGTGATCAACCTCGACGGGTTGGCCGGCGCCGGTCCCCCACGCCTTCTCTTCTCCGGGGAGACGGCGCGGACGGCGGCCACAGCACTGCTCGCAACGGCAGCAGAGAACATCCGCGAGCAGACGCGTGAGGAGCCAGAGGAGCCAGCTGCCCTCTCGCAGCTCGTCGACCTCGCCTTCCCGTTCAGCCTCTACGAGCACGCGCCCTTCGTGGCCCGCGGCATTCCCGCGATCACGCTCACGACCTCGGGGGTCCGGCCGCCCCGTGCCCAGACCGACACGATCGACGGCCTGCGCGGAGGACGGCTCGGGCGTCTCGGTCGATCGGCGCAGTCTCTGATCGCATCCCTCGACAGCGCTCCGGAGGTTGCAAGCGGCACCCAGTCCTACCTCGCGCTCGGATCCCGCTTCCTACGCGGGTGGACGATCCAGTTCCTCTTCCTCATGGCTCTACTTCCGTTCCTCGCGACGGTCGTCGACCTCTTCGCTCGCTCCCGTCGCCGCCACGTACCGCTCCTGCCGGCACTCCGTAGCCTCAGGAGCCGACTCGGAGTCTGGCTCTGGGCAGGAGTCGTGTTCGCCCTCTTCTCTACGCTCGGCGCGTTCCCGACCGGAACTGCGCGACCGATCAACCCCGATGCGCCGGTCGTCGGCGAGTGGCCATACGTCGCGATCATCGGCCTCTGCGTGCTCTCGATCCTCGGCTGGCTCGTCGCCCGGCCAAGACTGGCGCGAAGGGTTGCCGTCGGCGGAGCCGACGAGCTGGGCGGCTATCTCGCCGCTCTCCTCGGCCTCGGCATGATCGCGCTCGTCGTCGCTGCGTCGAACCCCTTCGCGCTGCTGTTCATCATGCCCTCGCTACACGCATGGCTCTGGCTTCCACAGATCCAGGACCGACCGCTGCCGCTTCGGATCGCGCTCTACGCAGCGGGATTCACAGGTCCGCTGCTTCTCTTCTTCTCCTTCGCCGGCCGCTACGACCTCGGAGTCGACACGCTCTGGTACCTCCCGGCTCTGGTCTCGGTGGGCTATGTGCCGCTGCCACACCTCCTCGCCACGCTTTGCTGGGGCGCCGTCGCGACACAGATCGGAGCCCTCGCCCTGGGCAGATATGCCCCCTATCCGGCGGCGGACGACCGGCCGGTGCGTGGCCCCATCCGCGAGACCATCAGGCGGGTCGTGCTCATTTCCCGCAGCCAGCATGGCGCGCGCAATGGCGAGGAGGACGAAAAGCCGGAGCGACTCCGGTCTGTCGGCCCCTAGGGTCTAGAGGAGCTCGAGGTACCGGACGCTCGAGCCGGCCGCCAGCTCGTCGGTTCCGGCCTCCACGTAGACCAGGGCGTCTGCCGTGGCCGAGCGGACCATCATGTGCGACTCCTGGCCGTCGAGCGGGCGGAGCAGCGTCTCGTCGCCCTCCCTTGAAGCCGTTCGCGCACGTACGAGCTCGTCGCGATGCTCGTTCCGGCGAACCGGTGTGGCCAACCGCGCCGTGCGGAACCGGGGCAGCGGATCCGGTAAGCCGAGAAGTGCGTTTACGGCCGGCCGCACAAAGAGCTCGAACGTGACGAGAACGGAGACCGGGTTGCCCGGGAGGTTGAAGATCGGGGTGTCCCGGCGAACGCTGAACGCAACCGGCTTTCCGGGCTTCACGCTCACGCCCCAGAAGACTTCCTCCGACCGAAGGTTCGCCTGGACCGCACGTACCAGGTCGTGAGGGCCCACGGATGCTCCTCCCGAGGTCACGAGCATGTCGAAGCCAAGCAGCGCGCGCTCCATCGTGCGACGGAGTTCCTCCTCGTCGTCCGAGACCACGCCGAGCTGGGCCGGGACGGCTCCGGCGTCGCCGAGCGCTGCCGCCAGCAACAGTCCGTTCGACTCGTAGATCTGCCCCGGCTCGAGGGCTTCGCCGGGCTGTCGGAGCTCCGTTCCCGTAACGAGGATCCCGACACGCGGACGCTTGGCGCATTGCACCTCTGAAACGCCGGCTGCAGCTAACGCGCCGACCTGAGCGGGGCCGAGCGGCGTTCCGGCGTCGAGCACCGGCTGACCCGCCTGGGTGTCGCCACCGCGCGGGCGGACATTCGCGCCCTCCCGAGCCTCTTCGCTGAACGTGACTTGCGAGCCTTCGTGCTGGACGAGCTCGAGCGGGACGACCGTGTCCGCACCGTCCGGGACAACGCCGCCCGTGGAGATCGCCATCGCCTCACCCACCGCCAGCGCACGGCTCGGGGGACGGCCTGCCGCAATTTCCTCGACGACCGGCAGGGTCACGCCTGCCGACACGTCCACAGCACGAGCCGCGAAGCCGTCCATAGCCGAGCTCGCAAAGGGAGGCAGGTCGACTTCGGCCGTAGCCGTGCCGGCAAGCACCCGTCCGGCGGCCCTTTCGATCGGAACGCGCTCGGCCGCAAGCGGTCGCACGCGCTCGAGGATCAGGCGGTGCGCCTCGTCGACGGAAATGAGGTCGGCCACGGAGCCCGTACGCTAACCGCCCCGGCCTTCCTAGATCGGCACGGCGTCCCGCAAGAGGTACGCGGAGAGCCCGATCGCCAGCCAGCGGGCAGCGCCGTCTTCCTCGACCGCGGCGAGCGGGACGGCCCACACCGCGTACCAAGGCACGAGCCAGGTCGTGGCCAGAAGAACGAAGCCGGCACAGAGTCCAAGCCTGGCGCGGCCCCGCCACGCCTCGAAGACGAGCGCGAGATAGGCGATCCCTAAGAGGCCCGCCAGGAGCCCGGCCGCAACGCCTTCGGGCAGGCCGAGCTGCGAAAGCCGGTTCGGGATGCTGTAGCGAGCCTGGTCCGAAAGGTTGTCGGCCAGCGGCCCGAAGGCGCCGAGCCAAGCAGTTCCGTATCGCAGGAAGGCCGCAGCGGCGAGGATTACGGCGGCGATCGCGAACCCCCCGTGCGGCAGAGGGCGCCCGTTCCTCCGCAGTTCGATCGCGCGCAGCGGCAGAAAGAGGAGCGGCACCCATTTGACCGCGATCGAGCAGGCCCAGGCGGCGCCCTCCAGCTGCCGGCGGCCACTGGCTGCCAGCGCAAGGGCGGCCAGCACGAACGCCATCATCAGCGCGTCGTTATGGCCGCCCCCCGCGAAATGAAGCGCGAGGAGCGGGTTCCAGCCTACAAAGGCCGCGGAGAACGCCGGCCTCCTGCCGAGCCGGGCTGCCAGCCCCGCGAGGGCGAGCATGGCGGCGGCAGCGAGGCCCTTGTAGAGGCCGCCGGCGAGCCCGGCCGAATCGCCCACGACCGATGCGTGGCCCTCGGAGAGAAGCGTGAACCCGGGGCCATAGACGGTGGTAGTGTCACGCCAGCGTTCGCCCATGAGGGCATAGGCCGAGTCGTCGGGGAACCTGCTCGGTGGATCCGAGTACGGGTTCGCGTCGTGCACGGCGCCCAGGCGACCGTAGTCCCAGTACGTGTAGGCATCGGTGGAGAGAAGGACAGGTCCGGCAAGAGGCACGAGCTGGACCGCAGCCGTAATCGCAAGGACGGCACCGACCCGGGCCGTGCGATCTCGACCCAGCAAAACCACGGCGAGCACATAGGCGACGAAGGCCACAACGCTCGCGCCGAGGTAAAGCCAGGCCCACTTCGTCTCGCCGCCCACATGCTCCGGAGCAAGTGGTGACGCCTCGGGAAACGCCGCCGCAACGGCGAGGCCGACGAAGAGCAGGCAGGCGAGGCCGGATCCGAGTACCGGCGCCTCCGTGGCGCGCGCCTGCCACCCGGCGGCCGGGCGCGGCACCTAGTCGTTCGAAGCCGCGGTGGTCGTCGGCGGCGAAGGCGGGGGGGAAGTCGTGTCTGCGGGAGGCGCAGTGTCCGTGGCACCGCCGCCGGTGTCGGTCTCGCCGGAGGAGGTCGTCTCGTCCTTCTTCTTGCCGCCGTCGCAGTTGCTCGTACAGGGCGGCGGGCCGTAGTAGGCGTACTGGCCGTGGAACGGTTGCCAGACCTCGGGCTGAGACGGATACGGGAACTCGGCGGCGGGGGAGGCGCCGATGGCGGCAACCATGAAGTCGTGCCAGATCTGTGCCGGGAACGTGCCGCCGGCAACCCTGATCCCATGCACGTTCGTCATCGGGATCTGGGCTCGTGGATAGCCAACCCAGACCGCTGTCGCAAGCATGGGCGTGTAACCCACGAACCAGGCATCCGCGAAGTCATCCGCGGTGCCCGTCTTTCCCGCCGCCGGCCGGCCGAAGTTGGCCGCGGTGCCGGTGCCGGCCAGGATGTTCTGCTGCAGGATCTTGGTCACCTCGTAAGCGACGCCGTCCCTGAAGACCCGCTTGCGCTTGGGCTTTCCCCAGCCGGCGCCGGTATCGACCCTGCCGGTCGGGAGCACGACCTTCTTGATCGCCATCGGCTCGGAGTAGATGCCGCCGGCGGCGAGCGTCGCATAGGCGGAAGCCATGTCGAGCACGGAGACGGAGTTCGTACCGAGCCCGACCGACGCGACCGGCTCGAGCCGCGTCTTGATCCCCATCTCGTGCGCGATTTTGACAACGTTCTCCGGGCCGACGTCGAGCGTCAGCCGCGCGTAGACGGTGTTGTCCGAGCGAAGCGTCGAGGACGCGATCGTCGAGGGACCGTAGTAGTCACCAGCGTAAGTGGCGACGTCCCAGGGCTCGCTGAGAGGATCCGGCTGCCAGTGGAACGGCGCCGAGAGGTACATGGTCGAGTTCGGGTTGATGCCCTGGTGGATCGCCTCTGTCAGAACGAAGGTCTTGAACGATGAGCCGGCCTGGCGCGTGCCTTGCGCGGCGAGGTTGAACTGGACGCCGCGCCGCCCGGGAATCACGGCCGTCATCGCCCTGATGGCGCCGTTTTTCGGGTTGATTGAGACGACCGCAGAGGCGGGGTCGGTGCGCTCGGTCAGGTTCTCTTTGACCGCCCGCCGTGCCGCCGCCTGGAAGCGAGGATCGATTGTCGCGTAGACCTTGAGCCCGCCGCTTCTGACCGTGGAGACGCCGTACTTCGCAATCAGGAGATCGCGGACGTAGCCGAAGAAGAACGGCTCGCGGATCTTCGTGTAGATCTGGCCTCGCCGCAGCTTCAGCCGCTTGGCGGCAGCCTGCTCATACTCAGCCTGGGTGATATTCCCGGCGACCAGCATGGCACGGAGCACCTCGTTCCGTCGTCGCACCGCCTCGTCGGGCCGCGCGAAGGGGTCGTAGACCGAAGGAGCCTGCGGGAGCCCGGCAAGCAGGGCGGCCTCCGCAAGCCCGAGCTTCTTGGCCGGCTTCGAAAAGTACGTCTGCGAGGCGGCCTCGATGCCGTAGGCGTGGTTCCCGAAGTACACCTGGTTCAGATAGGTCTGGAGGATCCTGTCCTTCGGCCAGGCGTCATCGAGCTTGAGTGCCAGGCAGGCCTCCTTCGTCTTCCGCTTCAGCGAGCGCTCGTTACCGATGTAGAGGTTCCGGACAAGCTGCTGGGTGATGGTCGAGCCGCCCTCGACGATCCGACCGCTCTCCAGATTCTTGAAAGCGGCTCGGAAGATGCCGTGGAAGTCGAGTCCGCCGTGCTGGTAGAAGCGCCTATCCTCGATCGCCACCGTCGCCTCGCGAATCGAAGCCGACATCCGCTTGAGCTTGACTGGCTGCCGGTTCCGCTCGGCGGGAATGGCGCCTAGCGGCGTTCCGTCCGCGGCGTACACGAACGAGTTCTGTCCGAGGGTGACGGGCCGGAGCAGCTCGAGGCTGCAGCTGTTTCGAAACGCGCTGGCGCCGGTGAACGCCGCGGCAGTCAGAGCGGCCAGGATGGCGGCCGCACCGAGCCCGATGGTCAGGAGGACGAGGCGGCGCCGAGCAGCGTGGTGGCGCCTGCGTCGGTTCCGGTCGCGCCGCCGGTGGTTTGCATAGACGTTGACCGCCGGCCGTGACTTACCGTCGTTCCGAGGTCGTCCGTCGCCGTTCCCCGGGCGTCTGTTGCCGGGCCCGCCACGACTGTTTCCCTTTCCGTTTCCCCCCTGCGCGGGAGGCATCAGAGGAGGCCCTCTTGGCGGAGCCGGCGGTGCGCTGCCAGGCGCAGCGATGCCTCGAGGTCGGCTACCCGCGCCGGCTGCGCCCACGCCTCGATCCGCACGACGGCTCGGTCAGCCTCGAAGTCGGTCACGGTGATGTGTGGCTCGGTGTCAGGCATGGCGTCGGGTGCGCCTTCCGCCTCCTCGGCAACAAGGGCTAGCACTCGGTCGAGGTCAGACGAGATCGGTACTGGGATGGTGACCTCCGCGAGATGCTCCAAACGTGCGATGGTCGAGTTTTGGATCGTATCGGAGGCAAGCTTCTCGTTCGGGATGTAGAAACGGGCACCGTTACCGGTTTGAAGGATCGTGTAGGTCAAGGCGATCTCCTGCACCGTCCCCGAAGCATCGGCAACCTTGACCTCGTCCCCGAGGCGGAGCGGTTGGGTGAACGCGATCATGATGCCGGACACGAAGTTCCCCAGGGTGGAGCGGGCCGCCATGCCGATGATAAGACCCACGACGGCGGAGGAAGCGAGAATGCCTCCGGCTACCGCCCTGATCTCCGGAATCACAAGGAGAGCGCTCAAGACACCGAAGGCGACGATCGCCGCCACCACGCTTCGCCGGAGCACGCGGTAGCGCGTCATTGCCTGCGGCTCGAGCTTCAGCCGCCGGGTTAGCGCCCGGTCGGCAAGGCGCGCCACGGCGAGTGCGATGAGGACCACGGCGGCCGCTACAGCGGCACGCTTCCACCAGTCGGCGTCCATCCGGAGTCAGTTCTCTAGAACGGGAGCGGCTTCCTGCCTGCGAATCCCGCTTCGAGCGTGTGCCACCAGGAGACGTCGGGTTCGCCGAGCCGCCAGCAGAGGAGCACGGTCGAGCCGTCGGCTGGATGCCGCGCCGGGAAATCGACGAGGCCCGTGTCCGGATCCTTGACCTGAACGCCGAGGCGGTCGAGCTCTTCGATCGCCTCGCGGAGCCGGTTCGAGGCGGCGGCAGCCTCCTCCTGGAGCAGGCCCACCGGGCCAGGGTGAAGCCCGCCGCCGTTTCCGGCCACTCGTGCGCGCACGGGAGCGAGGCGGAGCTCGAGCTCGGAGAGGCTTCGGCGCGCCGCCACGAGGCGCTCGACCGCGGACCTGACAGTCGGCAGCGCGACGTTCGCTTCCTCCGGCGTGAAGAGCCGCACGATCGGGATACTTCCTGATCGCGTGACCTTCCGCCGAACTGTCCTCCTCCTTCTCCTGACGGCTCTCGCCACCGCGGGATGCGGGGAGCGCGCGGAGCCAGTGGGTGACCTCTCCGTGGCATATCCGGTTCGGGTTGCGGGCGGCGGCGACGCTCCCACCGTGCTGCGGCGACCGCCGAAGCGAATCGTGGCCCTCGACCTGGGAGCGGTAGAGCTCCTCTCGAGAATGGGAGCCGGGGCGCGACTCGTCGGCCTGCCGTCCGGGGCGCCGGTCCCCGCAGGAGCGAAGGCGCAGACGGTCGTCCCGCCCAGTGGGCAGATCGACGTCCAGGGGATCGTGACGTTGCGGCCGGACCTGATCGTCGCGACGCCCGATACGGATCCCGTCGACGTCTCCCGGGCTCAGCGGGAGAGCAGGGCCGCGCTCTACATCCAGCCTTCCGAGTCAGTCGACGACGTCGCCAGGAGCGCGATCGAGCTTGGCTTCCTCGTCGCCGAGCCGGCGAAGGCCCGGGTGCTCGTAGCGGAGATGCGACGAAGCCTCGCCGATCTCGACGCGACGCTCGCCGACGTCCCAGAGCGAACGGTGTTCGTCGACACCGGCCTCTTCGTCACGGTGCCCACACGATCGCTTCTCGGCGACCTGATCAGGCGCGCGCGAGGGCGAAGCGTCGCCGGCCCGCGGCCGGGGCTCGAACCGTTCCCGCTCGGCCGCCTCGCGCGGCTCGACCCTGACGTCTATCTCGCCACCTCGGACACCCGGCTCACTCTGGCGCGGCTTCGCTCGAACCCCAAGACCAGGCGACTGCGCTCGGTTCGGGAGGGCCAGGTCCACATCCTTCCGGTCACCCTGGTCACGACCGCGGGCCCGCGGGTGCCCGAAGCGCTCGCCGAGATCGCCCACGCCCTCCATCCCGAGGCGTTCTAGATGATCGTGGCCGCCGATCTCGACGTGGTCACACTCGACGCACTCGGAACGCTCGTCGAGCTCGCAGATCCCGTACCGGGCCTGCGCCGCGCGCTAGCTACACACGGGGTCGAGCGGGAGGACGCCGATGTCGCCGACGCGTTCGCCGCCGAGGTCGAGTACTACCTCCCCCGCGCGCACATCGGGAGCGATCCGGAGAAGCTCACAACGCTCCGGCAGGACTGCGCACGCGTCTTCCTCGAGGCGTGCCAAGCCGGCCTCGACCCCACGGTCTTCGCGCCCGACTTTGACGCCGCGATCGAATTTCGGCTCCTCCCGGATGTCGTCCCCGCGCTCGACGCGTTACAGGCGGCGGGCTTCTCGCTCGCCTGCGTCGCCAACTGGGATATCTCCCTGACCACCCACTTGGAGGGTCTCGGCCTTGCCCAGCGGTTTCATGCGACCGTAAGCTCTGCCGAGGCCGGGGCCCAGAAGCCGGATCCGCGACCGTTCGAGCTCGCGCTGGAGCGGCTGGGAGCCCAGGCGAGCCGGGCGATTCACTGCGGGGATTCCGACGCCGACCGGGAAGGGGCGGCACGAGCCGGGCTTGCGTTCGAGCCCGACCCTGTGGCTACGCTCCCGGAGCGACTGGGGATTCGATGAGCGGGGACCGGAAGGCGGGCCTGCAGACACGGGCGATCCACTCGCCGCCCGCGCGCCACGCCGCAGGTGTCCCGGTGGTAGGCCCGATCGTTCCGGCCGCCACGTTCGCCTTCGAGACGGCCGCGGAGTTCGGCCGCGTCATGAGCGAGGAGGAGTACGGGTTTCTCTACGCCCGCCTTCGTAATCCAACGGTCGAGGACCTGAACGCAGTCCTCGCCTCGCTCGAGGGAGCGGAGGCGGCACAGGCCTTCTCATCGGGCATGGCAGCGATCTCGGCCGCACTCGTGACGACCCTCGAAGCCGGCGACACGCTCCTCTGCGCACGTCAGCTCTACGGCAACACGTACTCGTTCATCGAGAAGCACCTGTCCCGCCTCGGTATCGAAGTCGTATACCTCGACGTGAGAGATCTACCCGCGTGGGAGCGCACTGCGCAAGTGCTCTATGTCGAGACGATCGCCAATCCCGCCGTCCCGATCGCCGACCTACGGGCGCTCGCCGAGCGGAAGGGCGACGGCATTTTCATCGTTGACAACACCCTTGCATCACCAGTGCTCTGCCGTCCGCTCGAGCTCGGCGCCGACATCGTCTGCGAATCGGCGACCAAGTACTTGAACGGCCACCACGATGTGACTGCCGGCGTGCTCGCGGGAAGCGCCGAGGTCGTTGCCCGCGCCCGCGACCACCTCATCGACGTCGGCTCGGTCCTTGACCCGTTCCCCGCCTTTCTCCTTCGGCGAGGGCTGAAGACGCTCGCGCTTCGGATGGAGCGCGCGTCGAGCAACGCCCTCGCTCTTGCACGCTTCCTCGAGAGCCACGGGAAGGTCGAACGTGTCCACTACGTCGGTCTCCCGAGTTACGAGCACTACGAGCTCGCCGCAAGACAGCTCAACGACTCGGGCGGGATGCTGGCATTCGAGCTAGGCGGACGTGAGGCCGGCGAGCGGGTCATGGACGCGTTGGAGCTCTGCGCCCGCGCCACGAGTCTTGGCGGCGTTGACACCCTTGTCTCGCACCCGGCCTCCACGAGCCACCGGCAGTTCAGCCCAGCCCAGCTCACGGCGGCTGGAGTGTCCGAGGGCCTTCTGCGCGTGTCCGTAGGCTGTGAAGATGGAGACGATATCGTCGCCGACTTCGAGCAAGCCCTCGGCCGCCTCTAGATCGACGAGGCAGATAGGTCCTCTGGCGGCGTGGCTCGTTCTCGTCGCCCTGCAGATCGCGCTCGCGTTCTCGGCCACGAGCAACGACGACGCCGTCCGCGACACGGACCCGCTCTTCAGCTGGGAGCTCGCAATCGGCGGCACGATCGTCTACGCGATCGTGGTCGTGCTCACGTTTGCCATCGTCAAGTCGTATCCGATGAACGTCAGGGAGGCGCTTGGCCTCAAGCGGTTCGAGAGCCGCTGGATCTGGATCGCCTTGGGCGTCGCCGTGACCTCCCTGATCGTGGCTGCGATCTCGGAGCCGTTCCTGCATGGGGGTGAGGAGCAGGGCCTAGGGCCCGGCGCCTGGCAGCCCGACCGGGCGGGTGCATTCGTCGCGAATGCGCTTGTCGTCGTCCTGGTCGGTCCGTTCGCCGAGGAGCTCTTCTTCCGGGGCCTCGGGGTCCGCGTCCTTCGGTTTCTCGGCCCCGCGGTCGCGATCGGAGGAACTGCAATTCTCTTCGGGCTGGCCCACGGCATCCTCGGCGCTCTCCCCCCGCTCGTCTTCTTCGGAGCCGGCCTGGCCTGGGTTCGCTACCGCTCGGACAGCGTCTGGCCCGGTTTCATCTCGCACGCGGTCTTCAACGGCGCGGGGATCGCGATCGTAATCG
>JBBQXP010000030.1:0-27842 GCA_038209555.1 Gaiellales bacterium
CAGATCTACCGCTCCAGCAACCACCGCGCCCAGGCGCTGTCACACTGGCTGCGCTACTCCAACGAGCGCAGACCGCACAGCTCGCTCGGCGGCCAATCACCGATCAGCCGCGTCCACAACGTCCCGAGGCAGGACACCTAGACGCCGCGCGACTCAGACGAACCAGGTCGTGATCGTGTAGCGCTTCCCGTGGGTTATCGGGCTGACGCTGTGGATCATCAGAGAGGGGAACGCGACGAGCGTGCCCTGCTGGCCGGTGAGTGGAAACCCAACTCCCTCACCCTTCGGATCCTCGTTCAGGAGCCCGTAGAACGTGAGGCTGCCGCCGCCGTAGGCATCCGCTCGAGGGTCCGCCGCCTGGTCGTTCAAGAACGTCACCGCCGAGATTCGGCGTTCCTTCCTGAACTCGGCGGCACCTTCGTCCTCGCTGCTGTCTCTGTGGGCACCGAAGAAGTCGCCTTCCCCGTAGACGAGGAACTGTGGGCGTTGACAGTGCTCGAGAGGTAGATCGAAGTGCTGCCCGAGCGTCGCTGTGAGCTCGCTCAGGCGCTCGACGACCAGGTTGCGGGTCTCGTCGTCGACGTTGTCCATGGACGTCTTTCGTTGCTTCTCGTTGACCGCCTCAGCTCCCTTGTCCTCGATCTCGGCCGCGAGCGTCGGGGCTGCGTCGATGGCGGCGCGGAGCTGGTTGCAGACGTCTGGCGGGAGGAAGTCGGGCTTGAAGAACAATCCGAAGCGAGCGAAGAACGCTGGATCCACGGCCGTTCGAGGATAAGGCGCAAGGTCGCCCGCCGCGGGTCAGATGTCGACGACAAGGCCGTCGCGCGCACGGGGAATCCCGTGCGGGGAGGCGAGCTCGATGGGGCGGTGCGTGAGGAGCACAGGCCCGTCCGCGGCCGTGAGCGCCTCGTCGACGGTGAGGTGCCCCCGCGGCGGCCCGTCGCGGTCCGGGTTGTCGAGGGTCGCCTCGCAGACGAAGAGGTCTGCGCCGTGCGCGAGTGCCGCAAGCTCAGCGGAGGGCCCGGAGTCGCCGGAGTACGCGATCATCCTGCCGTTCCCTGACACGCGAAAGCCGAAAGCGCGCAGCGTGTAGTGCGGCACCTGAAGCGCCTCGATCGAGAACCCGCCTGCACTGAACGGCGTTCCGGGTTCGTACTCGAAGAGCTCGAACGCCTTCTCGAACATGTTGGGATTTCCCCAGAGGGACGCGAAAGTGGCGAGCTGCCCCGTGCCGCCGGGCGGAAGCCAGAGCTCGGGTCGGCCGCGCCCATCTGCTCCGTAGTCCGCGAGCCACGCCCAGGGCACTAGGTCGCCCCAGTGATCGAGATGGAAGTGAGTGATCGCGATCGCGCCCACTCCCGTCGAGTCGGTCTCGCGGAGGCGCCCCAGCACTCCGGGGCCGCAGTCAAGGAGGAGCGTTCCGGCCGTACTCCCGTCGACCGAGAGGAGGTAGCCGGACTGGGCGCTCCCCGGGTTCGGCCACGCCGGCGAGGAGCCGATAACGGTGAGGCGCACCTCCATATACTTGCTTAGGTGGCCAGGAAGATCCGCGTTGTGATCGCGAAGCCCGGCCTCGACGGACACGATCGCGGTGCGAAGATCATTGCGCGAGCCCTGCGCGACGCCGGGATGGAGGTCATCTATACGGGCCTGCATCAGACTCCGGAGCAGGTCGTGGAGACAGCCCTGCAGGAGGATGCCGACGCGGTTGGCATCTCAATTCTCTCGGGCGCGCACATGACGCTCGTCCCCAAGATCGTCGACGGTCTGCGCGAGCACGAGCTCGACGACGTCCTCGTGGTCGTCGGAGGAACGATCCCAAAGGCCGACATCGAGGCGCTCAAGCAGCAGGGGGTCGCGGAGGTGTTCACGCCCGGTGCCCCGCTCTCCGAGATCGTGGATTTTCTGAAGGCGCACGTTCCGAACGAGGCCTGACGTGGCCAGCGCGAGAGCAGTCGGCCCCAGAGACGCGACTGTCACGATCCCGGCACCATTAGCCTGCCACCCGTGCGCATCTCGGACGTAGGCTGGCCGCGGGGGAACGCTAACTGGGGGGTCCCCCGGGGGGAACACTCTGGGGCTTCTTGGCGGGAGGTCGGCTGATGGCGATCCGCGTCGAGCGGGAGGGCGGGGCCGCCGTTGTCGTGGTCGACCGGACGGACGCGCTGAACGCGCTCGACCTCGAGCACGCTCGCGCGCTTCGAGACCGGCTCGCAGAGCTGGCCGCCGACCCGGAGGCGCGGGTCGTCGTGCTCACCGGGGCCGGCGACAGAGCCTTTATCGCGGGCGCCGATATCAAGTACATGCAGGGACTCGGCGTGCTCGAGGCGCGCGAGTGGGGAGAGCTCGGGCATGCCTGCGCCTCGTTGCTCGAGACGATGCCGAAGCCGACCATCGCGGCGATCAACGGCTACGCCCTCGGGGGCGGCTGCGAGCTCGCGCTCGCTGCTGACCTTCGCGTTGCCGCCTCGACCGCGAAGCTCGGCCAGCCGGAGATCAACCTGGGGATCATTCCGGGCTGGGGCGGCTCGCAGCGCCTCGCACGAGCGACCACCGTGGCATATGCCAAGGAGCTGGTCTACACCGGAAGGACCGTCGATGCCGCCGAAGCTCTCGCGCGCGGCCTTGTCAGCGAGCTCGTCGAACCCGAACGCCTACGGGAACGGGTGCTCGACCTCTGCGAGACGCTCGCTGCTAAGAGTGCCATTGCGCTCGCCTATGCGAAGGAGGCGACGAACCTCGCGCTCCAGGGTGATCACAGGTCGAATCTCGAGGTGGAAGAGAGGCTCTTCGCGATGCTCTTCTCGACCGAGGACCAGAAGGAGGGCATGGCAGCCTTCGTCGAGAAGCGAACGCCCGACTTCCGCGGCAAGTGAGGCTGCTCGTCCTCGGCGGCACGCTGTTCGTCGGCCGCCACATCGTCGAGGCCGCGCTCGAGCGAGGGCACGAGGTGACGCTCTTCAACCGCGGTCGAACGAACGCGGACCTGTTTCCTCAAGCTGAGCGGCTCCAGGGGGACCGGGACGGCGATCTCTCGGCCCTCGAGGGCCGGACGTGGGAAGCCGCCTTCGACCCTTCGGGCTACGTGCCCCGCGTCGTGCGCGCGTCAGCCGAGGCCCTCGCCGAGTCGGTCGGGCACTACACATTCGTCTCGAGCGGCTCGGTCTACCCCTTCGAGCACGCCTCTCACGACGAGCGGAGCCCCGTCGAGCAGCTGGAGGAAGAGACCGAAGACGTCAACAAGGCCTACGGGGCGCTGAAGGCGCTCTCAGAGCGGGAGGTTGAGCACGTCTTTCCAGGTCGCGCACTTATCCTCCGGGCCGGTCTCATCGTCGGGAACTACGACTGGACGAACCGTTTCGGGTACTGGGTTCGCCGAGTGGCCGACGGCGGTGAGGTGCTCGTTCCCGCTCCACGCGACTGGACGATCCAGATCGTCGACGGGCACGACCTCGTCGACTGGGCTCTCGACATGGCCGAGCGCGGAGAGGGGGGGACGTTCAACGCCGTGGGGCCGGAGCGGCCGGTCACGATCGAGGAGCTGGTCGAGACGGCCAAGCGGGTAAGCGGCAGCGACGCGAGCTTCACCTGGGTCGAGGAGGATTTCCTGCTCGACCAGGGGCTCGAGCCGTTCGACGACGTACCCCTTTGGTTGGCCCTCGGTCGCAATCCGGAGCTTTCGAGCTTCTACGGGATGGACAACGCCAAGGCCCAACGCGCCGGCCTCTCGTTTCGCCCGCTCGCGGAGACGATCGCCGACGCGCTCGCGTGGGAGCGGGAACGTAGTGGTCGCCCGCTCGAGAAGGACTACGGGGCGGGAGCCGAGGTCGCCGGCCTGTCATCCGTGCGCGAGGCCGAGGTGCTTCGCGCGTGGCGAGAGCGAGCGTGACCGTTGGTATCCTTTGCGTGAGCGGGAGCCTCTGAGCAGGGGCTGAGAGGCGGCCGAAGGCCGCGACCGCAGAACCTGATCTGGGTCATGCCAGCGGAGGGAGACGAAGTGCAAGATCCGCTCGTCATCGCGGAGCGCGAGTTCGGGTCGCGGCTCCTGGTCGGCACCGGGAAGTACGACTCGTTCGAGACGATGCGCGACGCCGTTCTGGCGTCTCGCTGTGAGTTGGTCACCGTCGCAGTTCGCCGCATCGACCTCGATGCAGGCGGCGAGGACATCACGAGCTTCCTCCCGGTGAATGTGCTGCTCCTGCCGAACACCTCGGGCGCGGAGACCGCCGAGGAGGCAATCAGGGTCGCCCGCCTGGCCCGCGCCGGGGGCCTGCCTGACTGGATCAAGCTCGAGGTGATCCCGGATGCGCGCTATCTCCTGCCCGACCCCGTCGAGACCCTGAAAGCGGCGGCGGCGCTCGTCGAGGACGGGTTCACGGTGCTGCCGTATGTCCTGCCCGACCCGGTGCTCGCTGCGAAGCTCGAGGAGGTGGGGTGCGCGACCGTGATGCCGCTCGCGTCGCCGATCGGAAGCGGGCGCGGACTCAAGCTCCGCGACTCGATCCGGATCGTGATCGAGCAGGCGAATGTCCCGGTCGTCGTGGATGCCGGTCTCGGGTCCCCGTCGCACGCGGCGGAGGCGATGGAGATGGGCGCCGATGCAGTTCTCGTCAACACGGCGATTGCGCGTGCGCGTGACCCGGTGGCGATGGCGCACGCCTTTCGCCTCGCCGTCGAAGCAGGACGGGAAGCGTTCCTAGCCGGCGTCATGGGTGAGGGGGACGCTGAGGCTTCGAGCCCGCCGGTCGGAGTGATCCCCGGCGCGTGAGCGTCCCTCGCCTCCGGCTCGCTCCCGCAGGGGAAACCATGTTTCCCCCGCGAGCCCCTCGTTGATCCGGTGGAGGAACCTCCCGGGTTCCCCCAGACCCCTTCCACGCGCTCATAGGCCATAGGTAGCGCTATGAACGCGGTTTGCATCGTCAACGGCAAGGATCATTCGCTCGAGGCGGGGGAGACCGTCGAGCGCCTCCTGGCCCGGCTCGGCCTCGAGGGTGGTTATGCGCTCGTGGAGCGAAACGGCGAGCCGGTCGAGCGAAGCGAGTACAGGGAGGTGGAGCTACGCGATGGCGACCGGATCATCGTTGCGCGCCCCGTCGCCGGCGGATAGGCGCCTCTACCTGGTGACGCCGGGCCGGCCGGACCTCGCCGACTTTCTCGAGGCCGCCGTCCGAGGCGGCGTCGACATCGTCCAGCTCCGTGACAAGGATCTCGCCGACGCCGAGCTCGTCCCGATGCTCGAGCTGGCACGGGAGACGACCCGGCGCCTGGCCGTCCCACTAGTCGTGAACGATCGCCCCGACCTGGCCGCGCACGTGCGCGCCGACTTCGTCCATCTAGGGCAGGAGGACATGGCGGTCGCGGAGGCGCGCAGCTTCGGCGTCGGTGTGGGGCTCTCGACGCACGCTCCCGAGGAGATCGATCGAGCCGACGCCGACTACCTGGGAGTGGGTCCCGTCTTCGCGACGCCGACGAAGGAAGGCCGGGCGCCGGTGGGGCTCGAATTGGTTCGATACGCCGCCACCCACGCCGTTCGACCGTGGTTCGCGATCGGCGGCATCGACGTGGCGAATGCGCGAGACGTTGTTGCTGCGGGGGCTCGACGGATCGCCGTCGTCAGGGCGATCGGCGAGGCGCCCGACCCCGAGCGAGCCGCCCGCGAGCTCCGCGGTGCTCTGACCCCTTAAGTCCCTTCGCTACTGGGGCAAGCCGCGGAAAAGGATGTGCGCGGTGCTGAGCGCTCCGACCCGTCCGAGCTGGGCGTTCAACGTCGGAGCAAACTCCGTGCTCCAGACCGTGACCCGCTCGCCCCGGATCGCCTCGACGATCGATGTCGCCGTGACCGCGGTGCCGTCCCGGCGCTCGAAGAGAGTTGCCGGAGGAACGCCGAGCGCGACGTACTTGGAGACGGCCGCCGTCCACCCTGTTGAAATCCCTACGCGCCGAACGCGGAGCTGGAAGTAGGAACGCATCCAGCGGTACTCGCCACTCAGCTTGAGCTGGACGAGAGCGACGGATTTGGGAACTGCGAACAGAAGCCTTCGACCGCTGCGCAGCCAGGAATATGGTGAGACCGCCCCACCTCCGTTCGGATGAAGCTCGAAGTGCAGGTGCGGGTGAATCCCGTCCGCGTCCCCCGAGTCGCCCACGTAGCCGATCAGCTGACCTGCCCTGACTCGCTCTCCGCTCTTCAGACCCGGTGCGTAGGCGGTACCCGGCTTGCACCCGGCGCGGTTGTCGTTTCTCATCGTCACATCGTTGTTCAGGTGGATGTAGAGATAGGTGGTGCCGCTCCGCCCGTACAGGTAGAGCATGCAGCCGGCGCGCGACGAGGTGGTCCAGAACGACACCCGGCCGCCCTCGACAGCTACGGCCGGCGCCTTACGCGCGGCCATGATGTCGTTCCCCTGGTGGCTGCCTTGACCCCGCGGGTCGCCGAAGTCGTCCTGGTAGGTCACGGGCCCGACGACGGGGAAGATGATGCGGTCGGGGACGGCGGCCTGCGCGGTTCCTGCGGAAGCCCACGTGGCTAGAAGGAAGAGGAGTGCTCGGGCTGTCGTCCGGTGGCGAAGCATAGGCTCCGGTTCGCGCTCGAAGGGCGGCACGCTAACAAAGGCTTCGGCTCTAGGTCGCGCCGCCTTTAGTGGATCGCTGCTGACAAAACGAAGCGTGCGGCGCTGAGTCGTCATTTTGCGAGCAGCTCTTAGCCGGTGCCTCGTGAACGAATGGGTGGTTATGCTCGCGGCCGGATGAAGATCGCCGTCTGCGTGAAGGAGGTTCCCGACGCCGCGGCCGCCCGTCGGATCGACCCGCAGACGAAGCGGCTCGACCGAAGCGGCGACGGCGTCCTGAACGAGTTCGACACGCATGCGCTCGAGGAGGCGTTGCGCGTGAAGGAGGGCTCTGGGGAGGGCGAGGTCGTTGTTCTTTGCCTTGCCCCCGAGCGCGCCATGAACTCACTCCGAAAGGCGCTCGCCATGGGAGCCGACCGGGCCGTTCTCGTCGCGGACGACGCGGCCGCAGGCTCCGACCTCGTCGCGACCGCCAAGATTCTCGCAAAGGCCATCGAGCGCGAGTCACCCGACCTGATCCTCGTCGGCCAGCAGGGCGGCGACTCCGACGGCGCGGTTCTCTGGGGCTCGCTCGCAGAGCGTCTGCGCTTGCCCCTCGTCTCCCAGGCCGCCAGTCTCGAGCTGTCCGATGGGAAGGCGCGCTCCAAGCGCCAGACCGAGTTCGGCTACGACGTGCTCGAGGCGCAGCTGCCCTGCGTCGTGGCGGTGTCGGATGCGATCAACGAACCGAGGTACCCGTCCCTGAAGGGGATCATGGGTGCGAAGAAGAAGCCACAAGAGATGCTCTCCCTCGCCGACCTCGGCGTCGACGTGGCCGAGGCCGGGGAGGCAGGCTCCCGCACCGAAGTGCTCGCTCTCACCGACCCGCCCGCGCGTGGAGACACGCAGCGGATCGAAGATGAAGGCGGCGACTCGGCGGAGAAGATCGTCGCTTACCTAGCGGAGCAGAAGCTCGTCTGATGCCTGGTACGCTCGTCTTTGTCGAGGACCATGAGGGTGAGGCCACCAAGGGGAGCCTCGGCGTGCTGGGCAAGGCGGCGTCTCTCGATGGAGAGGCTGCGGCGGTTCTCTGCGGCTCCGGCATCGCGTCGATCGCCGACAGCCTCGGCGCGCACGGCGCCTCCACGGTCTACGTGGCGGACGACGCCGCGCTCGAGTCTCCACTCCCACAGCCGCGGGTCGACGTCCTCGCCAAGCTGGTTCAGGAGCAGGGTTTCGACGCCGTTTTCTTCGCGTCGTCCGTCCTCTCGGCGGATGTCGCTGCGGGGCTCTCGGCGCGTCTCGACGCGGGCCTGAACTGGGACCTGACCGACGTCGAATTGCAAGAGGGGAGGCTCGTCGGCAAACGTCCGGCGCTCCAGGACTCGGTGGTCGTTGACGTCGGCTGGACGGAGGGGCCGGCGCTAGCGCTCTTCCGGACGGGCTCCTTCGAGCCCGGGGAAGGCGGAGCCGGGAATGCGGCTGTCGAGACGATCGACGTGCCACTCGAGGACTTCTCGACCAAGACGGCGATGGTCGAGCGTGCGCATGAAGAGAAGAGCGGGCCGTCGATCGAGGACGCGGACGTCATCGTCGCGGGGGGACGTGGCCTCGGCGAGCCGGAGCGCTTCTCGCTCCTCGAAGACCTCGCGAAGGCACTGGGGGGAGCCGTGGCCGCGACGCGTGCCGTCGTCGACGCAGGCTGGTACCCATACGCCACCCAGGTGGGACAGACGGGGCGCACCGTCTCGCCGAAGCTCTACCTTGCCTGCGGCATCTCGGGCGCAATCCAGCACAAGGTGGGCATGCAGAGCGCCGGCACGATCGTTGCGATCAACAAGGATCCAAACGCGCCGATCTTCGAGTACTCCGACCTCGCCGTGGTCGGCGACTTGAACGAGATCGTTCCGAAGCTGACCGAGCTGGTTCGACAAAGACGACAGTCGTGACCGCCCGGCCCGCCGACTTCGCACCTCCGTTCGACGCTGTTCAATTCGTGACCGAGCCGACCGATCCGCCGGACGAGCGGATCGAGGTCGGCGCGCTGGTCGTGGGTGCCGGGCCCGGTGGGTTGGCTGCCGCAATCCGGCTCGGACAGCTTCTCGAGCAGACACCCGAGCTGCGAGAGAGGCTGGGAGAGATCCCGATTGCGGTGCTCGAGAAGGGCAAGGCGCCTGGCGCGCACCTGCTCTCGGGCGCGGTCGTGAACCCCCGTGCCTTCCGACAGCTCTTTCCCGACCTCGTCGCAGCCGATCTTCCCTTGATTGCGCCCGTCGAGCACGAGGGGGTCTACTTCCTGACCCGCAGGCACGCACAGAGAATCCCGGCGCCGCCAACCATGTGGAACCACGGGAACTACGTGGCCTCCCTCGGCGAGATGGGACGCTGGCTCGCAGAGCGCGCCGAGGAGCTCGGGGTCATGATCGTGCCGGAGACCGCTGCGGAGAAGCTCCTCGTCACGGGTGGCCGCCTCGTCGGCGTTCGAACGGGTGACAAGGGGCGCGGGAAGCACGGAGAGAAGCTCGCCAACTACGAGCCCGGGTCGGACGTCACGGCCCGAGTCACGATCCTCGCCGAGGGCACGCAGGGGCATTTATCCGGCATCGCCCTCCAGAAGTTCGGGCTCGCGTCCAGGCCGCAGGTCTGGGCGCTTGGCGTCAAGGAGGTCTGGGAGGTCCCGCGACCGCTCTATCGGGTCATCCACACGATGGGCTGGCCCCTGCGCGGCGCCCGGCGCTACCGGGAGTTCGGCGGCAGCTTCATCTACCCGCTCGGCGAGAGCCGGGTTGCGATCGGGATGGTCGTGGGCCTCGACTACACGGACGCGACGCTCTCCGTGCACGATCTGCTCCAGGAGCTCAAGGGGCACTCGTTCGTCCGGGCCATCCTCGAGGGCGGGAAGCGGATCGCCTGGGGGGCCAAGACGATCCCCGAGGGCGGGTTCCTTTCCCTGCCGGACAGCCTCAGCTTCTCGGGTGGCATGATCGTCGGCGACGGCGCGGGCCTCGTGAACGTTCCGGCCCTGAAGGGGATCCACTACGCGATGCGCTCCGGCATGCTGGCGGCCGAGACGGCGCTTGACGCGATCCGTCCGGGCCAGACCGCCTGGACGCCGGGTGCCCTCGCCGGCTACGACCAGGCTCTCCGGCAGAGCTACATCTGGAAGGACCTCGAACGCGTACGGAACATGCGCCCCGCGTTCCAGCACGGCTTTTTTCGCGGGGCCGTCCTTGCGGGCGCTGCAATGAACTCGCTCGGTCGCTTTCCGCCCCGTGACCTGAAGCTCGAACCGGACGCGAGCGTGCCCGTGTTCATCGGCGATCGTGCGGCCACGTATCCCGCTCCAGACGGCCAACTCTTCTTCGACAAGCTCTCGAGTGTCTACCTGAGCGGGAACAAGACGCGGGACGACGCGCCGAGCCATATCGCGGTCCGGCGCCAGGTCCGGCGCGAGGTTGCCGAGACGTGGGTGCACATGTGCCCAGCTCAGGTCTACGAGATCGCCGGGGACGCGAGCCCGGCGGGGAACGTGGTGGAAGTCGAGGTGACGGCGTCGAACTGCGTTCAGTGCGGCGCCATATCCGCCAAGGGAGGCCGGCTCCTCGCCGCGGAGGGGGGGTCGGGCCCCGAGTACCAGTCGATGTGATCCGCGTCGAGGACGTCGTCGCCGCCTCGGAGGCGATCGGGACCAGGCTCCACCGAACACCGATGCTCTCGTCGGCCAGCCTGGGGCAGGTTTCCGGGAGCAGCGTCTACTTGAAGGCGGAGCTCTTTCAACGGACGGGCTCCTTCAAGGTGCGCGGCGTGCTGACCAAGCTGGCGTCGCTCTCGGCGGAGGAGAAGAAGCGCGGGGTCATCACCATCTCGGCGGGGAATCACGCGGGGGCGGTCGCGTACGGCTGCGCGCTCGAAGGCATCGACGCGCTCGTGGTCATGTGGGCGGGCGTCAGCCCGCAGAAGACCGCAGCGACCCGCGGGTACGGCGCCGAGGTCGACCAGGAGGCGGCGACGGCGGGCGAGGCCTTCGCCCGCATGGGGGAGCTCCAGGAGCGAAGCGGGCGGGCGCTCGTACACCCGTTCGACGACCCGTTCGTGCTGGCAGGCCAGGGCACCATCGGGCTCGAGATCCTCGAAGATCGACCCGATGTCGACGTCGTGGTCGTGCCCGTGGGAGGAGGGGGACTCGTCTCCGGGATTGCAGTGGCGGTGAAGTCAGTCCGGCCGGACGTTCGGGTGATCGCCGTCGAGCCCGAGGGGTCGTCCGCCTTGAAGCTCGGGCTCGAAGCGGGAGAGCCGGTCTCGATCGAGCCGAAGTCGGTCGCTGACGGCCTGAGCGCGCCGTTTGCGGGGCGGCTTCCACTCGAGATCTGCGCCGAGCTTCTGGACGACCATGTCGCGCTGACGGAGGGTGAGATCCGGGCCGGCTTCCGGTTTCTCTACGAGCGCGCGAAACTCGCCGCGGAGCCGGCCGGAGCGGTCACGGCAGCCGCCCTCCTGGCCGGGAAAATCCCCTCAGCAAAAGGCGCGGTGGTGGTCGCTGTTGTCTCGGGAGGCAATGTAGCGGCCCAAACAGCCTCTGCTATCCTGACTTCAAATGAAGGCTGACATTCATCCCGAGTACGTCGTCGCGACCGTTCGCTGCTCCTGCGGCAACGAGTTCCAGACACGCTCCACGAAGCCGGAGCTGCACGTCGAGGTCTGCTCGGAGTGCCACCCCTTCTACACGGGCAAGCAGAAGCTCATGGATTCGGGCGGCCGCGTCGAGCGCTTCCAGCGCCGGCTCGAAAAGGCCGGACGCACCTAAAAGGCCATGAACGCCCCGATCGGCGGCCAGGCTGTCCTGGAGGGTGTCATGATGCGCAGCCCGACTGCCTGGTCCGTGGCTGTCCGAAAGCCGAACGGCCAGATCGCCGAGGTAAACCGCCCGGTCTCGTCGGCACTGCTCGAGCATCGCTGGCTCAGGATTCCGATCCTTCGCGGGATCGTGGCTCTCGGCGAGTCCCTGGCGATCGGCTTTCGAGCCCTCGCCATCTCCGCGAACTATGCCGCGCAGGATGAGGACTCCGAAGAAGGCGACGTGCAGACTGAGCTCAGCAAGGGGCAGCTCGCCTTCGCCTTCGGAATCGCCATCGGCTTCGCGCTCCTGCTCTTCAAGGTTTCGCCGGCGCTCATCACCAGCTGGCTTCCGATCGAGGACAACGGCATCTTCGTCGTGGTCGAGGGACTCATCCGCGTCACCATCTTCGTCCTCTACCTCGTCGTCCTCTCCTTGCTGCCCGACCTCAGGCGCGTCTTCCAGTACCACGCGGCCGAGCACAAGGCGATCAATGCGTACGAGGCAGGCGAGGAGCTCGTCCCGGCGAAGGTCGCCCCCTACAGCCTCCTGCACGTGCGGTGCGGAACGGCCTTTCTCCTCTATGTCATGGTGGTGGCGATCTTCGTGTTCGCCTTCGTCGGGCAGCCCGCCTGGTACTGGCTGATCGCAACGCGGATCCTGCTCTTGCCGCTAATCGCCGGGATCGCCTACGAGATCATCCGCTTCGCGGGAAACAACGCGGCGAACCCTGCCCTCAGGGGGCTCCTCGCGCCGGGCATGTGGCTTCAGCGCCTGACGACGCGGGAGCCGACGCTCGACCAGATCGAAGTCTCGATCCGCGCGCTCAAGGAGGTGCTTCGCCTCGAGGGGCGGGTCACCGCTGAGGAGCGCAAGGTCGAGGTCATGGCTTAGCGGCTAGGCCAACACCTCCCACTACTCTTTCGGGAGTCATGCCGGCCATAGAAGATCTCGTCACGGAGCTCGAACGCTCGTACGCAGAGGCGCAGGAGCGGATGTCGGACCCTGCCGTCTTCTCGGATCGAAACGCTGCGGGAGATGCAGGCCGGCGCCTGAAGGAGCTCGAGGCACCGTACAAGCTCGCTCAGGAGTGGCGCCAGATCGCCCAGGATCTCGAGGACGCGCAGGGAGACCCGGAGCTCGCCGGTATGACCGACGATCTCAAGGCCGAGGCGGACCGGCTCGAGCAAGATCTCAAGGTCGCCCTCGTCGAGCGAGACCCGAACGACGCAAAAGACGTCCTCGTCGAAATCCGTCAAGGGGTCGGCGGCGACGAGGCTGCGATCTGGGCGGGCGACCTCTACCGCGTCCTGACGCGCTATGCGGAGCGCCGTGGCTTCAAGACCGAGGTGCTCGGGTCACAGCCGAGCGAGGTCGGCGGCTACAAGGAGGTCACGTTCGCAGTCAAAGGCGACGGGGCGTACTCGGTCTTCAAGTGGGAAGGCGGGACGCACCGCGTTCAGCGCGTCCCGGAGACCGAGTCCCAGGGCCGCATTCACACGTCCACCGCCACCGCCGCCGTCATGCCGGAGGCCGAAGAGGTGGACGTCGAGATCGACCAGAACGACCTGAAGATCGACGTCTACCGCTCGACTGGCCCAGGGGGCCAGAGCGTGAACACAACCGATTCCGCTGTGCGCATTACTCACGTTCCGACCGGGATCGTCGTTGCGATGCAGGACGAGAAGTCGCAGCTTCAGAACAAGACGAAGGCGATGCGCGTGCTACGCGCACGCATCCTCGAGGCTGAGCTCCGGCGCCAGCAGGAGGAGCTGGACGCCACCCGCCGCTCGCAAATCGGAAGCGGCGAGCGGTCCGAGAAGATCCGGACGTACAACTATCCGGACAGCCGCGTCACCGACCACCGTGTCAAGGTGACCGTGAACCTCGAGAAGGTGCTCAGCGGTGACCTCGAGGACTTCACGGAGGCGCTCATAGCCGAGGACCGCCGCCGCGCGCTCGAGGCCGCCGCGGTATGAGTCCCCTCGAGGCGGTGCGGCAAGCCGAGGCAAGGCTTGCCGAGAACGGCGTGCCTTCACCCCTGGTCGACGCCGAGCTTCTCGTCGCCCACGTCCTCGGGATTTCCCGAACGGGCATTTACGGGAACGGCCGGGTCGTCTCGCCCGCAGAGGCCGAGCAGCTGGCCGTCCTCGTCGCCCGCCGGGCCGAGCGGGAGCCGCTCGCGTACGTCCTCGGCGAATGGGGATTTCGCCGCTTGAGCCTTCACGTCGATCGCAGGGTGCTGGTCCCGCGTCCGGAGACGGAGGTCGTCGTCGAACGCTGCCTGGAGCTGATTTCGGGCCTCGAGGCGCCGGTGGTCCTTGACGTGGGCACCGGCTCTGGCGCGATCGCGCTCTCGATCGCTGATGAACACCCCGGTGCGTGTGTGTGTGCCGTCGACTTCTCCTCAGACGCGCTCGCCGTGGCGAGGGACAATGTCCTGCGCTTGGGTCTGGAGGGGTGCGTCGAGCTCGCCGAAAGCGACCTGCTTGCCGGAGTCACCGGTTCCTTCGACCTCGTCGTGTCGAATCCGCCCTATGTCTCCCCACGTGAGCGGTCCGGGCTCGAACCCGAGGTGAAGGACTTCGAGCCGTCGGTGGCCGTCGTAGGCTTCGAGGTTGCGGACCGGATTGCAGCAGAGGCGCTGCCCGTGCTCCGGCCCGGCGGCTGGGTCGTCCTCGAATGCGGCGACGGCCAGTCGGCTTCCCTGGCCGCGAGACTTCGCGCGCTGGGCTACGCCCGCGTCACGGTCAGTCCTGACCTCGCCGGAGTCGACCGGGTCGTGGAG
The DNA here is from genome assembly GCA_038209555.1 of Gaiellales bacterium. GTDB lineage: Bacteria > Actinomycetota > Thermoleophilia > Gaiellales > Gaiellaceae > DASQGA01. Next base: position 14,171 of record JBBQXP010000030.1, read on the forward strand.
GGGCGAGCATGACAGTTGTGGAGGAGGCGGTCGCCGCCATCCGCGCCGGCCAGGTCGTCGTCCTCCCGACCGACACGGTCTACGGGATCTGCGTCGATGCCTACCACGAGGGTCCGGCCCGCAGGCTGGCACAGCTGAAAGGACGGCCCGAGACCCATCCGACGGCGCTTCTTGCGGCCGACTTCGAGATGATCCTCGATGCTGTGCCCGAGCTCCGGGGCCGTGCGGCCGTGCGCGCCCGGGCACTGCTCCCAGGTCCCTACACGCTCGTGCTCCCGAATCCTGCGGGGCGGTTCCGCTGGCTCTGCGGGACCAGCCCCGAGGCGATCGGCATCCGCGTGCCCGATCTTCCTTCGGATGCCCGCGCCGTCGTCGACCGGGTAGGTGCCGTCGCGGCGACGAGCGCCAACCGACACGGTGAGCCCGACGCGGCCAGGATCGAAGACGTTCCCACGGAGATCCGCTCCCAGGCCGTCGTCGTCGACGGAGGTGAGCTACCGGGGACGCCGTCGACGGTGCTCGACCTCACCGGCCCCGAGCCGGCGGTCCTTCGTGAGGGAGCAGGTCCTGCGGCCGAGGCACTCGCGAGGCTCGCGGCGGCGGCGGCGGGCTAGCTGCGGTCGAGCTCTGGGGCCGTCGATCGCTCGGCTGTCGTCCTGACGCCCGCGGCCGCGAGCGAGTAAACCACGATCGCCACGACGACGGCGGCCGTCCACTGCAACATGGGCCGCTCGCCGAGCGGAAGCGAGAGCGCCAAACCGACCCCGAGCGACGGGAGCACGAGGAGCGTCGTTGCCAGCGCCGCAAGCCGCCCGAAGCCCCACGCCCGCCGCAAGTCCGCGTACTCGCGGGCGAGCGGGGCGACGACCACGGTGCCGACGACGGCGAGAAGAATCAGGTTCGCGTCCTCCATGTCCCGGAAACGTCATGTACCCCTTTCGGGTTACGGTCACGCCCGAGAACCTCTATCGCAATGAAGCTCTGAGTCGCCGGAGCGCGCTGCGCGACGCGATGCGGCGTCCTCTGTCGCGCCCATATTCTCGAATATGGACGCTCCCTGCGTCCTTGCCTCGCACCACCCATCGCACACCGTCGACGAGGCCTCATTACGACAGAGGTTCTCAGTAAGCTGCCTGCGTGGCCGTCGCTCAGGAGACGTTCGAGCAGCTCCGCCAGGCAGGCCTTGCAGAGATCGACGGGGAGATCGCCGCCCTGCTCGGCCGCGAGCTCGAGCGCCAGCGGGCGCAGATCGAGCTGATCGCGTCGGAGAACTTCACGTGGCCGAGCGTGCTCGAGGCCGTGGGCAGCGTGCCAACGAACAAGTATGCCGAGGGATACCCGGGCAAGCGCTATTACGGCGGCTGCGAGGTGATCGACGAGATCGAGCAACTCGCGATCGACCGGGCCAAGTCGCTCTTCGGTGCCGAGCACGCGAACGTGCAGCCTCACGCCGGGGCGCAGACGAATATGGCGGTCTACTTCAGCTGTCTCGAGCCCGGGGACACCATCCTCGCCCTTCGCCTCGACCACGGAGGCCACCTGACGCACGGGCTCAAGGTGAACTTCTCCGGGCGTCTCTACACCATCGCCGGCTACGGGGTCGATCGCGAGACGAATCTGGTCGATTTCGACGAGGTCGGACGGATCGCGAAGGAGTGCAGGCCGAAGCTGATCATCTGCGGGGGCTCTGCCTACCCCCGCAGGATCGAGGCCGACCGGTTCCGGGAGATCGCAGACGAGGTCGGCGCGCGCCTCCTCTGCGACATGGCCCATTTCGCCGGGCTCGTGGCCGCGGGGCTCCATCCGAACCCGACGCCCCATTGCGACTTCGTCACGTCGACTACGCACAAGACTCTGGCAGGGCCTCGTGCCGGCTTCGTGCTCTGCAAGGAGGAGCACGCCCAGGCGCTCGACAAGGCTGTCTTTCCGGGCATGCAGGGTGGGCCCCTCTGCCACACGATCGCCGCGAAGGCGACCTGCTTCAAGATCGCAGCCTCTGAGGCCTTCCGCTCCTACCAGGGTCAGGTGCGGGCCAACGCGGACGCGCTCGCCGACTCGCTCATTGAGGGAGGTCTGGAGCTCCTGACAGGCGGCACCGACACGCACCTGATGCAGGTTGACCTGCGCCGTAGCTCCTGGACGGGCCGGGAGGCCGAGGAGCGCCTGCACGAGGTGAAGATCACTGCCAACCGAAACACGGTGCCATTCGACGAGCGGCCTCCGACCGTGGCCTCCGGCCTTCGCCTGGGGACGCCGGCGATCACGATGCGCGGCTTCGGCGAGGAGGATGCCGCCGAAGTCGGGAGCATCATCACCGGCGCCCTCTCCGACATTCCGGACCTCGCCACGCTCAACGAGCGCAGCGACGCCCTCTGCGAGCGCCATCCGCTCTACCCCGACTTTCGCGGTTTCACGGCGTACCGGTGAGCGTGGCGGTGGCGACCGAGCGCGTCATCGAAGTCACGCACCCGCTCGTCCAGCACAAGCTGGGAATGCTGCGGGATGTCGAGACGCCGACCCAGCTCTTCCGCCAGCTCGTGAACGAGCTGACCCTTCTCCTCACGTATGAGGCGACGAAGGACCTCGCGACGGAGGAGGTGGAGATCGGCACTCCGCTCGAGCGGACGACCGTGCAGCGGATTTCCGGCAAGAAGGTCGCGATCTGCCCGATCCTTCGCGCGGGCATCGGCATGCTCGACGGCGTGCTCTCGCTCATCCCTGCCGCCCGTGTCGGGTTCATCGGCCTCTACCGGAATGAGGAGACACTCGAGCCGGTCGAGTACTACGTGAAGCTCCCGAACGACATCGCCGAGCGGGATGTGATCCTGCTCGACCCGATGCTTGCGACGGGCAACTCGACTGCGGCCGCGGTCGCGACCGTGAAAGCGGCGGGGGCGCACTCGGTGCGGCTGATCGCGCTGATCGCCGCCCCGGAGGGCATCGAGCGCCTCCACCGTGAGTATCCGGACGTGGCCGTCGTCGTTGCCGGCATCGACCGGGGGCTGAACGAGCTGGGCTACATCCTGCCCGGCCTCGGCGACGCGGGCGACCGACTATTCGGAACCAAGTGAGCTAGCCCCGCGCGGCGGCTCTCCGCTCGTCGGCCTCCTCGCTCTCGCCGGGGAGCGGAGCGGGCGGGTAGAGCGCCCGCACCTCGTCCACGAACGCGGCCAGCCGGTCTGCCAGGTCGGCATCGTGGATCTCGAGGACGTTCTCGGCATTCTGCTCGCCGGAATGCGAGAGGTTGTAGCTCCCTGCGAACACCGTGTCGTCCGCGACCGTGACCTTGGCATGCATGTAGTCGTGCACGTTGTCGCCGCGTCCGTACGGCGTCGAGCGCTTGCCCGAGAAGGGAGCGTTACGGAAGATTCCTTCGAGGAGCGGCATCTTCCAGGCTGCGTTGCCGTTTAGCCGCCACTGGTAGTAGACGCCCTTCATCTGAGTGCCGTCCACGACTCCGGCGATGTCGAGCTTTCCGTCCGCGACCGCTTCCGCCAGGCTGCCGAGGATCGGGGCAGACGTGAGGACTGGCGAGGCGATCCGGATCCGCTCCCGCGCCCGGGCGATCCGGTTCGCAATCCTGTGGGCGAGGGACTCGCCCCGGCCGGGGCAGAACCAGGTCCGAACCTTGCGGCCCTCGACGCGGATCGGGTTTGGATCGATGTCTCCGCTCGTCGCGACGTTTCCGGTCTGCCAGAGCTCCTCGAAGTCACGCGTGTAGTTCGCGGCGACGTATTCATGGTGAACGACTGCGACGACGTTCTCCTGGCGCGTCCAGGAGTCGGCGGTCCAGTTCATCGAGCCTGTCCAGACACTCTCGCCGTCCCTGATGACGTACTTGTGGTGCATGAGGTCCGGCTCCCCCGCGATTCCCTTCGTCTCGACGGGGAGCTGCTCGATCAGGTCCGGCACGCCTTCCGGCGGAGGAGGGACGGGAATCGGCGCCGCGTAGTCCAGGTTGTAGGCGATCCGAACCGCGACACCACGCTCGTGCGCGGCCACGAGCGCGTCCGCCACGAGCTTCGCCTCCGCATCGAGAAGGTCGACGTCGTAGAGGGCCAAGTCCAGCGACCGCTCGGCGGTCCCAGCGAATGCGACGACGCGGCGCGCAACCTCATCGGCCGTTTGGCCGCCGTCCCTCAGAGTCGTTACGTGGATCATCTAGAGAGTCTTTCGAATTGTCGTCGACCTCGGTTCTACGGGCGGGCGGCGGTCCGCGCCAGGAGCCCGGGACGACGCATCGCATCGAGCCAGATGGCGCGCGACTCCTCGCGGGTTCCGCGTTCGGACAGCCGCTCGAGCACCCAGGCGGGCCCCGCCGAAGGGATCTCCCCCAGGATCGGCGCGATGCCCTGATGCCGCTCGGGGCCGAGTTCCTCGCCCGGTCCCGTCAGAACCTCGCTGAGCGTCTCGCCAGGTCTGATCCCCACTGTCTCGAGGTCGGGGGTCCCTGTGCGACCCGCCCGGCGCCAGATCCGCTCGGCCAGCTCGCCGACTGTGAGGGTCGTGGGCGCAGCCGAGGTGGCCAGGCTGACGCCCTCGGAGGCGAGGAGGACGCCCTGGGCGGCCAGCGTTGCCGCGTGCGCCATCGTGATCCAGTAGCGCACCATGCCGGAGTCGGTGACCGTGAGCGGCACGCCGCCGCGGGCCTGTCGGAGGAAGAGCTCCGAGGCGCTTCCGGCGCTTCCGAGGACGTTCACGAACCGCACGGCGATCCGCGGCCCTCCGGCCCGGCGCGCCGCGAACGCCGTCAGCTGCTCCATGAAGCGCTTCGTCCGCCCGTAGAAACTCGCGGCGAGAGCCGCCTTGTCGGTCGATGCGACCACAACAGTGTCGACGTCGGCTCGCTCAGCCGCCCGCAGCACGTTCCAGCTCCCGTGCAGGTTCGTATCGACGAACTCCTCGGGGTAAACCTCGGCCCAGTCGACGTGCTTGTACGCAGCGAGGTGAAAGACGACATCCGGCTTGTTCTGTGCGAGCTCCTGCTCGATCCGGCCGAGGTCGCGGACGTCGCAGAGGGCGTAGCGGACGGTCGCGTCGGGCTCCCGCGCGCGTCGGTCGGCGGTCAACGAGGCTTCGTGGGCGTCGAGGAGTGTGACGGACTCCGGCCTGAAACCGAGCAGGAAGGTGGTCAGGGCCCGGCCGATGGAGCCGCCGCCGCCGGTGAGGAGGACGCGCCGTCCACCGAACCGCTCCTGCAGGTCGAGGAGGGACGGCACCGGATCTCGCAGGCCGAGCACGGCCTGCCAGTCGAAGTCGTCCGGCTGCAGGCGTCTCGGCCGGAAAGCCGGCGGCGGCTCCGGCTGGGCAAGGGCCTTCTCGATCGCCAGATAGCCGCGCTTCATGTCGGGGGAGCGGGCGTGGTCGGGCTCGTTGATCTCCGCGACGAGGAACCGGGCGTGCTTTCCGAGACGCGCGACGGCACGGTCGAGGTCGAGCTCACCGCTTCCGTACGGCAGGCCCTCTCCGAGGAGCCCGTGGGCATCCGAGATGTGCGCCACGACGGCGGCGGAGCCGAGCTCGTCGATGTAGCGGTCGAGTGTCAGGTCCTCGTCCGACGCGAGGCCGAAGAGCGACGGATAGGCAGCCGCGAAGCTCTTGAAGAGCCCCGCGTGCGAGAGGTCGAGTGTGAAGCCGAGCTCCGGGACGCGCTCGCGCCATCGCACGAGGTCCAGCCAGTGGCCGCCGATCTGGGAGACGAAGAGCCCTCCGACCCGCATCCGGAGCACTGGCGGAACGTTCTCGATCAGCGGCTCCACGCCGCGCTCCAAGCAGGTTTCTGCGTAGAAGCGGAGGAAGCGCTCGACCTCGGCTTCGTCGAGCGTAGGAGTGGCGCGGAACTCAGCCGGCGCCAGCGGCGCGTACAGGTGGATCGTGAGGATTGGTGACCCGATCGCGGCGGCGAAATCGGCGCTTCGCTCGATGCTGCCACGTGCCTCCTCGGTCAGCCGGTCGACGCAGACGAAGGCGCCACTCGGCCAGCTCACGGGTGCTTCAGCCGTCAGCGCGAGCCGGGCTCCTTCGGTCGCACTCAACGTGGCGTCGACAGCCCGTTTGAGCGTGCTCTCGTCAGTCACGTCGCGCGGCGCCAGAGCCAGCTCGAGCCCGGCCCAGGGACCGCCTTCGAGGCGTTCGGCTATCTGCTCAAGGTCCGGAGCGGCCTTGAGCTGTGGGATGGCGGCGGAGCCAGTCGACATAGAGGGGTATAGCTTCCTCGAGGGGGCGGACGCCAAAGCCTAGTAAGGGCCCGGCACTGTCCGCGCCGTAGCTCATGTTCTCACCCGGCTCGAGGGCTCCTCCGGGGGTTTCGATCGGAGCCTCCGAGCCGGCCGCGTCGCGGACGAGCTCGGCGGCGCGCCGAAGCGGGGTCCCGATGCCGCTTGCGAGGCTCAACGTCTCGTTCCAGCGCGCCTCAACGACGATCGCTTCCAGAGCCGGCACGAGGTCGTCGACGTAGACGAAGTCGCGCATGCGCTCGGGGTCGCCGGGGACGACGATCGGCTCGTCGGCGAGTGCGCGCGCTGCGAAAGCTGCGATCGCGCCCGTCGCTCCCTCCCGCGCGACCTGACCGGGCCCGAACACGGAGGTCAGCCTGATCACGGTCGCGGAAGCCGGATGCAGCCGGCAGGTCTCCTCTCCGAGCCGTTTCGAGAGCGCGTACGGGTCGGGCGGCGGGTCGAGGGACGCTCTGACCGTGGACGGGAAGACGAGCCCGCAGTCGTGCTCCTGGCAGCCCTCGAGCAGGTTGAGCGTCGTGCCCGCGTTCTGGCGCACTGCCCAGGCCGGATCCGAACGTGAGCGTGCCGGATCGGGGACTCCTGCGAAATGGAAGACGGCATCGGCCCCCGCAAGCAGGTCGCGAGCAGCCGGGTCGCCGGAGTCGACCTCGATCGCCTCGCCGGCGAGGGCACGGCTCGCTCCGTCCGGGCGGGAGACGCGTACGACATCGTGCCCGCCATCCTCGAGCAGATCGGCCACGCGAGAGCCGAGGAAACCCCGAGCGCCGGTGACGACGGCTTTCACGGGCGGAGGTACTCTCGAAGGGTGTGTCGGTAGTCGAAGGGGCTTCGCACCGTGAACGCCGGCTCGTCAGCGGGTTCCTCGCCCCGGGCAAGCCGGGCAACGTCGGCGACGGTGATCGTCTCGGCTGCCACGTTCGCCACGCCTGGATCGGACTCGAGAAGGATCCTGGCCGCATCCTCGACGTGGACGACCCCGATCGTCGCCTTCCCACCGTCGTCGAGCGGAAGCTCGGCCCCGGCTTCGGCCAGCCGGCGAAAGCGGTCGACGACCGTCTGGGACTCGGGCCGTTCATGCTCGACCGGGCTCGGCCCGTAGACGATCCCGAGGCGGAGGACGGCGAGGTCGAACCCGCTGCGCCGGGCGTGAAGCCCGAGGCAGAGCTCCGCGTAGACCTTCGAGAGATGGGCGAGGTCGCTCTGCGGGCCATAGGCCCGGCTTGCGTCCACATCGCCTGTGACGCCGGGGCCGTAGACGTGCAGCGAGCTTCCGTAGACGAGCATCGGACCGCCACGCGCGGCAACCGCCTCCGCGACTCGCCGCGCTCCGGTCACGTTCGTCTCTTCGGTGTAGTCGGGCTCGCGCTCGGAGAGCGGCCGGCTAGCCTGGGCGGCGAGTAGGAAGATGCGCTCGGGGCCCTCGGCCAGAAGCCGGTCGACCTGCTCGCGGTTTCGGATGTCGGCGGTCTCCACCTTGGCACCCCGCTCCTCGAGCTCTGCGAGTTGTTCCCGCCGCGTCGCGTACCAGTTGTCTGCGAGCACGACGTCGGCACCCGCCACGAGTGCACGCTCTGCCAGCGCCCCTCCGACGTACCCCGCGCCGAGCACGAGGATCAAGGGCTAGATGGTTGGTCGGTAATTGGCGTCCCGGCGATCAACCATCTAGATCCGGTGGACGGCGGGGCCGGCCGGGACGACGTTCCGCGCGTCCACGACCAGCTTCGCCTCGTCCCAGAGCGGCTGCTGGAGGAACTGGCGATGCTGGGTAAGCATGACGACGCAGTCCGCCTTGCCGACCTCGTCGGACGACCACTCGACGCTCTGGTGCCGGCGGTCGTCGAGCTCTACCTCGGGAACCCAGGGATCGCAGTAGACGACGTCGCCGCCCCGCGAGAGGAGCTGGCGCATCACCTCGAAACTCGGCGACTCCCGCGTGTCGTGGACGTCTGCCTTGTACGCCATCCCGAGGAGCAGGATCCTCGAGCCCTTGATCGGGCGGTCGACGTCATTCAGCGCGTCACCAACCTTTCCCACCACGTAGAGCGGCATCCTCGTATTGATTTCGTGCGCGGCCTCGATCAGCTGGGGCGAGTAGCCGTACTCACGGAGGCGCGCTGCGAGGAAGTGGGGGACGACCGGGATGCAGTCCCCGCCGAGCCCCGGCCCGGGGTAATGCGGTAGGAACGCGAAGGGTTTCGAGGAAGCAGCCTCGATCACCTCCCAGGCCGAGATCCCGAGCTTGTCGCACATGAGCGCGAGCTCGTTCGCAAGGGCGATGTTGACCGCCCGAAACGTGTTCTCGTGGAGCTTCGCGGTCTCGGCGACCATCGGGCTCGAGACCCTCACGACGACATCGACGATCTGCTTGTAGAGAAGCTCGGTCCGGCGGGCGCACTCCTCCGTGACACCGGCGACGAGCTTCGGGGTCGTCTTGATCGTGAAGTTCTTGTTCCCAGGGTCGACCCGCTCCGGTGCGTAACCGAGAAAAAAGTCCGTCCCCACCCTGCCGCCTCCACGCTTGAGGATCGGCAGGACGATCTCCTCGGTCGTCCCCGGGGACGTTGTGGACTGGAGGACGACGAGCTGGCCGGGCCGGATGTTCTCCGCCACGGATTCGGCCGCTGCGACGATGTAGGACGCGTCCGGAGTCCGCGTCTTCGAGAGCGGGGTCGGGACGCAGATCGTCACGGCGTCGAGCTCCGAGACCGCGCCATAGTCCGTCGAGGCACGGAGATCGCCTTCGAGGCTCTCGTAGCGTTCAGAGGGGACGTCCACGAGGTACGAGCGGTGCTCGCCGATCGCGCGCACGCGTTCGTCGTCCAGATCGACCCCCGTCACGTCGAATCCGGCCTCGGCGAACGACATGGCCAGCGGCAGACCCGCGTAGCCGAGCCCGACGATGCCGACCTTCGCCTCGCGCGTTGCAATGCGCTCGTCGAACCCGGATGCGGTGGCAACTACCTCAGTCACGGCCACGATGCTAGCGACGTGGGAGGAGGGCTCGCGTTTCGGCGTGGATTGAGGATTGCCGGCCAGCGCCTCTGCTATAACCGCCGCATGTCCTTCCCCGAGGCGTTGCGTGCCCTCGTTGGGGACGGCGCGGCGGTCTGGGGCTTCCTCACGGCGATCGGCATCGTGCTCGCCCTGACGCCGCTGATCGCGCGGGTGGCCCCCCGGATCGGTGGCGTCGATGTCGGTGGCGACCGGCCTCGCGTGCACCAGAGCCCAATCCCGCGGATCGGGGGCGTCGCGATCGTGGTCGCGATCCTGGTTCCGGCCGCGGTCTTCATCCACCCCGAAGGGCCGTACCTGGGAATTCTCGTCGGGACGCTGCTCGTTGCCGCACTCGGCCTCGTGGACGACATCCGCGGGCTTCGTCCCAGCACGAAGTTCATGGGAGTCTGCGTGGTCGCGCTCATCCCCGTGCTCGGCTACGACGTCCGCTTCCACCATCTGACGTTGCCCGTCTTCGGCGACTTCGACCTCGGCTGGGTGGGATACCCCTTGACGATCCTGTGGGTCGCGGTCCTCGCGAACCTCATCAACCTGATCGACGGCATGGACTCCCTCGCTGCGGGAATCGTCTCCATCGCGGCGCTGTCCTTTGCCGTCCTGGCCTCTTCGTTCGGGCGGTCGAACGCAGCCGCGCTCGCGGCCATCATCTGCGGAGCGACGCTCGCGTTCCTCCGACATAACTACCACCCTGCAAAAATCTTCATGGGCGATTCGGGTGCGCTCGCGCTCGGGTTTCTCCTTGCGACCGTGGCGGTCGAAGGTGTCCTGAAGACGGCGGCCACAATCGCTCTGGTCGCGCCGCTGCTCGTCTTGGCCGTGCCGATCCTGGATACGTCTTTTGTCGTGCTGAAGCGGCTCAAGTACCGCCGTCCCCCGTGGGACCCCGACCAGAACCACTTCTACCACCGCTTCATGAGGATCGGGCTCTCGCAGCGGCGGACGGCCGCGTACCTCCACCTGTGGGCTCTGCTGCTTGCAGCCTGGGCGGTGATGCTCCGGTTCGTGCCGCCTCGCCCGCGTGGCATCTGGAACCTCGATCACGTGGTGATTGCCGCCGGAACCGGGCTCGTGGTCGTCGCAGCGTCGATCTGGATGGTCTACAGCCTCGAGATCCTGAAGGCGCGCCACCTGCGGGTGCTCGGCTTCGGGCGCGAGCCCGCCGAAGACCTTCCGGCCGAGGAGCCGGAGGAAGCCGTCGAGCGGGCCCTCACTGGACCGCGCAGCTAGGGCAGCCAGGGAAGGGCGAGCCGGAGCAGGTGGGCGGGGTTACGCCGGATCCGCTCGCGCCAGCCGCCCGGCGGTTTCTTCTCGATCTCGAGCTCAGCCGGGTCCGCCAGGAAGCGGAGCCTGCCCTCTCGGGCGAGACGCTCGTCCACGGCTCCGAGCCGCCCTTCGAAGATCGACCAGACGGGCGTGCCGAGCACAGCCGCCTCGCGGTTCATGGTGCCGCCGGCCGAGATGAGGAGATCCGCGAAGGCAACGAGACTCCTACCGTCCACCGATCGCTCAGGGACGTGGACTCGCTCGAGCCCGAGCGTCCGGATCGCCTGGCGCTGGCCCGATGTTCGTGCGAGGACGACGGTTTGTGTCCGCTCGTCGGCCGCGAGGCGCCGCAAGAGTACCGGCAGCAGCTCGTTTTCCGACCCGCCCAGGTAGAGGGCGTAGGAGGGAGCCGTCCGGACCACGCAGAGGACGGCGTCCTCGGCCCGCTCGAGCTCGTCGAGGACGGTCGGGTCCGGCACGAAGTCGGCGAGGTAGTACTCCTCCTTGAGGCCCGGGTAGTGGACGAGCTTCGGCGGGCGGGCTCCATAGCGGGCGAGCCGCTCCGCCGGGATGGCGTCGGGCACCAGGACCCGATTGGCGAGCCGGCAATTGGCATGGTGCTGCAGAACGGCCCACTCGTAGTCGAACATGGTCGTGTTGGGGATCCGCAGCGCGCGGCAGGCGGGCGGTAGGTCGGTTGACCCGTGCGCGAGCGCGCAGTCGAAGCGCCGTCCGCGCGCGAAGCGAACGAGTTGCGGCGCGCGCGCCAGAGCAGCACGCGCTTTTCCGAGGCGCGAGACGCCGCCGTGGTATCCGAGCACGGTGTGAGGATGGCCCCAGTCCTCGAGTAGCTCGACGGTGTGTGAGAGCGGGCGCGCAGTGAGCGTCACGTCATGGCCATCCGCCTCGAGTCGCTCGACGAGCGGGCGCAGGACGAGGACGTGCGCTGTGTTCGTGAGATCGGCCCAGACGCGCATCGGCCGCCTGAGGATAGACGGTGAACAAAGTCGCCTTCGAATCGGCTCTTTTTCGCAGAAACAAGCCGTTTCGGAGCGTCACGAAGTCGCGCCACGATCTCGTCGGGCGCTGATACAGTGCCCCCGGCCCGCATGACCGCCCACGTGACGGCAGAGCGCACATCCCTTGACCCTCTCGGCGCCGGAGCGCTCCTCCTCGCCGTCCTGGTCGTGTGCGTGGGAGTGGGCGCCCTGGTTGGCTGGGCGGCCGGCTCAGTCGGTGGGGGCGTCGCGATCGGCTCCGTGATCGGCATCCCTGCTGCGATCGCGACCGTCTACCGCATGTATCGGAACATTGCGTAGGTAGTGGCCACCATGCTCACCCCGAGGCCGATGCCGGAGCGCCGCCTCCCCGTTGTCGCCGGCGGCGCGCTGGTCGCGCTGGCCCTGCCGATCTTCGCGATCGCCGGTTGGGGGCTCAGAGGCTGGGCGCTCGGCGCCGTTCTCTGGGCCGCGAGCCAGGCGCTTGGGCTGCTCTTTGCCCGCTTCGGGATCGGCGAGCCGAACCTACGCGGATCGGGAGTGGTCGCATTCGGGATGATGGCCCGCGGCATCCTGCTCATGATCGTCGCGCTCGCTGTCGCCACCTCGGATCCCGGCCTCGCACTCGCCGGCGCGCTCGTCTACACGGCCGCCTACTCGCTCGAGCTCGGTCTCAGCCTGACGCTCTACTTCTCGGGAACGCCGAAGCAGTGAGCTTCGCGCTGATCCTGGCCGCGGCCGAGGATTTCCAGCCGCAGCACGAGTTCGAGCTGCCTGCCTGGGTGCCCATCCACCTCGGCCCGATCGACATGTCGATCAACAAGGCCGTCGTCTACCTCTGGGTGGGCGCGCTCGTGACCATCCTCCTGGGCATCTGGATCATGCGCTTCGGCCTTTCGCTCAGGCCGAGTAGGCGCCAGACCACGGGTGAGGCCCTCTACGAGCTGATCCAGGGGCAGATCGCCGAGGGCAACCTGCCGTCGAAGGCGATCGGGCGCTGGTTTCCGTACGTCGCCTCGCTCTTTCTCTTCATCTGGATCCTGAACCTGGTCGGGTTCGTGCCGCTTCCGATCTCCAGCGAGAAATTCGAGCTCTTCGGGCTCAAGGTCCCGACCTGGGGGATCTACGCAGCCACCGCGAACCTGAGCGTGACGCTCGGGCTCGCGCTGATCACGTTCATCGCCACCCATGTGGAGGGCATTCGCTACAACGGGCCCGTTCGCTACTTCAAGAGCTGGATCCCGGCCGGCGTGCCGAAGGCGTTGCTCGTCTTGATCGCGCCGCTCGAGGTGATCTCGCAGTTCATGCGGTTGATCTCGCTCTCCGTCCGGCTTTTCGCGAACATGCTCGCAGGCCACATGCTGATCCTCGTCATGATCGGCCTGATCTTCATCTTCTCGTCGTACGCGATCGCGGTGATCGCGATACCGGTCGCGGTCGCCGTCTACATCTTCGAGGTGGCGATCGTCGTGACGATTCAGGCGTTCGTCTTCGCCCTGCTCTCCGCCATCTACATCGGTGGCGCCATCGAACCGGAACATTGATCCAAAGGAGGCTCGACTTGACCACCCTTTTCGCAGCACTCAACGGGAACGTCGCCGATCTGGGCAAGGCGATCGCGTTCGGCGTCGGCGTCGGTCTCGGCGCAGTTGGCGCCGGCATCGGCATCGGCAACATCTTCGGGTCGATGATCCAGGCCGTCGCGCGCCAGCCCGAGTTGCGCGGCGAGCTCACCGGCATCCAGTGGCTCGGCTTCGCCCTGACAGAGGCCGTCGTCTTCTACGCACTCCTCGGCGGGCTTCTCGCCTACGTCCTCGTCTAGATGGTGCCGATGACGGCGCTTCTTTACGCAGCGGAGGGGGGCGGGCTGATCTCGGTCGTCCCCGGCCTCATGATCTGGACGATCCTGACGTTCGCGATCGTCTTCTTCGTCTTGCGCCGCCTTGCATTCGGACGCATCCAGGCGATCATCGACCAGCGCCGTGAACGAATCAGGCAGGCGCTCGACGAGGCCGACAAGGCGCGCGAAGAAGCCCGGCAGCTCCGCGAGCTGACCAGGAAGGAGCGCGAGGAGGCGAAAGCCGAGCGCGAGCGCATCCTGGAAGAGAGCCGCAAGCAAGGACAGCAGCAGCTGGCCCAGGCGCGGGCGCAGGCCGC
>JBBQXP010000031.1:0-26254 GCA_038209555.1 Gaiellales bacterium
GGAGCGAGCTGCATGAACTCCTCGCCGTCTCGGCGAGTGAGGTTTGCGACCGAGCGGAGTGCACGCTCGCCCCACAGCAGGTCGTACGCGAACGAGGGGATCTCGCTCATGTGGATTCCCGCGCAGACGACGACTCCGCCCTTCGCGACGGTAGCAAGCGCCGCGGGAACGAGCTCGCCGACCGGCGCGAAGATGATCGCCGCGTCGAGCTCCTCCGGCGGCCTCTCGGCTGAGCTTCCGGCCCACTCCGCTCCAAGCGAGCGCGCAAACCGCTGACCCTCCTCGTCGCCGGCACGGGTGAATGCAAAGACGCGCCGCGCCTGCCAGCGCGCCACCTGGGCGATGATGTGAGCGGAAGCACCGAACCCGTACAAGCCCAGGCGCTCGGCGTCCCCGGTCATCATGAGCGAGCGGTAGCCGATCAGGCCGGCGCAGAGAAGTGGCGCGACCTGGAGATCGGCGTAACTCTCTGGGAGTCGGAGGCAGTACCGCTCGTCGGCCACCGTCTCCTCCGCAAAACCGCCGTCGATCTGGTAGCCGGTGAACCTGGCCTGGTCGCAGAGGTTCTCGCGTCCGGAGCGGCAGAAGCGACAGGTGCCGTCCGTCCAGCCGAGCCAGGGCACGCCGACACGCTCGCCGACCGAGAACCGCGACGCACCCTTACCGAGCTCGCTCACCAGACCCACGATCTGATGACCGAGCACGAGCGGGAGCTTGGGGTCGGGCAACTCGCCGTCGACGATGTGCAGATCGGTTCGACAAACCGCGCAGGCGTGAACATTTAGGCGCACCTGCCCGGGTGCGAGCTCGGGCCGCGGAAGCTCCGCCTCTCGAAGAGGGCGTCCGGCACCGCTGAAGATCATCGCGCGCATCGTTTCCCTCATACCTCGTCGCTCGGCATTCTGAGCGGAGAGGCCTCGAGCCCAGTTCTCACTGCGATGTGAGCCAGGGGTTAAGCGACAGCCCGCCGTCGACGGTCAGATTCACACCGCTCACGTAATCGGACAGGTCGTCACTCAAGAGCACGACCGCCAACCCGGCGACGTCGCCGGGTTGGCCGGGTCTTCCGGCCGGAATCCGCGCCGTTAGGGCTCGGTCCTGCTCCGGATCGCCACCCTCTTCCGTCTTGATCCACCCGGGGGAGACGGCGTTGACGCGGATGCGGTACGGCGCCAGCTCGTAGGCGAGTTCCTTGACGAGCATCGCGACCGCCGCCTTGCTCGCGCTGTAGTGCGGATTCAACCGGATATGGGTGTCGTGGACCGACGAGACGAACAAAATCGATCCGCCGGTTTCCGCCGCTACCAGAGCCCGCGCGAGCTGCCGCGTGAGAAACCAGGGGCCGCGGAGGTTCGTCCGGAAGACGAGGTCGAAGTCGGCAGGCTCGAGGTCGAGGAATGCGCTGGGCGTCGTGATGCCGACGTTGTTGACCACGAGCGGGATCGCACCATGCTGGAGCACCAGCCGATCGCCGAGCGCCAACGGATCGTCCGTTGCGACGTCCGCGAGAACGGGCTCGCATTCGCCTTCCGGGAATGCTGCTTGCAACGACGCCTCATCTTTGTCGACGGCGATCACCGTAGCGCCGACGGCGCGAAGACGAAGGGCTATCGCCAGGCCTATGCCATGCGCCGCGCCGGTCACGACCGCCTTCCGGCCGGACAAGTCGGGCACGGGGAGCGCCGAGCCGCCGCTAGCCAGCACGTCTTTCCATCTCGGCCCAGAAGCGGGCGAGCGCCGCGCGTCCGGAATGGCTCCAGCGGCCGGCGGACTTCCGTCGCCAGGCTGCCTGAAGGCGCGAGAGACCCGTCAGCGTGTCGATCTGGTGACGGCAAAACGCCTGGCTGAGCTCGCCTCGTCCCAGCGAGCGCTCGGCTGTGCTCGGATAGGGGCAGAGGTGGAACGAGCAGCTAGCGTGGCAGCCGTCGAAGAGCTCGCGGCGCTCGCTGCTCGTCGAGAGGCAGTAGGGGAGGTCGTTCCTGCGGTACGTACCCTCCTTGCGCCGCTCGCGGGCGTCGCCGTCGCCCTGCTCCGTGACGTTGAGGAGGAGAACGATGTCCGCTACGAGCGCTGCCGTCTCGCTTCGCACCATGCTCCCGGAGCGGCTGATCACCGCGCTCTCATCCTCCCATATGTACCTCTCCCAGTCGCGAGGATGCCTGATCGCCTTCCCGCAGAGCGTCGCGGCCGCTCGGACGAAAGGATGCTGCTTCTCGTCCTTCTCCGTAGCGCGTACGAGGCCCAGCGCCTCGCCACGCTGATCGAAATCTGCAACGGCGGCGATGGCGATGGCCTGGAGAAGCACGATCCGGGAGTACCAGAACCTGCACTGATGGACGAGGTCCCGCGCGATGGCGGAACGGGCGGCGGCCGGATTCACCAGGGCGCCGCTCTTGAAACCCTGAGCGAGGGAAGCCTCCGTCCCGAGCGGCATGCCCCTGCCAACGAGGGCGGCGAGCCGCTGCACGTGATGGTCCAGCTCGTCATCTTCGACGTGCCCCCGCAGGGCCGGAAGAATCCAACCCAGGACGGAGATGTCGTGCGTCCTCTCCTTCCCCCATTCGCCGGGCGCGAGCGATTCCGCCTCGGACAGAAGCTCGGCGAATGTGGGTCGAAGCGCCTGCCACGCGTCCGGCCCGCCGGCGATGATCGCGCCGGCAGCGCTCCAGCGCACGCGATAGTTCGTGTCCCGGGTGGCCTCATATAGCCGTGCGTAGACCCATTCGCCGGTTCGCCCTTCGAGGCGCTTGACAGCGGCGACCTTCGTTCGCGGAGTCGCCTGAGCCCAGGCGGCGTCTTCCAGATCCTGCGCGATCTCTCGGAAGCTCGGTAGGCCGACGCTGCTCGCGATCTCGGCGGCAGTGACGACGAATCCGAGTGCCCGGTCGTCCGTGAAAGTGCCCGCCCGCCGTACGAGAGCCTCACAGACAGCCTGTGCTTTCCGGCGGTCGCCGTCCCTCGCGCACCACATCAGAAGCGCCTTGCTCATCTCAGGTGACGAGGCGCGCTCGACCAGCTTCTGCCACGCGTCGGGCACGGCGTCGAGAAAGCGCGAGGTCAAGTAGGCCTGGCTGATTGCGTGGTTGAACCTGACCGCGGTGTCGTCCCCGGTGGAAAACGCCTGAACGAGATCCAGCCGTGCCGCGCCCTCGATCACCATCGAAAGATCGGCCGAAGAGCGAGGGATTCGGTTGTCCGCGTCGCGTAGCAGTTCGTTCAGCCGCGAGCCGCTACAGTCGAGAAGGGCGTCGAGCGTCATGGCGTAGGCCACCGAACCGAGATTTTCGACGATCGTCCGCCGCCGGCTTCCCTCGAGCTCGACCTCCTCGAAGAAGCGCTCGTCCTGCACCAGCTCGGTCCACTCGTCGAGGAGTGCAACGAGGAGCGCGTCCCCCGAGCCGGCGTCGGAGTGCAAGCGGTCTGCTCTATAGAGAGACGAGACGATGTTCAGGTAGTACGGAGTGCGTGTCATTCGGCCTGCGGTGACGACCTGCTCGAGGAGTTCCCGATCACCCTCGCCCGGCACGTAGGCGCTTTCCCGGAGATACCTCAGCGCCTCCGCCTTGTCGAGGTCGCCCAGCTCGAACTGCGAGACAGGGGCACCGGCCGGCACGGCTTCTGGACGCGACGTCACGACCACCGACAGCCGGTCGTTCCGCGCTGCGGCCAGAGCGGACCGAATGAGGTAGTCGCGCTCGTTTCTCGTCGCTCCGGGCATCACCTCGTCGAGACCGTCCGCCAGCACGACGATCGACCCTTCCGCCGAGAGCCGCCGCCAGATCCGTTGTGCGTCCCCCTCCGAGCGGACGCCTGGATCGACATTGCGGGTGAACTCCCGCTGCGCCAGGGATCTGAGATCGAGTGGGGTGGAGACACCTCGTAATGGAACGAGTACCGGCACCGCCCCCTCGCGCGCCAGATGGCGCATGAGCGCGAGGAGGAAGGTCGTCTTACCCGACCCGGCTTCGCCCACGACGAGGATCGGGGCTCCACGCCTCGCGAAGGCCGACTCGCTTGCGACGGCAAGAGTAAGAGATTCGCGGGCGGCGGGATTCGCCCGGAGGCGGGGCGGGGCAACAAAAAACCGCTCCGGACTCTCGCGCGCGACGCCGATGTATGACCTGCGCGCCGCCCGGAGCGTCCAGGAGAAGAGGAAGAAGTAGCCGACGAGAAGGATCAGCGCGGTGCTGATGAACCCGGTCGTCAGGCCGCAGCCGACGCTGTGCCCGTCGCAGAAGTTCTCAGCCTGCGGCGAGAATACGAGCAGGAGTAGCAACGCGCTGGCGAGGAGCGCGAGCAGCGCTTGCAGCATCCTGCGCAGCTGCCGCAGCTGCCCACGCGACGGGAAGAAGGCGACGCGGACTGCTCGGTTCCTCACGAGCTCCTCGGCCGCAGGGCCACCAAGCCGCCGTCGCCGAGAACGGATAGGGCCGCACCAGGAGCAGTCTTCCCACCAGGCGTGACCCGGCGTACCTGTCGACTGTGGTAGAGGGCGACGAGCAAGAACCCGAGGCGAACGCTTACCGGGGCCGCCGGATCGCCCTTGACTCGCCGCTGCACCAGCTCGAAGGCGCGCGCCACTTCTGCACGGCTCCTCGGCCGCGCTCGCAGGGACTTCGCATGAACACGAAGGAGCCGGCCGTGAGGGTGAAGGAACTCGATTGGCCCGCGAAAGGCCAGGCCGACGTTCAGCGCCCAGTCTTCGGCGAAGTCGGCGTCTGCGAAACCGCCGGCATTCACGGCCGTCGCGGTTCGCATGATCACGCACCCCGTAGTCGGCATGCGGTTCGCCATCGCAGCGTACAGGTGGTACCCGCGGGGCCATCTCGCCACCAACCGGGTCCTACCCGATGGAAAGTCGAGTGGACAGACCTGGTCCGTGGCGGCGTTCCAGGCGAGGACACCGCAGGCACACGCGGAAAGCGCTGGTCGCGCCGTCATCCGCGAGAGGAGTAGTCGAAGCGTCCCCTCGAGGACGATGTCATCCGCGTCGAGGAAGAGAACAAACTCGGTCCGGACACGGGAGAGGCCCGCGTTCCGCGCTGCGCCGACCGAGAGGCGCTTGGGCAGCCGCATGACGTCGACGCCGGGCGGAAGCGGGGGAAGTAGCTCCGAGGACGCATTGTCGACCACGATGACTTCGGCGTGGGCCTCCTGGACGAGCACGCTCTCGATCGCATCTCGGACGGTCAGCACGTACTGGTCCCACACCGGGATCACGACCGTCAGCGTCGGTTGGTCGACGGCGCGGCGGGGCATCGAGGGGCCAGAGCAAACGTCAAGCGCACATGAGGCCGAACCAGGGGCACGGACCGGGACCCCTCTTTCCATGCCGACTCCTTCTCTGGGCTGACTCTGCCGAGCTATTCTGCGCTCGCGCCGCGAGGTTCCGCAAGCGGAAGCGTGGACTCCCCTTGCGTGGGCGGTTGGAGCCAGGCACGGCCGTCACTTTGGTCCGTAGACCATGCCGATTTCGTCGCGGCAGGCCGCTCATTGACTGCGAGAGGCAGGGCGGAGCTTCGACGCTCATCGACAGCGACCAGGTCAGGAGCCTGTTCTAAACGACGCCGAGGAGGGTCCGGTTTGAGCTCGTCAGCTGGAACCGGGCACCTTCAGCGCCTCAACGCTGGAGGTCACGCGAGGAGATTGCGTCCGGATCTGTGAACCAAGCAGCCTTGATGCTTCCGACGGACGTCACGCCGCCCTGCCCACCCTCTGCGCTCGACATCTGGTCGGGCTCGAGGCGCTGGGCTCCGCGAACGGCGCGGTCAGGCCGTCCTGACCGGGCCCGGCCGGCGGCGCCGGCGGGGTCGCTGATATTCGACGCGCGTCACTGCCGCCCGCTTGTGTGTCGTCAGCACCCCGGTGTAGGGAGCGTCGAAGGTGCCCGAGGTCGGCGGCACGTCGCAATAGTCGCGCCCCACCGCGACCGTGATGTAACGCAGGCCCGCGCGGCGGTCGTGGGTGGGGTCGATGGGAACCGCACGCAGCGCCTCCTCGTCCTGGGGATGCCGGACGAGCACCTCCACCCACGCGTGGGTGCCCCCTTCGCCGAGCACGTGACCGGACACGTAGCGAGCGGGCAACCCGCATAGCCGGCAAAGAGCCAGCATGCAGTGCGCGTAGTCCTGGCAAACCCCGATACCTGCCGCCCACGCCTCCGCTGCGCTCGTCGTGACCGCGGTCACACCCCAGCGGTACTCGAAATGCTCGAAGACCCGGTGGCTGATCTGCTCGGCCAGCTCGATGCTCTGCAAGCCCGTGCCGCGGAGCTCGTCAGCGACTGCGCGCAGAGCGTCATCGGTGTGGGTCAGCCGCGAGGGCTCGGCGAAGCGCTGGTCGAAGGCGTTGGCGTCGGGAGTGTCCGTGCCGTCGACCACGGCCTCGCGCTCGACGACGGCCCAGGTGGTGAACTCGACTTCGCGTTCCACGTGCTCGAGGCTGAGATCGAGGACGACGTTCCCGAACGTGTCATACGAGCGCTCGGTGTCGACGTCGCAGCCCGAGACGCGGATCTTGTGCGTGAGCAGGCGCTGGTCGTCGTGGTAGTCGGGCGGTACGACCATGAGCCGGTGGCGAAGCGCGGCGATCGGCCCCGGATACTTGTAGGAGAAGGTCTGCTGGATGAGGACTGCCGTCTGCTGGACGTTCTGCCAGTCGATCTCATCGTCGTCGATGCTGCCCAGCGTGGCGATCAGGTCGCCGAGCGTCTCACCGACCACCCGGCGCCTCCAGCGCGAGCGACACCGCAGTCAGCTCGGCATCGTCGGCCACCTCGTCTGCCCACACGATCATGCGCCGGAGGCTAGCGGCGCCGTAGGTCGTCACCATGGCGACGTCGACGGCATCGCGGCCGCGGCCGATCGCCACCCGGCCAATGCGGGGTGTGTTGAAGCGCGCATCGTACGTCCACCAGCTCGAGCCGAGCCAGACCTCGAACCAGGCGTGGAAGTCCATGGGCGGGTACGGACCAGGGATGCCAATGTCAGGCATATAGCCGAACACGTAGCGGGCCGGGATGCCGAGCGCGCGGCAGAGCGTCACCCCCAGGTGGGCGAAGTCCCGGCACATGCCGCCCCGCCGCTCGAAGACCTCCACCGTTGCCGTGGTCGGCACGCTCGTGACGCCGTACTCGATGTTGGCGTGGATCCAGTCGCAAACCGCCTGCACGCGCTCCGCCCCCGCGGCGACGCCGCCAAACAGCTCCCACGCCTGCTCCGAGAGCAGGTCGGACTCGCAGAGGCGGCTCGCGAGCAGCCAGTGGAGGAGTTCGTCGGGGAGCGCCTCGATGGGGTGCTGCACATCGCTCGGCCCGGGTACCGGGTCTGGGTCGGGCGAAACTCTTGCGAGCGCGTCGTAGGCGAATGTCGAGGCTCCCTCCGGCAGCACGAGCCGTCGGCAGCGGTTGCCGTAGACGTCGACGAAGCTCGTCGCCCCCAACGCCGGCTCGCTGCTCCAGCGCTCCTCGAGAAGCGCTTTGACGTGCGGCTCGACGAGGACGACCGCCGCGGTGGGAGCCTGCGCCTCGTGCTCGAACTGGCAGCCGACGCGCAGCCTCATGCGTCCCGCTCCGGCTGCTCCAGCTGCTGCTGCTGCTGCGGCTGCTGGGCTGGGGGCCCGTCCTCGAGCCGCGGCTGCACCCGCGGCGGCGGCAGCTCTTCGACCGCGAGCGTCTCCGTCATCCCGCCCATCGCCTGCGTCATCACTGCCCCTCGCTGGAATCGTCGCATCGCGCCGAGATTCTGGATCGCTACCAGTCGGGCGATGGGCTCACCGCTGCTGCCGCGCAGCTGCGCAGCAGGATCGACACCGCCGAGCGCCTCGCAGCTCACCTGCACTTCGAGCTCCGCGTGGACGCCGCCCTGATAGGTGCCGCGCAGCACCGCGACGTCGACGTAGTCGCGGCCCACGCCGACCTTGACGTGCTGCCCCGTGCAGGGTGTGCCGAGCGTCGCGTCGATACCGAGCCACCCATAGGGCGGGATGTACGCCTCGGTCCAGGCATGCGAAGCCGTCGCCTCGCTGACGCTACCAAGGTATCCGCTGACGTAGCGGGCGGGAAGGCCGACGTGGCGGCACAGGGAGATCAGCACGTGCGCGAAGTCCTGGCAGACGCCACTCCCTCCGGCGAGCACCTCGGCGACGGAGCTGTTCACGGTCGTAGTGCCGATCCGGTACTCGAGGCGCCCGCGCACATGATCGGCTGCGCGGGTGAGGAATGCGAGTGCGCTCGTCTCCCGATCCTCCGCGAGCAGCGCCTCGGCGAGCGCGGCCGAGTCGTCTCCAAGCGGGATGTACGCGCTTCGGCCGAGGAACTCGGCGAGGTCGTCCGCCAGCGCTTCGTTTCCCACGAGCTCCCGGAGCGAAGGTGACGCGTCCGGCTCGCCCTCGGTCGGGCCAGCGAGCGGGTCGTCGGCGCCCGCGTGGGTGACGACGTCGCTCGTCGCCTCGATCACGAGGCGGTCGTGCAGGTAGGCGACGCCGAAGTCGTGGACGGCGTTGCCGTAGTAGTCCCGGAACGAGATCGCGGTCGCGGGCGGCTCGATCTGGAGATCGAAGTCGAGCAGGGTCTGGGTCGCGCAGGCAAGCGGCTGCAACCGCACCTCGTTGAAGCTCTCGAAGACCTCGCTCGCGTAGCCGTAGCTCGTCCGGTGGCGGATCCGGTACCTCACGCCATCATTTCCTGCGCGGACAGAGGCCGGTGGGCGAAGAACTCGTCCTCGACACGCTCGCCGATGCGGTAGCAGCGGCGTTGGATATCGAGCAGGGAAGTGTGCAGGCCGTGATCGAGCAGGTCGTCGAGCCTCTGATAGGCGAACTCCGCGTGCAGCCGGCCCACCTCCCGCCGTGCCTCGTTCTCGGTGCCCGAGCCGGGCATCGGCTCGGAGCCGTTGTAGGTGGGGGCCTGCTCGCTGATGTGGGCGAGGGCGGCGTCGACCTGCCCGATCGAGAACCGGATCGACCGTGGCAGGACGGCCGAGAGAATGAGCAGCTCGATCGCCGCGCTCGGCTGGACGCCTCTACTCTCGATGCGGTGGTACGACTCGTACGCGGACAACGAGCGCAGGAGCGTGGCCCACGGCTGTAGGTCGTGAGCCGCCGCGGCCAAAGCGAAGCGGTCGCCGCGCTCGGCGTCGTCTCCGACGAGGAGCCGGTAGTTCACGTCCAGGGTGCGAGCCGTCCACTCCGCTCGCTCCAGGAACTTGCCTGCCTGGAGGAAGTACCAGCCCTCCTCACGCGGCATCGTCGAGTCGGTGATCCCCTGCAGCAGCTGGCTGAAATCGACGACCGAGCGGCAGAAGCGTGTGGCGCTCTCCGCGCCGGACGCCGCACGGCGCCGCTGAGCTGGTCGTTGGACCTCGAGGTGGTAGCGGTTGAGCGCCTCCCACATCTCGGTCGCCACCTGGTGGCGCATCGTGCGCGCGTTATCGCGTGCCCGGGCGATGCATTCCACGATCGAGTTCGCGTTCTCGGACGAGAAGATCAAATGCAGGGGCACGGTCTCCTCGTCGGCGGAAGGGCCGCCCGGCGGGAAGGCCGGGCGCTCGCCAACGATGTCGAGCAACGCCGCCCAGTGGAGGTCACGGCGAGATTCCGCCTCCGTGGTCGAGCCCATTGCGAGGGTGTGGCGGAAGGTTGCCTCTGTGAGACGAGCCGTTTGCTCGGCGCGCTCGACATAGCGACCGATCCAATAGAGCGATTCCGCCATGCGACTCAGCATCTGTTCGCTCCCGTCACCCCAGCACCCAGGTGTCCTTGCTGCCGCCGCCCTGGCTCGAGTTGACGACCAGCGAGTCGCGCACGAGAGCAACCCGGCTTAGGCCGCCGGGCAGCACGCTGATTCCGTCCGGTCCGCTCAGCACGTACGGCCGCAAATCGACGTGACGCCCCTCGAGCGTGCCCGAGTCGCCCTCGTCGGCCACGAATGTCGGATGGCGCGAGAGCGGGATCACCGGCTGTGCAATGTAGTCGCGTGGGTTCGCGACGATCCGGCGACGGAACTCCTCGATCTCGCGCTCGTCGGCGACCGGCCCGATCAACATCCCATAGCCGCCGCTCTCGTTCGCGGTCTTGACGACGAGCGAGTCGAGGTTGTTCAGCACATGGTCGAGCTCCTCGGGATCGCTGGGTAGGAACGTCTGCACGTTGTCGAGAATCGGCTCCTCGTCGAGGTAGTAGCGGATGATCGCGGGGACGTACCGGTAGAGCACCTTGTCGTCGGCGATGCCCGTGCCGATTGCGTTCGCAAGTGTGACGTTGCCGGTGCGGACGGCGCCGAGCAGCCCCGCGACGCCGAGCATCGACTCGGAGCGGAAGGCGAGCGGGTCGAGGAACTCGTCGTCGACGCGGCGGTAGATGACGTCCACCTGTCGCCGTCCGGACGTCGTACGCATGTAGACGCGGTTCTCGAGGACGAAGAGGTCGCGGCCCTCGACGAGCTCAACCCCCATCTGCTGCGCCAGGAAGGCATGCTCGAAGTACGCCGAGTTGTAGATGCCGGGGGTCAGCACCACCACGGCCGGCCCGCTGGCGGCGCTCGGGACAGCGCGTCGCGGCGAGAGCCCAACGAGGTTGTCGAGGAGCTGCCCCGCATAGGAGTCGACGGAGCGGACCCCGAGCTCGGCGAACCAGTCGGGGAAGGCGCGCGTCATGATCTGCCGGTTCGCGAGAACGTAGGAGACGCCGCTAGGTGTCCGCAGGTTGTCCTCGAGCACCATCCAGCGACCGTCGTCGCCCCGGATCAGGTCGCTTCCCGCGACATGGATGTACTGGTCGTCGGGAACGTCGATGCCGACGACCTCGCGGCGAAAATGACGGCCCAGGACGACGAGCCGGCGTGGCACGACCCCGTCTCGCAGGATCTCCTGCCCGTGGTAGACGTCGTGGATGAAACGGTTCAGCGCCCGGATGCGCTGTTGCAGGCCCGCCTCGACGACCACCCACTCGTCAGCCGGCACGATGCGGGGAATCGGGTCGAACGGCAGGATGCGGTCGGTGCCCTGATCCCCGTCGGAGTAAACGGTGAACGTCACACCGCGGTGGAGGAAGGACCGGTTGGCGAGTTCCGCCGCTCGCCTTAAGGCGCGGCCGTCCATCGACGCGATCCGCGCGACGAGCTCAGCGTAGTGCGCCCGAGGCACCGCGCCGCCATCCGAGCCGTGCTCGAACGCCTCGTCGTAGAAGCTGCCGGTGTCGTAGCCGGCGCGGAGAACGCCGTCGGGTGCCGACTGCTGCATCGCCGGCCTCGTCAACCCGCTACCTCACCGCATCGCGCTCGCCTCAAGCCACCCTCCTGGAACAGAAAATAGCGCTCCGAGCCGGGCCGGGCGAAAAAACCACTCTCGCAGTTTTCTTCGGAGCCTCTCCGAACACCGCCCCTCGATCACGACCGGGATCCGGCGTCTCCGACCTCCCGACGGCGTCCTCTCCTCTTTCTCGTCACCGACACGTTGCCCACGACGGTGCAGATCGCCTGGCTCTCAGGCGGCGGGCTCGAGTGCCGGTTCCGCTGAACCGGCCGGGGCCGGCTCAGCCGAGGCTTCAGGCGCCGGCGTGGGCCGATCGCGGTGGGCCACGCCCAGGTGGGAGTGCGCCTCGGTACCGTAGCCGCCCGGGACCGGGATGTAGAACTCGGGGTAGCCCCACATGCCGTGCTCGGAGACGTCGAGGCCCGCCGTCTCGGTCTCGGCCTCCGCGCGGATGCCGAAAAGCGCCTTCATCGTCCAGAGCGCCGCGAACGAGGCGCTGAACGTGAACCCGCCGACCGCAGCCAGACCGAGGGCCTGGATCCCGAGCTGGTGGAAGCTCCCCGAGTAGATCAGGCCGCCTGTGCCCGTGGCGAGGTTCTCGGCAAGGGCCGGAAGGGCGAAGATCCCCGTGGCAAGCGTGCCCCAGACGCCGGCGAGCCCGTGCACGGCCACGGCGCCGATCGGATCGTCGATCCGAACGCGCTCGACCAGGACGACACCGACAACCGCAATCGCGGCGGCAACGAAGCCGATCACGATCGCCGCCCAGGGAGCGACGAAGCCGGCTGCAGCGGTCACGGCGACCAATGCGGCGATGACCCCGTTCAGCATCATCGAGATGTCGGGCTTCTTGAGCACGACCCAGGCAGTCAGGATGCCGCCAAGCGCGCCGGCGGCCGCGGCCAGGTTGGTGGTCAGCGCGACGTAGCCGAAGTAGCCGAGCTTGTCGCCGCTGACCACGCCGAGGGTCGACCCCGGATTGAAGCCGAACCACCCGAACCACAGGATCAGGGTGCCGAGAACGGCAAAGGGCATGTTGTGGCCGGGAATCGGATTCGCCCTGCCGTCGGTGCCGAACTTCCCGATCCTGGGGCCGAGCAGGAGCGCGCCGGCGAGCGCCGCGAGGGCGCCCTGGTAGTGAACGACCGTCGAGCCGGCGAAGTCCTGCATCCCGAAGCCGAAGAGCCACCCCTCGGCGTGCCAGACCCAGTGCGACACGACCGAGTAAATGAGCGTGAAGACCGCACCGAAAGCGAAGTAGACCCAGAGCTTCGCCCGCTCTGCCATGGCGCCCCACACGATCGCAAGCGCAACCCCGGCGAAGACGACTTCGAAGAAGTAGCCGGACGCGGCCGGAATCGAGGCGAAGAAGCTGAACGGCGCCTGCGCGACACCGAGCAGGTCGTCGGCGCTCGGCACGAAGCCCGACGTGCCGATGATCGCGTTCCCGTCCCCGAAGGCGAGCCCGAAGCCGACCGCCCAGTAGACGAGCGAGCAAATCCCGAAGATGAGGACGTTCTTCCCCGCGATGTGCGCGGCGTTCTTCATCCTGGTGAGGCCCGCCTCGAGGAAGGCGAAGCCCGCCTGCATGAACATCACGAGGATCGCCGCAACGACGACCCAGATCGTGTTCGCAGCGATCACGAGATCAGCTGTCTTCATCTCACCTCCACCTCCTCCAGGCTCCTGCCCGTCCGGTTGTGCACGACGTTCTCGACGGGGGTCGTCCAGACGATCCCGTCGCCCGACTGGTTGCCGCTCCGGGCGGCGTCGGCGATCGCCTCGACGACCGCCTCTGCCCGCGCGTCCTCCACGATCAGGACGAGCAGCGCCTTGGGGAGAAAGCGCGACTCGAAGACCCGCCCGCGATACTCGTGCGTGATTCCCCGCTGCCGGCCGTGGCCGACTGCTTCCATCACGGTCACGCCGACGTGCCCGGCCTCCACCTCGACCGCGTCGATGACGGTCTCGATGCGCTCCCGAATGACGACTGCCTCGACCTTCACCATGGCTCCTCCTCCTCGGACCACAAAAAAAGCCCCGGGGCTTTTGCTCCGAGGCGTCACTGCCTTCGCACGCGGCCATCATCGACTGCGTGAAACGCGCACCGTAGCGGTGCGCCCGGACGGATGCGCTGCCACCCGCCCGGCGAGTCAGCCGGTGTTTCGCAGAGCGGCGGCGATCCCGCCGATCGAGCGGAGGAGCGGCCTGGTCGCCGCCTTCTCGCCGGAGCGATACCGGCGCAAGAGCTCGACCTGAATCGCGTTCATCGGGTCGACGTATGGATTCCGAAGCCTGATTGAGCGCTGGAGGACGGGATGGCGGTCGAGGAGCTCGGTCGCCTCGACGATCCCCAGCACGGCCGAGACCGTGCGCTGGTGCTCGGCGACGATCGCAGCGAAGAGCCGCTCGCGATCCGGCGAGGCCGGGACGAGCTCGAGGTAGCCCTCCGCGATCTCGAGGCTCGATTTCGCAAGGGTCATTTCGAGGTTCTCGACGAGCGAGCGGAAGAAAGCCCAATCGCGGTAGAGACGCCGCAGGGCCTCCGGGTCGCCGAGCTCGGCGAACGCCGCACCGCAGCCGTACCAGGCCGGGAGGAGGCAGCGGTTCTGGGTCCAGGCGAACACCCAGGGAATGGCTCGGAGGCCCTCGAGAAAGTCCCCCCACAGGCGACGCGCCGGTCGAGAGCCGAGCTCGAGCAAAGCGAGCTCGTCGATCGGCGTGAAGGCCCTGAAGAAGGGCACGAACGCCTCGTCGTCCCAGACGAGAGCACGGTAGGCCCCGTGCGCGCTCGCCGAGAGCCGGGCCAGGAGCTCGCGCCCTCCGGCGGGCGCGTTCGCCGCTGCGACGGCAGGAAAGGCGGAGAGCAGGGTTGCGGCGAGCGCCGCCTCGAGATTGCGATGCGCGAGGCCGGGGAGGCCGTACTTGAAGGAGATCGTCTCGCCCTGCTCGGTCACCTTCAACCGCCCCGGCGGAGCGCCGGGCGGCTGGGCGAGGATGGCCGCGTGGGTGGGGCCGCCGCCCCGCCCGGCGCTTCCGCCGCGGCCGTGGAAGATCGTCAGCTCGAGACCACGCGCGAGCGCCAGCGCGGCGAGCTCCTCCTGAGCGCGGTAGATCTCCCACTGCGCCGTCAGATAGCCGCCATCCTTCGCCGAGTCCGAGTAGCCGACCATCACTTCGAGGCGGCTCCCGCGCGCTTCGACGAGGAGTGCGAAGCGCGTGTCCTCCAGGAGCCCGCCGACCGTGTCGGCCGCCCGCCGCAGGTCGTCGATCGTCTCGAAGAGTGGGACGAGCGAAAGGTCGATCGCGGCCTCCTCGGCTAAGTCGAGGGCCGATAGGACGTCAGCCGGAGAGCCTGTCCCTGACACGATCAGCGTGTCGAGCGCCTGCGCGCCGTGCCGGTCGCGGGCGCGCGCAATCGCATGGAACGTCTCCCGCGTGCGATCTTCCCGCTCGTCGAGCTCCGTGGCGTGAAGGCGGATGTCCAGCTTGGCCAGGTGGAAGCCAAAGAGCTCCAGCCGGCCTCGAAGGGCGCCCAGCCGTCCGTCGGCGACCCGGCCTCCCCGGTTCCCCCGAAGACTCGCATCGACGATCTCGAGGTCTCGAGCGAACTCGCCGGCCGAGGCGTAGCCGGGTCCGCCGTCTCGCTCGAGCTCGCTGACAAGGCGCCGCCAGACGAAGCTGAGCTTGCGCCGGTAGGGCTCGTCGAGGTTGCGATCGGCCAGCTCGGCCGCGTAGGCCGGGAGCTCTCGCTCGTCGCGCGCGATCGACTCGAGCAGCTCGGGCGACACCGTGACGATCCCGGTCGAGATCCCGAGCGAGCGCGCCAGCTTGCGCACCTCATCGCGGTACGTGGAGAGCGCGAGCACCCGGCCGCGCTCGAGCGCCTCGTCGATCGTCTCGGGCCCGGCGGCGGGATTGCCATCCTGGTCGCCGCCGATCCAGCTTCCGAAGCGGAGTGGCAAAGGCGAGTCGGGAACGCGCTCGCGGAGGTCAGCGACCAGGCGAGGCGCGACATCGAGCAGGCACTGCTCGAAGAACCAGAGCCCGTTCCGGATCTCGTCGACGACGCGCGGGCGCTGGGAGCGCACCTCGTCGGTCTGCCAGAGGAGCGTCACCTCTTCCGCGAGCGCGGCCTCGAGGTCGGTACGCGCGGCCGGTGATAGAGCCGGGTCGTCGAGCTCGTGCAGAAGGCGGGCGAGTCGAAGGTGCGCAGCCAGGACCGTACGTCTCGTGGCTTCGGTCGGATGCGCGGTCAGGACGAGCTCGAGCGAGAGGCGCTGCGCCGCCTCGGCGAGCTCCTCCGGCCCGACGCCGGCCTCCTCGAGGCGGGCGAACGCCTCGGCGAGCGACTCGCGCGGCATGCGCTCCTCGTGCTCGTACTGGCGCCGGCGCCGCAGGCGATGGTGCTGCTCGGCAATGTTGGCGAGCTGGAAGTAGAGGCCGAAGGCGCGGAGGACCTTCGCCTGACGCTCGAGGTCGAGCCCGCGGACTGCCTCGCCGAGCTCCGCCCGGGAGGAGGCGCTGTGGCGCTCCCGGGCCTCCCGCGACAGCAGCCGGATCCGCTCCTCCTCGGCGAGCAGCTCCTCACCCTCCTGTTCGACGAGCACCAGGCCGAGGAGGTCGCCGAGGAGGCGGATGTCGCGCCGGAGGGGAGCGTCTGTGCTCACCGCTGAGGCGAATCGCGCGGCGGGCTCAGGATCCGCCCTCGGCGGCCGTGCCCTCGGCGACCCGCGAGAGGCGACCGACCTCGGGGCGGGGCTGCACGAACAAAAAGCTCTCCAGGGCGACGTCCCAGCGCTCGAGCAGGCCGGCAGCCCGTGTGGAGCCGGTGAAGCGGACATGCCGCTCGACGAGCGCGCGCAGCGCCTCGGCGCCCGCGGTAACGAGGCGCTCGGCGTCGACCAGCTCGTCGTTCAGGCGCTCGGTGAGGGACCCGTCCGGATCGAAGACGTAGACCTCACCGCCGGTCATGCCGGCGCCCAGGTTCCGGCCGACCTCGCCGAGGATCACGACAGTGCCTGCCGTCATGTACTCGCACGGGTTCCCGCCGGTACCCTCCACGACCGCCGTTGCGCCTGAGAGGCGGACGGCGAACCGCTCGCCTGCCCGCCCCGCGCAGTAGAGCTCGCCTCCGGTCGCCCCGTAAAGCACGGTGTTGCCGAGGAGAACCGGATCGCCGGCGTCGTTGGGCGGCGGAATCACGACGATCCGTCCCCCACCCATTCCCTTGCCGACGTAGTCGTTCGCCTCGCCGGTCAGCGTAAGCATTACGCCGTCTGCCAAAAAGGCGCCGAAGCTCTGGCCTGCTGCCCCCTCGAAGTGTGCCCGCACCCGCCCGGGCGGCTTCCCCGCCCCGAACCGCGCGCCGATCAAGCCGCCGAGCCGAGCCCCGACCGCGCGGTCGGCGTTCGTGATCGCGTAGTGGAGCTCGACCAGGCGCGCTTCCTCGAGAATCGATTGCGCGTCGGCCGCCAACTGCTCACCGAGCTCGTGCCCGGTCACCGGAAGCTGCTCGTGACCCACGAACCGAACGGGGCCCTCCCCGGGCGGCGCGAGGAGAGCGGAGACATCGAGGAGGTCCACGCGCGAGGCCTCCGCGCCCGCGTCGCGCCGGCGGAGGCGGTCGACGCGTCCGACCGCCTCCTCGAGCGACCGAAGCCCGAGCCGGGCCAGGAGCCGCCGCACCTCCTGTGCAACGAGGAGGAGGTACCCCTCGACCATCTCCGGCGTCGCGGCGAACTTCGCCCGGAGGTCGAGGCGCTGCGTGGCGATCCCGACCGGGCACGTGTCCTGATGGCAGGTCCGCACCATGAGACAGCCCTCGGCCAGGAGGAGCGCCGTGCCGAAGCTGTACTCGTCCGCGCCGAGGAGGGCCGCAACGACAACATCCCGACCGGTCTTCATGCCCCCGTCGACGCGCACGCGCACGCGTCCGCGCAGGCCGTTGGCAACGAGCGCCTGTTGCGTCTCGGCGAGCCCGAGCTCCCAGGGGGAGCCGGCGTTCTTGATCGACGAGAGGGGGCTCGCGCCCGTCCCCCCGTCCGCCCCGGCCACGTGCACGATGTCCGCGAGCGCCTTCACGACGCCGGCGGCGACGATGCCCACGCCGGCCTCGGCAGCGAGTTTTACCGAAACCTCCGCCGCGGGGTTCACCTGCTTCAGATCGAAGACCAGTTGGGCCAGGTCTTCGATCGAGTAGATGTCGTGGTGAGGCGGCGGCGAGATCAGGGCGACGCCCGGCTGGGTGTGGCGCAGGCGCGCGATCTCTTCGCTGGCCTTGTGGCCCGGGAGCTGGCCGCCCTCGCCAGGCTTCGACCCCTGCGAGATCTTGATCTGGAGCTCGTCGGCATGCGCCGCATACGCCGGAGTGACGCCGAAGCGGGCAGATGCGATCTGCTTGATCCGCGAGTTGCGCTCGGTTCCGAAGCGGGCCGGGTCCTCGCCACCCTCGCCCGAGTTCGAGCGGGCGCCGAGCCGGTTTAGCGCGACTGCGAGCAGCTCGTGCGCTTCCGCGCTCAGCGACCCGTGCGACATCGCTCCGCCCGAGAAGCGCCGGACTACCGCCTCGACCGGCTCGACCTCGTCGAGCGCCACCGGCTCCTGGCTTGGGATGAGCTCCAGGAGGTCGCGCGGCTCGAGCGGCTCCCGGTCATGGACGAGCGCGGCGAAGCGGTCGTACTCGGCACGGTCGCCGCCTGCGACAGCCCGGCGCAGGGCGTCCGCGGCCACGGTCTCGTGGAGCGCGGCCACGACCTCCGGGCTCGTCGCGTGCGGCTCGCCTCCCTTTCGATGCTTGAAGAAGCCCGGATGCTCGAGAGCTGCGCGCTCGGCGGAAGCCGCGACCTGCCGCTCGCGGACGTCCCGCTCGAGCTCGGCGAACCCGATGCCGCCGAGTGGACACGGGGTTCCCCGGAAGCAGCGGTCGACAACCTCTTGCGCTAGCCCGATCGTGTCGAAGAGTTGGGCGCCGCAGTAGCTGGCCACGTCCGAGATCCCCATCTTCGCCATCACCTTCATGACGCCGTCCTCGATCGTCGCGCGGAACCGCCGCTGCGCCTCGTCGGCTGCTGGATGATCGCCGCCGACCTTGTCCGCGGCAGCCATGGCGGCGACGCTCTCGAGGGCGAGGCGCGGGCAGATCGCCTCCGCGCCGTAGCCGAGCAGGCAGGCGAAGTGATGCACCTCGCGCGGCTCGTCACTCGCGACCACGATTGTGGCGAGGGAGCGGAGGCCGACCTCGACGAGGCCGTGGTGGACGGCCCCGGTGGCGAGGAGCGCCGGCACGGGCGCACGCTCGGGGCTTGCGCCCGCGTCCGAGACGAGCAGGACGTCGGCGCCGGCCCGGACGGCCGTCTCGGCCTCGGCGGCCAGGCGCTCGCAGGCGGCCTCGAGCGTCTCCTGCGAGCCGAGGGTGGCGTCGATCGTCGTCGCCTCGAGGCCGTCGAGCCCGCTCGGGTAGAGGAAGAAGCTCTCCAGCTCTGCCAGCTTCTCCGCGGGTGCCACCTCGGAGAGAAGCGGCGCCCTGGCGCCAAGCAGAGTGCGAAGAGACATGACGTGGCGCTCGCGCAGGTGGTCGATCGGTGGGTTGGTCACCTGGGCGAAGCACTGCTTGAAGTAGGCATGGAGGGGCCGCGCCCGCCCGGCCAGCGGCGGCAGCGCCGTGTCGTCTCCCATCGACGAGGTCGGCTCGTGGGAGTGCGCCGCGATCGGCCGCAGGATCTGCATGAGCTCTTCCCGCGTGTAACCGAACGCCACCTGACGGGACGCCAGGTCGTCCCCCTGCGGTTCGACCGGGGCCCCTGACGAGCCCGGGACGAGGCAGTCCTCGAGCCAGCGACCGTAGGGGCGCCGCGTTGCGAGGCGACCCTTGATGGCGCGGTCGCCCTCGAAGCCTCGTTCGGGATCCACGGCCAGGATCTCGCCGGGACCGAGCTTGCCGCGCCGCACTTGCCCGTGACCCTCGAGCTCGACGGCGCCCACTTCGGACACACAGGCGACGAGACCGTCC
This sequence comes from Gaiellales bacterium, assembly GCA_038209555.1. Taxonomy (GTDB): domain Bacteria; phylum Actinomycetota; class Thermoleophilia; order Gaiellales; family Gaiellaceae; genus DASQGA01. Next base: position 19,261 of record JBBQXP010000031.1, read on the forward strand.
GAGGCCACCGCGTACCGGAGGGGCCGAAGCCCGTTGCGATCGACCGCGGCGCCGACGACGCGGCCGTCCGTGAAGACGATCCCGGCGGGGCCGTCCCACGGCTCGACCAGGCCAGAGTGGAACCGGTAGAAGCTTCGAACCTCGGGATCCAGCTCGGAGTCCGACTCCCAGGCGGGCCGCACAAGCATCGTGACGGCGTGCCGCACATCCCGACCGCCGTGGACGAGAAGCTCGACGGCGTTGTCGAGCATCGCCGAGTCGGAGCTCGACGTGTCGAGAACAGGCCGGAGCAGCTCGTCGTCGGTGGATCCGAGTCGGCCTTCGCGGGCGCGCATCCAGTTCGCGTTGCCCTGGATGGCGTTGATCTCACCGTTGTGACAGAGGTAGCGGAAAGGCTGCGCGCGCTCCCAGGAAGGCTCCGTGTTCGTCGAGAACCGCTGATGGAAGATTCCGAACGGGACCGCGAGGCCCGGGTCCCGAAGATCGTCGTAGAACCCATCAAGCTGGTCGGCGGCGCAGAGAGCCTTGTACGTGACGGTCCGAAACGAGAGGGAGGCGATATACGCGTCCCCGGCCCGCTCGGCGCGTCGGCGAGCGCGATGTGCGCGACGCTCGGCCTCCTCTGAGTCGGCGCCCGAAGGACGAACGAGCACGGCCTGCTCGATCGTCGGCGCGGACGCACGCGCGCCAGGGCCGAGAGCATCCGGGCTGACCGGGACCGGACGCCAGCCTGCGACCTCGATCCCCTCGAGCCGGCAGGCCTCCTCGATCGCCTCCCGAGCAGGCTCACCCCGATGAAAGAGCATCGCCAGGCCGTCTCCGGGCCTTGGGACGAGGGATGCCGGAAGCGGCAGGAGAACGCCGGCGCCATCACCCGTCCGGCGATCAGACGCAGTCGCTCCCCGATGGCGTACGCGACGGAGGCCCTCGAGGACCGCGTCGAGGACGTCCCGGCTGGGGCGGCCGGCGGTGTCGGCGACGAAGCCGATGCCGCAGGCGTCGCGCTCCGCCGACCGATCGTGAAGCTGGAGCACCTCGGGTGCCGTGGCTACCTTCCTTGTCCTAGTAGTGGTTCCCGCTTCGTTTCTCTTGGCTAGGCGGCGGAGCGGGAGAGAGAACGCCGACTAGCGCGCACGGCTGCGCGCGATCGAAAACACGAGAATCGACGGCGTGTCGGCGCGGGCCATGAAGACCTCGACAGTACGGCCGGGATCGGACGGCGTCAAGGCCGGCCGGGGCGCTCGTCGCAGTTAGAGGTTGACCGGCCTACCCTCCGCTGCCGAACGGTAAAGCGCGTCGATGGCTCGGGCCTGGCCCAACGCGTCGTCGCGGCCCAGGAGCGGCTCCGCCTCACCTCGAATGGCGTCGCTCAGGTTCTCTAGCTGAAGGCGGTAGGAGTTGACCGGCTCCAGCCGGATCTCCTCGGTACCGTGGTCGGTCCGAAGCTCGAGCACGGGTCGATGGCAGTGCCAGGGATCGTCAAGGAAGAGCGAGCCCGTCTCCCCGATCGCCTCCAGCTCGTCGCGCTCCTGCACAACCAGGCCCGCGTCGAACTGCACGAGCACGTCGCCTGGGAATCGCATCGTCCCGGTGAAGAGCTCGTCGACCCCGGTGTCGCTGAGCACCTGCTCGCCGTAGACCCGCTCCGGCTCGCCCGCCAGCAGCCGTGCACCGCTGACGCAGTAGCACCCGACGTCCATCAACCCGCCGCCGTCGAGAGACGCGTCCAGGCGGACGTCCTCGGCGTCGTCGAGCCGGAAGCTGAACGCTGCGCGGACGAGCCGCAGGCGGCCGATCGCACCCCTGCCGACGAGCTCCATGAGCTTCGCGGTCTGTGGATTGTGGCGATACATGAACCCCTCCATGAGGAGGCGGTCCGACTGCTCCGCCACGGCGAAGGCCCGCTCGACCTCCTTGGGCCGGCGGCTCAGCGGCTTCTCGCAGAGGACGTGCTTGCCCGCCTCCAGCGCGCGGACCGACCACTCGACGTGGAGCGAGTTGGGCAGCGAGATGTACACCGCCTCGACGTCGGGATCGGCCAACAACTCCTCGTAGCTGCCATACGGCCGTTCGATGCCGCGCTGGTGCGCGTAGGTCTCCGCGCGCGCGGCGTCGCGGCTCGCGACAGCGATGACGTCGACCCGGTCGGACTCGGCCGCACCGGCGAGCAGCTTGTCGTTGATGTTCGCCGTCGACAGAAAGCCCCAGCTGACCGTGCCGTTCATCCCCATGCCGGTTCCGCGACGGGCCGGAAGGCGGTCTCCAGGATGCGGTGGTTCCGGGGGCGAGTGACGACGAAGAGTACGACCTCCGCCACGTTCTCGGGCGTCATCATCCCTGTGAGCGCCGGCATGTCGGGCGTGCGGCCGCGGCCCATCGCGAAGTCTGTGGCGACGCCGCCGGGGCACACATTCGAGCAGCGGACACCCTGCTCGCGCAGCTCATGGTCGAGAGCGCGCGTGAAGCCCACCTGGGCGAACTTCGAGGCGCAGTAGACGGCCTCGAGGGGAAGGCCGCGGCGGCCCGCCTCGGAAGCGAGCGTCACGATGTCCGCTGCGTCGCTTCGGAGCAGGTGCGGAAGCGCCGCCCGGACGGCGTAGAGGGTGCCCTTCACGTTGACGTCGATCATCTCCTCCAACTGGTCGGCCGGAAGCTCGAGGAACGGGCCGTACGCTCCCACGCCGGCGTTGGCGACGAGAATGTCGATTCCTCCGAAGCGCTCCACGGCCTCGGCTGCAAGGGCCTCGAGATCTTCCGGCCGCCTGACGTCGCATGGACGCGCCACTGCGCCGCCGAGACCAAGGTCATCGCCGCTTCGCGACGCCAGAGCGATGCGAACTCCCTCCGCGGCGAGCGCGCGCGCAACCGCGGCGCCGATGCCTCGACTTGCTCCCGTGACCAGGGCCACCTTGCCTGCAAGCGCTGTCATGCTTCCTCCAGGGGTCGTAGGGATAAACCGGCCTGTGCGATGGCCTGGTGTGCAAGCCGCTCGTCCTCCTCACCGGGCAGACCGCTCACCCCGATGGCCCCGGCGCGGACCCCGTCCTCGAAGGCGGCGACGCCGCCCTTGAAGAAGGTGAAGAACGGGTCGAAGCTCGCCCGCTCGACCGGGTCGCCGGCCGCCTTGGCGGCAAGCTCCGTCGTGGAGCGCGCGTCGCTGCGTGCCGCCGTGTAGGCCTTCCGCTGCGCATTGAGCCGCGTGTCCGGAGCGGCCCCGTCCATGGTGGCCGCCGCAACCAGCTCACCGTGGTCGTCCGCGACGTAGACCGACACCGCCCCGGGCGAGTTCTCAACGACCGCGTCGATCATGGCCTGCGCCTGCTGGAGCTTCATCAGGAGACCTCCCCGTCGAAGTACTTTTCGGCCAGGCTCCACGCGGCCTTACCGCACTGCGCGCCGATTCTCCTCCCACCGAAGTCGTCCGGCGAGACATGGATCCCCATGTAGAGACGGGATATGCCCGCGGCATCCGCGGCGTCGAAGTACGTGGCCCATTGCAACGTGAGATCCTCGCTCGGTCCCTGCTCGATCTTGAGCGAGCCGGCGGGAACAGGCACCTCGTACAGGCCTCGCGGGAAATAGGAGCTCCCTGTGAAGGCCGTGAGAACTTCTGCCGCCGCACGGCTGAAGGTGCTGTGCCCGGAAACGTAGCCTGCGAAAGCGGGGGTGACGAACGTGGGGAGCTGGTAGGGCACCCAATCCACGGCGGGGATCCAGCTGACCCCGCTGTGCCCGGTAGTCGGATCCTCCGGAGCGCCGGCCCAGGCGCGGATGGCGATCTGGCCGACGCGGTCCGCGAGTTTTGCATGACGCTCGCCGGGGGCACTCGAGGCTCGGGTGACCACCTCGATGAGGCCGGGCACGAGGGGAAGGCCGTCCGGGTCGTAAGCCGGGCCGCTCCGATCGCTCGATTGGCCCTTCCCTCCCATGTAGCGGATCATCGAGATGGGCCGCGCCGAGTCGTAGTAGCCCTTCGCCCCCCAAGCCGCGGCGGCGGCGTCGTGGACGGCCCCGTTGAGAGCGAAGTAGAGCTTCACGTCCCACTCGAGCCGGTCGACCTGCGAGCCGTGGCCTCCGATCCGAAGCTCGAGTCCAGGGGAGTCGGAGACTTCGTTCGCGAGCGTATTCCAGTGGCCGGGCGGAGTCTCCGATTTGGGGCCGTCGGCCCAGAACTCGGCCAGGACGCGCTCGAAGTCCCCGCGAGGAACGATGTTAGGAGCGTAGGCTCGGCCGGTTGCCGGGTTGACCTTGTGACCGTCGCCGTCGTTCGTCCCCAGCGTGTTGCCACCGAGAGCGGCCGGCCCCACGTCGAGAGTGGCGCCGTCATCCGGGTCGAGACCGCTGCTGGAGCGGATGACTGCGACCGCGGTCTGCTTGAACACCGCGTCCGAGATCGGATTCCCGAGCTGCGGAGCAGGACCCGGGTCGAGGGGGAGCCCCTCGGGCGACGCGGGCAGCGCGAAGCCCGCGACGTGCCCCCAGTGCGAGCCGATGAAGGTCTGCACCTTGCCCGGCACCGGGATGCCGTTCTGCGCCACATTGTTGGCGAGGGCGAGCGGCTGCCAACGGTTCGGGTCGCGCATCTCCGCCCCCGGCTCCTCGACGACAAGCGGGGCGTTGACCGGCTTGTAGTCGGGATTGAGGTACCGCAAGGCCTCGTGGGCCCCGTCATTGCGCCCGTACGCGATCACCGCCGCCGCGATGCGGTTCCCGAGGGCAGCCGGAGAGTCGCCCTCCGTTGTCGTGTAGTCGATCCGGTAGCAGAGCGACTCCATGGTCGAGGTGAGCTCGTCGAACGCCTCCTGCAGGCCCGACGCCAGCGAGTAGCGATAGAGAAGGGTGCGGTACGCCGCGTAGCTGATCGCCGCTTCGCGCGCCGCCGGCACATCCTCGGATTCGAGCTTCTCGTCCACGAAGTATCCCTCGGCGTCAGGGTCGTAGGCAGCCCAGGCGTCCCACATCGCCGCGGAGGTGTGGAACAGGTTCCGGGCGTGCACGGTCGGCGCGGGGGTGTCGCGCCGGATCGCGTCCAGGAGCGCCTCGTCCCAGACCCGGGCGACCGAATGTCCCTTGAGATCACGGCGCTTGCAGTCCTTCACGACGTAGGAGTCGGAGCCGCCGGACCCGAAGCAGCCGGTCGCCGCGACCGCCACCGTTGCGATCACAAGGGAAATCGAGAGCGCGCGGATCACGACGGCGCCTTCACCTCGAGAAGCTGGTTCGCTTCGACATCGCTCAGACGCGTCTCCTGGCCGTCCGGCCAGCGCACCACCAACTCGCGCACCTCGGCAGCGTCTCCGAGCCCGAAGTGGGCGCGGGGATCCTCGGACGAGAGGTAGCTGCTCCCCGCATGCACCTCACGGCGCAGCTTCCCGCCGTCCGGGAGCACCGCGGTGACCTCCGCGCCCGGGTGGAACCCGTCGAGCTGTACCTCGAGCCAGCTGCCGCCCACGTGTTCGTTCTCGAGCAGGACCAGGCTCCCGCCGACCGAGCCCACGGCCACGTCGAGGTCCCCGTCGTTGTCGTAGTCGGCCGCTGCACTCCCGCGCGCGAGGAGAGGCCCGACCTCGCCCAGGCCGATCTTGCTCCCGAGATCGTCGAAGCGCCCCGGCGTCCCCTGGGCGGTCAGATCGCCGAACGCCTGGACGAGCTCCCTGTCCCCGGCGAGGTCCCTGACGGGGACGTCGCCGTTGACGACGACGAGGTCGAGGTCCGTGTCGAGGTCGAGGTCGGCCCAGGAGACTCCCCAGCCGGTGGAGCCGCGGAGCTCGACCCCAAGGTCCGTACGCACGTCGTCGAAGGACGGATCGTTTTCGTCCGGGGGCTTGCTGCGGAAGACTCCGTGCACCTGCTCGCGCGCGTTGGTGACGAAGAGGTCGGTGCGGCCGTCGTCGTCATAGTCTCCGGCTGCGATCCCCATCCCGGCGTTCGGGTCGGCCACCCCGGCCGCGGCCGCACGCTCCTCGAAGCGGAATCCGAGGCCGGCCGGATCGGCGGCAGCTCCACCCGGCCAGGCGACGTTCTCGTATAGCCGGTTGGGATTGGTGTCGTTGGCGACATAGATGTCGAGATCACCGTCGCGCTCGAAGTCCGAGAGCAAAACGCCCAGCCCGTATCCGAAGCTCGCCACCTCCAGGCCGGCCTCCCTGCCGACCTCGCGGAACGTCGCATGCCCGCCCTCCTCGCTGCCCTCGTTCAGGAACAGGAGATCGCGGACGCCGATGTAGGTCTGGGGGAAGCCCTGGGTCGCCTCCGGGCGAGGGCCGTTCAGGTCCGCATAGCCCGCGACCACCAGATCGGGGAGGCCGTCACGGTTCACGTCCCCGACGGCGGCTCCGGAGTGCCAGCCGTAGACGCCGACCCCGGCTGCGCGGCCCCCCTCGGTGAACGTGCCGTCGCCGTTGTTCCAGAGAAGCACGCTCTGGCGCATGGTGGTGACATAGAGGTCCGTATGACCGTCGAGGTCGAGATCAGCGGCAACACACCCGTTCCCACGGATGGCCAGGTTGGCACCCGAGTCGGCGCTGACGTCGGTGAACTTGCCTTTCACGTTGCGGAAGAGGGCAGTGCGCGGCAAGCCTCCGGCGCCCTTCCAGCGGCTGACCTCCCGCTCGGCATACGAGTTCACGGCGAAGAGGTCGAGCCAGCCGTCCTCGTCGTAGTCGAGCCAGCAGATCCCGCCCCCCATCATCGCCCCCGGATCTGGCGAGACGTCCCAGTGAAAGGCGCCCTGCTGGAAGTCCAACCCGACCTGATGGGCCACGTCCGTCAGCTCGAGCGCGTGCGGCGGCCCCGGGGACGATCGAGACGCGTTCTCATGGGTCGCAGAGTCGGACAGGCAGCCCGCCGACACGAGCGCCGTGACGACGACGATCGCGAGTCGGATCAGGGCAGCTGTTGGCACGGGACCAACCCGGCCGGAGTCAGAGAACGCCGCGAGCCGCCCGACGGCGTTTGGCGTATGCGTCGACGAGCACCGCTCCGAGGAGGACGA
>JBBQXP010000032.1:0-26128 GCA_038209555.1 Gaiellales bacterium
TCATTCAAAGACGTGACTAAAGACATGTCTTTTGATACATCCTTTAAGCATCACGAGTGGCGTGAAGGTTCGTCCCGATCGCCCGCCTTCATCTCGCTCGCGACGCGACGGGTTGAGTACATCGCCTGTACCTCAAACCCGGATGAAGCATGGGTCGCAGCAGGCGCGGCACTTCGTCATGGAGCTCGGGGACGACCAGCCTTTTCGGCAGCTCATCCACGATCGTAACAAGAAGTTCAGCCACGGCTTCGACGGCGTCTTTCCCTCCGAGGGCATCGAGGTGATCCGGACGCCGATCCAGGCCCCGAATGCGAACGCCGACGCAGAACGCTGGCTGCGGACCGTCCGCGCCGACTGTCTCGATCGGATCCTCATCCTCGGTCGCCGACATCTCGAGCATGTGCTGTGCGTCTGCCGCTGGCATGACAACGAGCATCGACCCCACCGCGCACTCGACCTTCTACCGCCCGATGGGCCCATCCTCCGCCAGCGGGCGACAACAACGCCCGGCGTGCGTCGCGAGCTCCTCGGCGGACTCATCTGCGAATACGAAGCCGCCGCGTGAGTTTGCGAACCCTACGGCCTCAGAGGTTGAGCCCAGGCGTCCGAGCAATGAGTCGATCGCTTTTACGGCTCAGAGATAAAGAGACTCGTCGAGAGTAATGGCGCACGCCTGCGCGTGCATGGTGCCAGCGCACGGCGACGCGTCGCGACGACGGGGGTGCAGGTTTGATTCTTGACGGGCGGATGTGTCGCTCTGCGACCTCGTCTTTCACCGCGTGTGGTATCGAAGACTCAGATGCGCACCCAGGAAATGGCGTGATCTGCAGGCGATCGAGTTTGGCACCCACAGCATCCCGAATGCCGCCTACCCGAGGTGGCGAGTGCTGTTTGAGGCGTTGTCAGAAACCGAGTCAGACGTTGCTTCGGTGGCATGCCGGCGGTATCCTGCTGAGGTCCTTTCCGACCCGAAGGCGGAGTTGTGCGCGCGCCTGACGGGCCTGGCTTAGGTGTCCACGCCTGACAGGCGAGCGCTGAGCCGGTGCCACGAACGGTACGGGACAGGGGCCCTACGACCAGTACTCGTACAGACCAGGGAGACCGTGACTTCAAGCCAGCGCCTCAAGGGAAAAGTCGCCGTCGTGACGGGCGCGACGAGTGGTTTCGGGGAGGCGATTGCCCGGCTTTTTGCTACGGAGGGCGCGGCGCTTGTTCTCGGCGGCCGACGCTCAGGCGCCGGGGACGCGCTCTCCGCAGAGCTACGCAGCCTCGGCGCTGATGTCCAGTTCGTGGCAGGAGACGTGGGCAACGAGCGCGACGCGGACGCGCTGGCGGCTTGCGCGCGCGGCGCGCATGGCCGGATCGATGTCCTTGTCCTAAACGCAGGAATCGGCTACCCAGGTACAGGCCCGTTCTGGGAGGTTCCGCCTCAGGAGTTCGACCTCGTATTCGGCACAAACGTTCGCGGTGTTTGGCTCTGCGCGCGCGCCGCTGCTCCCCTCCTCGGTCGGGGCGCATCAGTGGTGGTGATGGCATCGATGTCGAGCTTCGTTGTGTATCCAGGCGAGACCGTGTACAGCGCAAGCAAGGGCGCCGTTCTGCAGCTTGCCCGCGGGATGGCCGGTGATCTCGCTCCCCGGGGCATACGCGTGAACGCACTCTGCCCTGGTATCTGTGACACTCCACTCACTCGGTGGTTCATCGATACTGCCGATGACCCGACCGGAACCGAGGCCGAATTCGCGGCCTTTGCCCCGCTCGAGCGTATGGGTACGGCCGACGAGATAGCGCGAGCGACTCTATTCCTGGCTACGGAGGACTCCTCCTACTGTACGGGGTCGAGCCTTCTGATCGACGGTGGGGCGACGATCCGGTAACGTGGACCGGAGGGGAAGGACTTGAGCCGAGCCTTCGATGGCCGCGTTGTGATCGTGACCGGCGGAGCGACCGGAATCGGTGCGTCGTCGGCCCGCGCGTTCGCGCGCGAGGGAGCCAACGTCTTCATTCTGGACATCGATGTGCCAGATGGAGAAAGGACTGCAGCCGAGATCGTCGCCTCAGGGGGATCAGGGTCCTTTCGAGAGGCGGACGTGGCGGACGAAGAGGCAGTTCGGCAAGCCGTTCAAGAGATCGTCTCCGAGCGCGGGCGCCTCGACGTGATGCACGCAAACGCCGGAATCGAGCTGGCCAAGACGATCGCCGATACTACGCTGGAGGAATGGCGGCGAGTACTCGACATCAACCTGACCGGCGTCTACCTCGCGTGCCGCTTCGCGTTGCTTGAGATGGTGAAGCAGCGTTCAGGCGCGATCGTCATCACCGCTTCCCCTCATGCGCTCGTGACTACGCCGGACGCAGGAGCCTATGCTGCCTCGAAGGGCGGTGTGCTCGCGCTCACCCGTGCACTCGCTCTCGAGGGGGCTCCGAACAATGTCCGCGTCAACGCCGTGCTTCCCGGCGGGACGGACACGCCCATGCTTCATCGGGAGGCCATGGTCGCGTCCGACCCGGAGGCGCAGCTCAAACGCTTCGCCGCGATCCACCCGCTCAATCGCCTCGCCCGTCCCGAAGAGGTCGCCGAGGGGGTGCTGTTCCTTGCGTCGGAGGCGGCATCGTTCGTGACCGGTACGGCTCTCGCCGTCGACGGCGGGCTGCTGGCAGTCCAATCGGGGGGACCTCCTCTCAGCTATACGGACTGAGAACCGAACGGTTGTTTGACCGTCTTGTCCGGACTTCCTAGCATCCCCATTCACTGACGCTGCATTCCTGGTTCGCTTTCTCGGCGAGAAGAGCAAATCGTAGGCACAGACTTCGAAGAGCTTGCCCGGCGCTTCACCGCGCTCTACACAGGGGCGCTCACCGACGTCTTGGACGAGCTCGGATTACGGCAACAAACGCTTCCTTCGAGTCTCACAGCCCTACGTGAGGGCATGCGCCTTGCCGGTCCCGCCTTCCCGGTTGAGGGACGTCCTCATCCTGGAAATGACTACGACACCTCAGTCAGGAAGATCCTCGAGATGCTTGGGGCAGTCCCGTCCCATCACGTTGTTGTCTACCAGGCCCACGATCGTTCTTCTGCCCATCTGGGCGAGCTGTCGGCCACTTCCCTCAAAGCACGCGGATGCGCGGGGGCAGTAATCAACGGCGGCTGTAGAGATATCGCCTACATCCTCAAGGAGGACTTTCCGGTGTTCACGGAATACCGGACACCCCAAGACGGACCTCCGCGGTGGGAGCTGGTCGCCTGGGGCACAACCGTGACAATCGGAGGTGTGCGGATTGCTCCGGGCGACTATGTCGTCGCCGATCACGACGGCGTGGTCGTGGTTCCTGCCTCGATTCGTGACGACGTTCATGAGAAAGCCGAGGTCCTGGCGCAGACCGAGAACAAGATTCGTGAGGCAGTCCGGGCCGGCATGCTGCCACTCGAGGCCTACGAGTTCTACGGCGCCTTCTAGCGGGCCGGTGATCAGGGCGCCTCTTGACCGGCTCCTGCGGCGAAAGTACGGTCGGATCTCTTCAATCTGACTGCAATTCCAAGCCGAGGGGCAATGCGCATCGAGCACTTCGACACAGAGTGGGGGAACCCAGGAAGCTACTCCCAAGCTGTTCGTTTTGGGGACATCATTTTCACCTGCGGCCAATTGGGCGCCGAACCAGGTGGACCCGCAGTCGACTTCGAGACACAGGCAAGGACGGCCCTCCAGCGGCTTGTGTCGGTGGTCAGCGCGTCTGGAGGTGGGGCCGACACGATCATCAGGATCAATGGGTACCTCGCGAGCATGGAGGACTTTCCGGTGTATGACCGCATCTATCGAGAGATCATCGGCGTCGAGCCTAAGCCGGCGCGGACGACGGTACAGATCGGTGGTTTCGTGGCGCCACTGCGTGTCGAGGTTGATGCGGTCGCCGTCGCGCGTGAGTCCCCTGGCGGCGAGCCCTCCTAAGGAGCACAGAGCCACGCGATTCGCCGACAAGGTAGCGATCGTCACCGGCGCAGCCAGCGGAATTGGTGAGGCCACCGCTCGACTCCTTGCGGGCGAGGGCGCAAGCGTCGTCCTTGCAGATATCCAGGACGACGTTGGAGCCCGCGTCTCGGACGAGATTCAACGCACCGGCGGTTCAGCGCGCTACCGGTACTGCGACGTTGCCTCCCTCGGTGACTGGAAGGCGTTGACGAGCTATGTGATCGGCCAGTTCGACCGGATCGACATCGTGCACAACAACGCGTACACGATTGTACGCGGCCCGACCCACGAGCTTGATGAGAGAGACTGGAACCGGCAGATCGATGTTTGTTTGAAGCAAGTTTTCCTCTCGGTCAAGACGTGCATCCCACATCTGATCGAGTCACAGGGCGTAGTGATCAATACATCTTCAGTTCACGCCCGCATGGGCTTCAGCCAGCATGCTGCCTACGACGCCGCGAAGGGAGCGATCAGCGCGCTCACCAGGCAACTCGCCGTCGAATATGGCCCCGAGGTGCGGGTGAACGCTGTGCTTCCTGGGGGGATTCTGACGGCCGCCTGGGAAGGAGTGAGCAAGGAAGAGATAGCGCACTTCGCCAACCAGGCTGTTGCGAAAAGGCTTGGGCACCCGGCGGAGGTTGCGGCGGCTGTTGCCTTCCTCGCTTCGGAGGATGCCTCCTACATCACAGGCGAGGGCATCGTGGTCGACGGGGGCTGGAGCATCACGAGAGAACAGTGAGGTAAGGAGCCACCATGCGCATCGAGCACATCGATCTGACCTTTCTCAACTTGCCCATGGTCCGACCCGAAGGCTGGGTCTGGGGACAGCGTTCCTCGTACACGGTCGGGCTCGTCGAGCTCCACACCGACGCCGGTATCTCCGGCATCGGCGAGGTCAATGTCTGCATGGGCCCGGATTCCGCTGTCATTCGGGCTATCACGGAGCAGATGTCCCGGGGTTTTGTCGGCGACAGTCCGCTCGCGCCTCAGCGCCTGATCGCTCGCGTCATGGGCACTGGGTGGTACCCGTTCCACCGGACCGCAGGGCTTGTCCTGGGCGGTTTGGAGATGGCGTGTTGGGATGTGATGGGGAAGTACCTCCAACAGCCCATCTCCGCGTTTTTCGGCGGTGCCCTTCGAGATTCGTTCCCCTCGATGTACTACATCCAGCTTCAGGACCTGGACCTCATGGTCGAGCAGGCGCGCGACGCGGTCCAACGCGGGTTCGGAACGATCTACTTCAAGGTCGGCATCGACGAGGAGCGAGACGTCGAGCTGGTCACCCGTGTCCGAGAGGCGATTGGCTTCGGTCCCAAGATCCGAGTCGATGCGAACGAGGCATGGTCCCCTGGGACAGCGGTACGCATCCTCCGGCGAATGGCGCCAAGCGTGCTGGAATACATCGAGCAACCGGTCTCGATGTTCGACATAGATGGCCTTGCACACGTGCGTACCGCAAGCGGTGTCGCCGTCGGTGCCAATCAGTCGTCATGGGGCTCTCAATCGATCCTCGAGATCATCCGCAAGAACGCGGCCGACGTTCTCATGACGGATCCTCACCAGGAAGGTGGACTACTCCCGACAAAAAGGGTGCTGGGGCTCTGTGAGATGGCAGGCCTTCCCTTCGTCAACCATGCCTACAACGCTACGACGATCACGCTCACGGCGCACATGCAAGTCATGAGCACTTCGAGCGCGTGCGTCCTTGCGATCCAGGGCCATCCAGATTTCCTGGCTGACGATTATGTAACGGACCCCCTCGACTACACGGGAGGCCGACTCGCCGTGCAGGATCTTCCCGGCCTTGGCCTGGAGATCGATCCCGATAAGGTCGTACGTTACGCAGCAAAGTTTGAAGAGGAGGGGATGGCCAACGTCTACCCGACCTCCCGGGAAGCTCCGGTGATGTTCTTGCCTGCTTTCTAACGCAATGCGCTTCCAGACTGCTCGTACACAGGAAGCTCTCGCTGGTGCCGGCGTTGAGTCGGCGCTACTCTCCTCCACACCGAGCGTCGCTTACACGGGCGGCTACTCGCCTTCTGGGAAATGTGGCCCGGGTACAACCCGTACGTTCCGGATCCAGTTCTCTGCTGCGCCTGGCCAGACCGCGACCCGGTGCTTCTCCTGCCGAACTACTACGCACCTTATGGGGAGGCTTGCCCGATCGAGATTGATGTCTTTCCCACTTACTCGCACACGGCACCTCTCGACCAGGTCGCTGAGGTGGCGAAGGCGGCCGCGGCGCGTCTAGGTTCGCGAGTCGGACGGCTCGGCTACGAGGCGCGGACGCTACCGACTGGGACGAGGGAAGCGATCGAGTCTCACGTGACAGTCAGGGAGTGGGTCGACATTTCTGAGGCGCTCGAGCGTACGCGTGTCGTAAAGACGGCTGAGGAGATTGATGCGATACGTAGAGCGTCGGAGATCGCTGACCTTGTCCAGCAGTTGGTCAAAGACTCTGCCGAACCAGGGCGCCGCGAGATCGATGTCGCTGCCGAGGCGATCGCAGCGGCCTGGGGGCGAGCTGGGCATCGCTTCGCCATCCTTGTTCAGCTTACGAGTGGGCTGGCAACGGCGGCGATGGGCGGATGGGAGCCGGGCGAGCGCGTGATTGCTCAGGGAGATCTGATCTGCACCGACACTGCCCCCTGGCTCGGTGGGTATTGGAGCGACACCTGTAACGGGATCGTGGTCGGAGAGCCGGCGGCACGCCACCGTGAGATCTTCGCCATTGTGCATGAGGCCCTCGAGGCAGGTATCGCCGCAGCCCGACCGGGCGTCGCGGCGAATGTGGTTGACGAGGCCTGCCGGTCGATCGTCAGGGCAGCGGGCTTCGAGTACCCTCACCATTCCGGGCACGGACTCGGCCTCGCGCATACCGAGCCACCGAGGATCACGCCGGACTCGACGGAGATGATCGAAGAAGGAATGGTTCTTGCGCTCGAACCCGGCATCTACATGGAGGGTTGGGGCGGCTTTCGGCACGAGCACGTTTTTGCCGTCCACGGGGACGGCAACGAACTGCTTTCTCAGTTCCCGCATACGCTCTGATCCATTGCTCGGACGCTTACGGTGAACACGATCACGCTCTCCGATACACGAGCGCGAGCCGAGATAGTCGTGGCCGAAGGCGGCCGCGTGCAGCACTTAGTTGACCTCGTGTCCGGTCGCGAGCTGCTCTATCAGAGGACACCGCCGGAGGTCGTACTAACAGACTTCGCGACGGGATGCCCCGGAGGCTGGGTCGAGCTATTCCCGAACGATTCGCCCTGGTCGAGCCATCCGACCACGGGATACTCTGGTCGACGTCGTTCGATGTCCTAGAGCATGCGACCCGCGGCGTCGTACTGGAAGCCCAACTGGTGGATCCGCCCGTAAGGGTTGTCCGCCGTTACGAGCTTCTCGATCCCACGCGTCGCGGACTCCGAATTGAGACCATTCTGCGTGCCCTCGGGAACACCGGATCATTTCTATGGGCAAGCCATCCGATGCTCGCCGTCGCGGAGGGATGGCGGATCGATCTCGAAAGCGACGGTGTCGAGTCCGATTCCGAGATGCCAGGACGTTTTCAGCCGGCAACGAGGCTCGATGAGGGTCAGCGCGAACGGGCACTTATCGTCCCGGGACCCAACCAAGGGTGGTCGGAGGTCCTCTACGCCTCGAGGTCATACCAGGCTCGTGTCTCCTCTCCCGATGGCTCGAGAACAACGCGGGTTGCATGGGACGAAGATTTCCTGCGTCATCTGTGGATCGTGACGGTCAGCGGCGAGCTCGATCTCGACCTCTGCCTGCTCTTCGAGCCCTGTACGAGCCGCCCGTACCGGCTCGAGGAGGCCGTTGAATTCGCAGAGGCGATGTCTCTACGAGAAGGCGAGGAGAGGACGTGGTGGACGGAGGTCGAGTCACTCGACGCGGTCGCGTGACGCTGCCTCACCGCTCGAGCGCTTCGACTTCCGCCGAGGTTGCGAAGGAGGGCATCGTCCCCGGGCGCTCGACCTTGATCGTCGCGGCTCGAACCGCGTAGGCGGCGGCATCCGCGAGGTCGTCTTCCGTGCGGAGGCGGACCGCGAGAGCGGCCAGGAACGCGTCTCCGGCCCCGGTCGTGTCAACTGCCTCCGCGGCGCGGGTCGGCACGTGTTGCACTTGACCTCCGGCGGCGACGTAGGCGCCGGCCGCCCCGGCCGTCACCACGACTGCCGGGACCCCGAGCCGCTCCTGAACCTCCGCGGCCAGCTCCGCGACGGGTGCCTCCCGACCCACCAGCGCGGCCGCTTCGTGCTCGTTCGGAACCAGCACGTCGCAGAGCTCGAAGAGCTCGAGCGGAACCGGCACGACGGGCGACGGGTTCAGAATCGTCCGGACGTGGCGGTCGCGCGCGATCCTGAACGCCTCCAGGGCCGCCTCCGGCGGAGCCTCGAGCTGGCAGACGACCGACGAGGCGCCATCGATCGCGCTCGCTCGCCGGCGGACTAGCGGTGCGTCAAGCTGGGCGCTTCGCTCCATCGCGGTCGCGATCGCCGGGATGGCGTTGGGAGGGAGGAGCACGAAGCCGACGTCGGTCGCCCCGTCGACCACGACCGAGAAGCTGACGTCGACGCCGACCTCCTCGAAGTAGCCGATGGCGCGACGGCCGCGCTGGTCGTTCCCGACGACCGTGACGAGTCGGACCGGCACGCCCAGCCGCGCGACGGCGACCGCCTGGTTCGTCGCCTTGCCGCCGTCCATCGGCTCCTCGTAGCCCCAGGCGAGGACGCTCTGGCCCTCCGCGGGGATCGAGTCGACGTGGAGGAGGAGCCCCTGCGCGTGGGCCCCAACAACGACGATCGACCCGTCCTCAGTCATCAGCTGCGAGTCCAGGGCAAGCTCGTCCACGACGGCCCGCACCGCCGGCCCGGCCGCCGTCCTCCGCGCGGCGGCTGCGAGCGTAGGCGGGTGCGACGGGGACCTCGATCGCCCCTACGTCGGCCGCGAGGGCGCTCCCGAGGGCGCGAGGTCGAGGAGCTTGGGCATGCGCTCGCCGGTCGAGGCGCCTGTTCCCGTGCCCACCCGGGCGGCGGCTCGAGGCTGCTTGACCGTCATCGACACGGGCCTTACTTTATGCGGATCGCCGAAAGAAGTTACGCGGGCGCCTCGGTCGATTCGCAGCAGCTTGCGGACTGGCTCGCGATTCCGGTGGAGGAGCTCCCGGACCGCTCGCCGATACCGCTCACGGTCTGCGAGACGAAGGACGACCTGTACCTGGATTTCGCGGAGGCGATGCTGGCCGAGGCGGCCGAGGCGGCCGAGCGCGGGGAAGAGGTCGCCGCCATCGTGCCGCTCGGTCCGAAGGCGCACTACCCGCTGCTCGCACGCATGGTGAACGAGCGCCGCCTTTCGCTCGAGCACGTTACGTACTTCGGGATGGACCAGTGGCTCGACTGGCAAGGGCGCCCGCTTCCATGGGAGCACCCCTTCAATCTCGAGGCCTACTTTCACGAGCACTACCTGGAGCTCGTCGACCCGAAGCTCCGCCCGCGGCCCGAGAACGTCATCTTCCCGTCGGTGCTCGACCTCGACGGTGCTTCGGAGGAGATCGCGCGCCGCGGCGAGATCGCCACGACGTACGGTGGCTTTGGCTTTCAAGGCCACCTCGCCTTCAACGAGGCTCCATCCTCTCGCTGGACGAGCGTCACCCTCGAGCAGCTTCGCGAGAGCCGTACCCGAATCACCCCCGTCGCGATCGACACGATCATCGCTCACGCCCAGAGGGCGCTCGGCGGGAACGTTTTCGGCGTCCCGCCGATGGCCGTGACGCTCGGAATGAGAGATCTCCTCTCGGCACGGAGGATCCGTCTTTACACGGACGGGGGCGCCTGGAAGCAGACGATCCTCCGGATCCTCCTTTTCTCCGAGCCGACGGTCGACTATCCGGTCACGCTCGTCCACGACCATCCGGACATCCACGTGATCGTCGACGCGGAGTCGGCCGCGTCGCCGTCCGGGGAGTGGTGAGCCCGATGCGGATCTCGGACGTCGAGGTCACTGTGGTCTCGATCCCGTTCCGGGAGCCGGAGACATGGATCTGGGGTCGCCGGTACGGGATCACCAACGCGCTTGTCCAGGTCCAGACCGATGAGGGGGTGACCGGGATCGGGGAGTGTCCCGGCCATCCGAACGTCGCCTCCGTGGTAGGAGTCCTGGACGCGATCCGCGAGGTCGTCGTCGGCGAGGACCCGCTGAGGATCGAACGGCTGCTGCAGCTGCTCCTCGCCCGGCGAGGCCTGCACCACTTCCGCCACACGGCCAACGTCGCGCTCGGCGGCCTCGAAACGGCGCTCTGGGACATCGTCGGCAAGGTCGCTGGCCAGCCGCTCGCGAACCTGTTCGGAGGGCCGGTCCGCGACCGCGTCCCTTACTACTGCTACATCCCGATGGGGCCCTCCGAGACCATGGCTGCACAGGCTGCCGACGGCGCAGCAGCAGGATTCGGGACGATCTACCTGAAGTCTGGCTTCGACCGCATGAAGGATGTCGAGGACGTGGCCGCAGTGCGGGAGGCGATCGGCTCCGACGTCGAGCTTCGTATCGACGCGAACGAGGCGTGGAGCCCCGCCGAGGCGATCGCGATCGCAACGGAGCTTGCGCCCTTCCGGCTCGAATTCATCGAGCAGCCGGTCTCCATGTACGACCTCGACGGGCTTGCGCGCGTGCGGAGGGCCGTCGACACCCCGATCGCAGCGAACCAGGCCGCGTGGCTCGAGTTCGACGTCCTCGAGATCGTCCGCAGGCGCGCGGCGGACGTCGTGCTCACGTGCCCGCACCAGCTCCATGGACTTCTCACCTTCAAGAAGGTGGCCGCGCTCTGCGAGATCGCCGGCCTCCCCATCGTCAAGCACAGCTTCGGCGACCTGGGGGTCACGACCTGGGCTGCCGCTCAGGTTCTCGCCACGTGTCCGAACGCGACCCTTGCCAACCAGACACACTACAACCTGCTCGACGGCGACGTGATCGTCGGTGGACCGCCGGCGTTCGTGGACGGCGCGCTCGAGCTTCCGGAAGTTCCCGGGATCGGCGTAGAGCTCGATCCCGAGAAGGTTGCCCTCTACGAGGAGACATACCTTCGCGAGGGCGAGTACTCCGTCTACGGCTCCGTGCCGAGCGGAACACGACCGATGTGAGAGGAGGAGGAGCGATGGAGGACGATCTCCAGATAAGGGAGGGCGCGGCGGTGGTTCGCTCGCTCATCGAGCAGAAAATGCAGACGCCGATCAACCGGCGGCAGTTTCTGCAGCGCGCCGGCAGTGGGGTGGTGATGTCGACCTTCGGCGCCTCGCTCCTTGCTGCCTGTGGCGGGGACGGAGGGGACGGCGGGGACGGCGGGAACGCGAGCTCCGGTGGCGGCGGAGGCGACATCGGCGGGACACTCAGGATGGTCATCTGGGACGGCTACGACGACAAGAAGGCGTTCAAGCCGTTCCTCGACAAGCACGGCGTCAAGACGCAGCCGACCTACATCGGCAACAACGAGGAGATCTTCACGAAGCTTCG
This sequence comes from Gaiellales bacterium, assembly GCA_038209555.1. Taxonomy (GTDB): domain Bacteria; phylum Actinomycetota; class Thermoleophilia; order Gaiellales; family Gaiellaceae; genus DASQGA01. The sequence continues at coordinate 11,496 of JBBQXP010000032.1, forward strand.
CGCCGGCGGCGTGGGCTCGGTCGACCTCGTGACCCCGTATCACGGCTATATCGGTGTCCTCCACGACGCCGACCTGCTGGAGCCGCTCGACTACTCGAAGCTCCCGAACTCGAAGGGCTATCTCGAGAATTTCAACAAGCCGGACTGGAACACCTTCGACGGGCAGACGTACTCGGCGCCGTTCATCTGGGGCACTGATCCCATGATGTACAACGAGAAGTTCATCAAGGAGCCGCCGCAATCCTGGAAGGACGTCCTGAAGCCCGAGTACAAGGGGAAGGTCGTCATGGTCGACGACACGCTCGGGCAGATCATGGTCTGGGGCAAGGTCCTCGGCTACGACCCGCCGGTGGAGCTCACCCCGGAGCAGCTCGATGACGTCATCAACTACCTGATTGAGATCAAGAAGAAGCATGCGCGAACGTTCGCGTCGAGCTGGGGTGACATGGCCGACATCATGGCCCGGGGCGACGCATGGATCTCGACCGGTGGCTGGGAGGCGATCAAGAACTTTGCCGCGGACAAGGGCGGACAAGTCAACTACACGCACCCTCAGGAGGGTGACTTCGCCTGGACCGACTCGTGGTGCATCCCGAAGGACGCACCGAACCAGGACACCGCCTACGCCTGGATCGACTGGATCCTCGGCGGCGTTGCGCAGGCGCAGATCGACAAGGACCTTTCGGGGGGCGCGGTCACCCAGGCGGCCGTCGACAAGCTCGACCCGGAGACGAAGGGCATCTTCCCGTACGACAACCTGGACCCCGTCTTCGCTAAGGCGCCGAACTACGCGATGCCTCCGCGCGATCCGGGTGATCTGACGACGCTCGACGACTGGAACAAAGCGTGGGAGCGCCTGCGAGCGGCGTAGGAGCGTTGGCGAGCACCGAGGCAGCGGCACCCGACCGCTCAAGCGGCGGCAGCGCGGCGTCCGTCGACGCAGCGATCGTCGTCGAGGGCATCACGAAGCGGTTCAAGCAAACCGTCGCGGTCGACGACTGCCACCTCGTGGTCGAGCGGGGAGCGTTCGTCTCCCTGCTCGGCCCGAGCGGCTGCGGCAAGACAACACTCCTGCGCATGATCGGAGGCTTCGAGTCGCAGGACAGTGGCCGCATCCTCATCCACGGCAAGCCGGTCGACCGGCTGCCGCCGAACAGGCGTCCCGTCAACATGGTGTTCCAGAGGTACGCACTTTTCCCGCACAAGTCCGTCTACGAGAACATCGCCTTCCCGCTCGAGCTTCGCGGTGTCTCGAAGAAGGAGCGGCGCAAGCGCGTCCAGGAGAGCCTCGAGCTCGTACGGCTCCCGGGGGTCGAGCACCGCCGGCCGACCGAGCTCTCGGGGGGGCAGGCCCAGCGCATCGCGCTTGCACGGGCGCTCGTCGGCCGGCCGGACGTCCTCCTGCTCGACGAGCCGCTCACCTCCCTCGACCTGAAGCTCCGCAAGGCGATGCAGCTCGAGCTGCGGAGCATCCAGGAGGAGCTCGGCACGACGTTCCTCTACGTCACGCACGACCAGGAAGAAGCGCTCACGATGTCGGACCGGATCGTCCTCATGAACGAGGGTCGGATCGTGCAAGAGGGCGAGCCCGCTGAGATCTATAACCGGCCCGAGTCGGTCTTCGCCTCGCACTTCATCGGTGAGACGAACCTTCTCGAGGGCGAGGTCGTCGCAGTCGAGAGCGCTGGGACGCGCGTCCGCGTTGGATCCCTAGGCGTCGCCGCTCCCACCGGGGACGTCAGCCCGGGCGTGACCGCGGCCGTGTCGGTGCGCCCTCAGGCCGTCGCAATCGGCCCCGGCGTCGTACACGATCACGAGAACCGGTTCCGAGGCCGGTTGGAGCGCAGGATCTTCCTCGGGAACCTCGTCCGCTGGTACGTCGAAATCGATCCAGGGGTCATCGTGACGGCCGAAGGGCCGGCCGAGGATCCGCCGCTCGAGGAGGGAACCGACCTCGAGGTGAGCTGGCGGCGCGACGACTCGATCCTCCTCCCGGAACCGTCGTAGCCTTGGCCATCCGCGCTGCCCTGACGTCCGAGCAGCTCGACCTCTCTGCGCGCGTCGCGATGCTCTTCCGCACGCGCGAAGAGCGCGAGCGGTGGCTCTCGCTCGCCCAGCTGACCCCGGCAACGGCCTTCCTCCTCGTCTTCCTAGTCGGGCCTCTCGCGGTTTTCCTGATCTACAGCTTCTGGGTGACGCGCTCTTATCAGCTCATCTCGGAGTGGAATATCGAGAACTACCGCGAGGCGTTGACCCAGGGGGTCTACCGCGATCTCTTCCGGAACACGATCGAGATCGCGATCGTCGCGGCCGCGATCACGACGAGCCTTGCGTACACGTACGCACACCTCATCCGCTTCCAGCTCCGTCGCTTCCAGAACGTGCTCCTCTTTGTCGCGATCGTCGCGCTCTTCTCCGGCTACCTCGTCCGAATCTACGCCTGGCGGACGATTCTTGGCGACGAGGGGATCATGAACCGCGCGCTATTGAGCCTCGGTCTCGTCGACAAGCCGCTTTCATTCCTCCTCTACAGCCGCGCGGCGGCGCTCATCGTGCTCGTCAACTTCCTCGTGCCCCTCGCGATCCTCCCGATCTACGCGGCGCTCCAGAACGTGTCCGACGATCAAATCGACGCTGCGCGTGACCTCGGCGCGGGCGCCTTCCAGGCATTCCGGAAGGTGACGCTGCCGCTCGCCTGGAACGGCGTCTTTGCTGCCTTCTCGTTCACGTTCATCATCGCCGCCGGCGACTACGTCACCCCTCAGCTCGTCGGCGGCACGAGCGGTGCGATGATCGGCCGGGCGATCGCGGACAAGTTCGGCGTCACGTTCGCCTGGCCGCTCGGCGCTGCGCTCTCGTTCCTGACGCTTGCATTCGTGCTCGCGATCCTCAGTGTCATCCGGTTCGGCTCCAGGAGAGTGCTGCGATGAAGCGCGGCGAGTCGGTTTTCGCCTGGCTCTTCGTGGGGGCGCTCATCGCGTTCCTCTTCCTCCCGGTCGCCGTCGTGGTCCTCTTCTCGCTGAACTCGGAGGCGTCGACGAGCCTGCCGTTCACCGGGTTCAGCCTTCGCTGGTACCACGCCGCCTTCGCGGATGAGCGGTTCACCTCCTCGCTCGTGAACAGCGTGAAGGTCGCGGCTGCAACTGCGGTGTTTGTCGCGCTCGTCGGTGCGAACGCGTCCTTCGCCATCAGCCGCCGTAAGTCCCGTCTTCTGAACGCGTTCTCGTCGTTCGTGACGGCGCCCCTGATCCTTCCGGGGCTCTTCCTCGGCGTCGCCCTTCTGAGCTTCTTCACCGAGATCGGCATGCAGACGTCACTCACGACCGTCATCATCGGGCACGCGCTCGTGACGCTCCCGTTTGTCGTCCTCATCGTCAACGCGCGCCTCATGAACCTCGATCAGTCGATCGCGGAGGCGGCACGGGACCTCGGCGCGACGTCGTTCCAGGCATACCGGAAGATCATCTTCCCGCTCGTTCGCCCGGCGATCTTCGGGGCCATCCTGCTTGCGGTCGCCTGGTCGTTCGACGAGTTCATCATCACGTTCTTCACGATCGGCGGCCAGTCGACGCTCCCGATCCTCATCTGGGGCCTCCTCCGCCAGGGCATCGATCCGTCGGTGAACGCGATCGCGTCGATCATCCTCGGGACAACGATCATCGCGACGCTACTCGCCGGGCGGTTGATCTCCGGCCGGGAGCTGGCCCGCTGAGGATCGCCGCTCTCCGGACGACGATCGTCTCCGTCCCATTCTCCGGGGAGGAGGTCTGGGTCTACGGCCGCCGGCGCGGGATCACGAACGTCCTCGTGGAGATCGAGAGCGACGACGGCCTGACAGGGCTCGGAGAGGCAGTGGGATGGCCGACGCCCGAGATCGCGGTGAGCGTGCTCGAGAGCGCCCACGAGGATGTCGTGGGCGCCGACGCCTTCCGGATCGAAGAGCTTACGGCTCGTCTGTACGGACGGCGGGGATGGCACTACTTCCGCAATACGGCCGGCTGTGCGTTCGCCGGGCTCGAGATGGCTCTCTGGGATCTCGTCGCGAAGGCGTCCGACCTGCCGCTGCACGTCCTCTTCGGAGGGGCGGTGCGCGAGCGAGTTCCCTACTACTGGTATGTGCCCGCCGGCACTCGGGACGAGATGGCCGCCGTCGGCCGGCAGGGCGTCGAGCAGGGGTTCACCACCATCTACCTGAAGGTTGGATTTTCTCCCGGAGGCACCGTCGCGGACGTCGCCTCTGTACGGAAGGCGGTGGGTTCCGGGGTCCGACTGCGCGTGGACGCGAATGAGGGGTGGAGCGTTGCCGAGGCTGTCCGGGCCATCGGGGAGCTCGCGCCGCTCGGGATCGAGTTCGTTGAGCAGCCGGTGAACATGTACGACCTCGCGGCGCTTGGAGAGGTACAGCAGCGCGTTGTCGTTCCGATCGGCGCGAACCAGACTACGTGGGACGAATATGCGACGCTCGCCGTGCTCAGGGACGGGCTCGCCTCCGTCGTCGTCACCGACCCGCATCAGCTCGGGGGGCTAGGCCGTTTCAAGAAGGTGGCGGCCATGTGTGAAACCGCGGACGTCCCGGTCGTCAAGCACAGCTTTGGCGACCTCGGGATCTCGACCTTCGCCGCGGCGCACGTGCTCTCCTCGTGCCCCAACGCGGGCCTGGCCCACCAGACGCACTACCAGCTTCTCGAGGACGACGTGCTCGTCGGAGGGCCGCCCGTATTCGAGGACGGCGGGCTCGCGCTCCCCGACGCATCGGGCATCGGCGTCGAGCTCGACCGCGACCGCGTCGAGTCGTTCGCAGAGCTCTACCGGCGCGAGGGGTGGCTCTCGCCCTACGAAGACCGCGCCGCATGAAGCTGCACGGCAAGGTTGCCATCATCACCGGCGCGGCCTCGGGCATGGGGGCGGCCGCAGCGCGCCTCTTCGTCTCTGAGGGCGCGCAGGTGGTCGTCGCGGACGTCGACGAGGAGGGTGGCCGGGCGGTGGCCGCGGAGCTCGGCGACGCCGGGCTCTTCGTCTGCACGGACGTCTCCGATAGCGCGCAGGTCCAGGCGCTCGTACGGACGGCGGTGAAGCGCTTCGGCAGGCTCACGACGCTCTACAACAACGCAGCCCCCCTGTGGCTTGTGAACGACGAGGACCGGTCGGTGACCGAGCTCCCGGAAGAGGTCTTCGACCGGATGTGGGCCGTGGTGACGCGGGGGACGTTCCTCGTCTGCAAGTACGGGATCCCGGAGCTCATCCGCGCGGGCGGCGGGTCCGTCATCAACACGTCCACGGTCGACGCGGTCGTGGGCCAGGGCGGCTATGACGCCTACTCGGCGGCGAAGGGTGGAGTGCTCTCGCTCACACGGGCCATGGCGGTGGGATATGCGGAGCAGGGCGTCCGCGTAAACGCAATCCTGCCCGGGTTCGTCCGGACGCCGGCGAGCGAGCAGTGGCTCTCCCGCGAGGCGTCGCGCCGCGCGATCGAGGGCCTTCACCTGACGCGAATCGGCGAGCCCGATGACATCGCCCGCTTCGCGCTCTACCTTGCCTCCGACGACTCCGCATACGTCACCGGCGGCTGGCACTGCATCGACGGCGGCTTCACCGCCTTCAAGACCATGGTGACCGACTACGGAGGGCTCGAGTGACCGGACGACACGCGGGCCGGGGAGTTATCGTGACGGGAGGGACGAGTGGGATCGGCCTCGCGGCCGCGCAGCGCTTCGCAGAGGACGGAGCACGAGTCTGGATCCTCGGCACCCGGCCGGAGAAGCTCGAGGCAGCCCTCGACGGGATGCCGGAGGATCGCGTGCGCGGCTGCGTCTGCGACGTCTCGCGCGAGGACGACGTCGACCGCGCCTACGACGAGGCGATCGGGTTCATCGGCGCGCTCGACGCGGTCTTCGTGAACGCCGGGATCGACGGCAAGGGCGACGCTGCGGTCGACCTGCCGGTCGACTTCTTCCGCCGCGTGCTCGACGTCAACCTGGTCGGGGCCTTCCTGTCGGCGCGCGCTGCCGCGCGCAGGATGGACGACGGCGGCGCGATCGTGATCAACGGGTCGGCAAGCGGGCTCGCGGCCGAGGCGAACTTCGTGGACTACAACACCTCGAAGGCAGGCGCGATCATGCTCGGGCGGACGCTCGCCGTCGAGCTGGCTCCCCGCGGGATCTGGGTGACCGTCGTCTGTCCCGGCTATGTGAGGACGCCCATGAACGCGGACTTCCTCGACGTGCCCGAGAACCGCGAGCACGTGCTCCACGAGATACCGATCGGTCGGCTCGGTCGGCCGGAGGAGGTAGCGGGGCTCGTCTCCTTCCTCGCTGGCCCGGAGGCGTCCTACATGGCCGGCGCGGTCGTCACGATCGACGGTGGCCGGCTTGCCTGACCCGCTCGACCGCCTTCGCGAGCACCTCGCACGCGCAGACGTCCACCAGGCCGTCCTGAGTCATCCCGAGACCCTCGCGCACCTCGTCGGCTTCGAGCAGCCGTTCGAGGACTGGCCCGTCGCCGAGCCGTTCACCGCGGCTCCGCCGCTGCTCGTCCTCGGGCGGGAGGACGCGATGCTGCTCGTCCCGACCTTCTTCATCGGTCGCGCGAAGGGAGTCGGGGTTCCCGTCGTCGAGACGGCGAGCCACGCATTCGTAGGGCAGCCGCCGGACGCGAACGGCGCGTTCGAGCGCGCCGTCGCGGAGCTGCCGCTCGAGCCGGGGCGACTCGGCGTCGAAGCCCGGGTGCTCCCGCTCATGGTTGGACAGCTGCTCGGAGGGCAAGGGCTCGATCTCGTCCCGGTGGATGAGGCGGTGGTCGCCACGCGGCGTCGGAAGCTTCCCGTGGAGGTGGAGGCGATCAGGCGCGCCAGCAGCCTGGCTGACGCGATCCAGGCCGAGGTCAAGTTAAAGGCGGCGCCGGGTATCAGCGAGGCGGAGCTGGCCGGGCTCGCCCAGGCCGCCGCCGACCGCGAGGCGGGGAGGCGCGTGCCCGCGATTCTGACCGTGACCGCCGGCGAGGCGACGGGCACCGGGGGCGACGTCGCCGGATCCCGCCTGTTGGCCGAGGGCGACCTCGTGCTGACGGACACGTCGCCGTGGTTGGGGGGAGCTTGGTCGGATACCGCGAACGCAGTCGTGGTCGGCGAGCCCGACGCCGAGCAGCGACGGATGTTCGATTCGGTGCGGCAGGCGCTCGGCTACGCGATCGAGCTGTGCCGGCCGGGCGCGGTTGCTGGGGACGTGGACCGGGCAGTTCGCGAGTCCCTCTCCGAGTGGGGTCCGCCGTACGGGCATCACACCGGGCATGGGATCGGCGCCTCCTGGTGCGAGCCACCCCTCCTCATCCCTGGGAGCGAGGACGTCCTCGAGGAGGAGATGGTGCTCGCGGTCGAGCCGGCGGTGTACCGGCCTGGCTGGGGAGGGATCCGCCTGGAGCACGTCTTCGTCGTCCGCGCCGGCGGCAACGAGATCCTCACCGAATTCGAGCACAGGCTCTGATCCATGGCCACGGTCACCGCCGTTCGGGCAACGCCAGTCAACATCCCGCTCGTCGCGCCGTACCGGTGGGCCGCAGGGATCCTGACCGGCTTCACGCGCACCCTCGTCGAGGTCGAGACGGACGAGGGCGTCACCGGTATCGGCGAGTCGTACTCCGCGCGCGACGCACGCGTGATCGAAGAGGCGATTGCCCGGCGTCTCGTGGGCTGCGACCCACTCGACCTCGCCGAGTGCGAGCGGTGCGCGCTGCCCGGCGAGGCAGGCCTGCGGACGACTCAAGATCGTGCGTTCGTGCAGGCATGGGGTGGGGTCGAAACGGCTCTCTGGGACGTGGCGGGGCGCCTGGCGGACCGTTCGGTCGCAGCTCTCCTCGGCGGACAGGTGCGCGATGCTGCCCCGGTTACGGAGTACTTCGCCTTCCGCCTGGGGCGGGAGGAGACTCCGGAGGCGGTCGCGTCCTACTGCGCCGCCATGGCGGAGGAGCACGGCGCGCCGGTCTTCGAGGGCAAGGTGGGAGCGCCCGACCTGGCCGAGGACGTCGCCCTCGTGAAGGCCGTGCGCGAAGCAATCGGCCCGGATGCGACCCTCCGCGTCGACGCGAATATGGCCTGGTCGGTAGGTCGCGCCCGCGAGGCGCTGCGTCGGCTCGCCCCGTACGGCGTCGACTGGGTCGAAGAGCCGGTCGCGACGCACGAGGAGCTCGCCCGGCTCCGAAGCGGTGGCACACCGTCCTTCTCGTCGCACGAACCCGACCTGCGTGCGGCCGTGAGGCTGGGCGCACCCGACGCCTTCGTCGTGGACGTGGGCGTCCTCGGCGGGATCCGCCGCACGGCGGCGTTTGTCTCCGCCTGCGCCGAGCTCGGCTTCGCCTGCTGGTTTTGGAGCCCGAACACCGGTGTCGGCGCCGCGGCCCAGATCCAGCTTGCCACGGCTCTCCCGACGCTCGGCGAGCCGAGCCAGACCCTCGTCCGCTGGCATGCGGACGAGGTGATCACCGAGGGTACGTTCTCTCCGGAGCGGGGCCTCGTCCGGGCGCCCGAGGGGACGGGGCTCGGCGTCTCGCTCGACCGTCGAGCCCTCGCCCGCTGCCATGAACGGTTCTGTGCCGAGGGCCCCCTGGATCAGTACACGTTCACGGACCGCTAGGACCGGCGGCCCGAGCGGCCGAGAGCTCGGCGCGAACCTCCTCGATGCGGGGAAGGGTCTCCCAGTCGCCGGTTCCCGCGAGCGCCCGGACGGCCACGACCTTCCCGGCCCGCACGGACTCGTGCGGGCTCCATCCGTGGAGGAGGCCGTAGATGAAGCCGGCCGCGAAGCCGTCACCGGCTCCGATCTCGTCGAGGACGGACACAACGGTGGGCGACGCGACCACCCGGAGCTCCCCCTTGACGCGGACGAGGGTTCCGGTCGACCGCGAGCGGACGACGGCATCCCGAGCTCCCGCGGCGACGATCGCGCGAAACGTCTCCTGCGGCGTCGACGTGCCGAAGAGCGCCCGGCCCTCCTCGTCGCCGCACAGGTACCAGTCGACGTAGGGAAGCACTGCTCGCTGTGCAGCCGCCGCCTCCTCGGGACCGGACCAGAGCGCGGGACGCCAGTTCGGGTCGAAGACGACCGTAGTGCTCCGCTCCCGCGCCCGTCTCGCCACGTCGAGGACCGTCTCGTACGCGCTCGAGGAGAGCGCGGTGGTGATCCCGGTCAGGTGGACGAGCGCGACGCCGTCGAAGGCCTCGTCGGGAACGTCCGAGGGCTCGAGCCTCGACGCCGCGGAGCCGCGCCGGTAGTAGAGGACGCGGGAGCCGTCCTCGCTCCGCCACTTGAAGAAGACGCCGGTCGGCGCTTCGGGATCCCGGCGGGCCCAGGTCAGGTCGAGGCCCTCCCCGGCCAGCGTGGAGAAGACGAGGTCGCCGAAGGGATCGGTGCCCAGTCGGGAGATCCACGCCGTCTCGACGCCGAGGCGGCTCAGGCCGACGCCGACGTTCGACTCGGCCCCCGCGATCCGAAGGGTCAGCAGCGCGCCCTCATGGAGCCCTCCCTCGAGCGGGTCGAGCAGCGCCATGGTCTCCCCGAGGGTGAGGACTCTCATCCGAGCGGCGCCCGGAGGTCCGGCCGGTACCCGGGGACACGCTCGCCGAGACCACGCTTCAGGCCGACGAGGGGCGGCTCGTGCTGGAGTTCGTCGCGGAGCTCGAAGATCGCCGCCTGCGCTGCTGCCGCGTCAGTCGCCCTGCCTTCCACGGTCGCGTCGCGGAGCTGGACGAGCAAGTCGGGCTGGAGGTTCGCGATCGCCGACACCATCCCAGCGGCGCCCGCTGCGAGAGCGTCAAGGACCATCCCGTCGGAGCCCATGAGCACGGGGAGACCCACGGCCAGGTACTCGAGATGGCGCTCGAAGGACTTCGTCGAGTCCTTGAGACCGGCGAGGCCGTCGCCGGCGAGGGCGGCGAGGGCCACAGGCGAGAGCTTGTTACCGGTTCGCGCCGGAATCGTGTACGCGTACACCGGCGCTTCGGAGGCCTCGATTAGGGCGCGGTAGTGCCGGACGACCTGGTCGTCCGAGAGGGCGTAGTAGTAGGGGACCACGGCCGAGACGGCCGTCGCCCCGGCCGCGACGGCCCGCTGCGCGAGCTCGGCCGTCGCCCGCGTGCCCGGCCGCCCGACATGAGCGATGACGTCGGCGCGCCCACCAACTGCGTCGGCCGTCGCCGCGACGAGCGCCTCGACCTCCCCGTCGTCGAGCAGGGCGCCCTCGCCGGTCGTGCCGGCGGGCATCAACGCGTCCACACGGGCCTCGGCGAGGAGCTCCACGTGAGCGTGGAGCGCGCCGAGATCGACGGCTCCGCTCAAACCGAACGGGGTCGCGAGGGCAACGACGACTACGGGCCGCTCCTGCAACTGCTACATCGGGCCCCGGACCAGCGGCCGTACGCGGTACCGGTAGAAGGATCGAAGACGGGCCCGCTCCTCCTCCGAGAACGGAGCGACCTCTGCGCCGCCGAGATTCTCCTCGACCTGCTCCGGGTGCTTGCCGCCGGGGATGACCGAGCTGACCGCGTCGTGGTCGAGGACGAAGCGCACGGCGGCACGGGCCATGGTCCCGCGGCCGTCGGCGATCCACCGCAGCTCGTTCGCGAGGTCGACGCCTGTATCGAATGGAAGCCCGGCGAACGTCTCACCGAGGTTGAAGGCCGCACCCTCACGGTTGAAGCTCCGGTGGTCGTCGGGCGAAAAGGTCGAGCTTTTCGTGAACTTCCCGGTGAGAAGACCGCTCGCGAGCGGGATGCGGGCGAGAATCCCGACCCGCCGCTCGAGCGCGACCGGGAAGAGCTCGTCCACGTGGTTCTGCCGGAAAACGTTGAAGATCACCTGCAAGGTCTGGGCGCCGCGCTCGATTGCGATCAGCCCCTGCTCCGCCGACTCCACGCTCGCCCCGAACGCCCGCACCTTGCCCTCGTTCCGGAGGTGGCGCAGGCTCTCCCAAGCCTCGTCGCCGGCCAGCACGTCGGTCGGAGGCGTGTGGAGCTGGTAGAGGTCGATGGCCTCTCGCCGAAGCCGCTGTAGGCTCGCCTCGCATCGGCGCCGGACGCTCTCCCACGAGTATGTCGCGGGATCGTCGAACTCGGGCCGACCGACCTTCGTCGCGATCAAGATGTCGTCCCGTGCTCCGATGACCCGTCCCAGGATCTCCTCGCTCCGCCCGGCGCCGTAGACGTCGGCGGTGTCGAAGAGGTTGACTCCGGCCTCCACGGCACGCTCGACCGCCGCGATCCCGTCCCGCTCATGGACCTCGCCCCAGTCACCCCCGAGCGCCCACGCTCCGAAGCCGACCTCGCCGACCGCCATGCCAGTGTCCCCGAGCCGGCGATAGCGCACCGGGCCAGCTTATCTCGCCCGTCCGGCTGATACACTCGACGCCCTCCGACGGCGTCTCGGACGCACCCAGTAGCCTCACCGTCGACGGCGGCCTCCTCGCCGCCACCCCGGCGAGCCGCGGGGTGCAACGAGGAGCTCTACTGGGAGCGACCGCGCGCGGCCACCGGCCAGCGGTCGAAGACGGCGCCGTCGCGTGCGACCCAGAACGCGTCGAAGAGGTTCGAGACGACGCAAACGTGGTTGGGAACGATCCGGACGCGGTCGCCGAGATCGAGGCGGTCTCCGCCGCCGACCCGGACGTGGCCGTGCTCCTCCGAGATCGCCTCGATGATCGAGTCGGGCGCCTCCAGAATCAACCCATGCCCCGGGCCGGGACCCGGGTCGTAGGCAAGCGCCTTCGAGCCGGCGTCGAGGATGGCGCGATCACGGGTCGGGCGGCTCACCACGGTCGCGTGGACGGTGACCGCCACATCGTCGAGCTCCGCAGCTCCGGCGGCGACCGTCGCGCGGTCGTGGAAGGCATAAGTACCGACCCGGTATTCGTCTACCGTCGGCACGAGCTCGCCGGCGCGCCACATCGACGGCGTCCCGCCAGCCGAGACCACGGGCACGTCGAGACCACAGGCGCGGGTGCCCGCAACTGCTGCGTCGAGGAACGCGGCGGCCCCTTCCGGAGCCGGATAGGTCAAGAAGCCGCCGAACCGCAGTCCCTCGGTGCGGGCGACGGCGGCAGCCAGCTCGACGGCCGCCTCCGGCGTCTGGACGCCGGCACGCCTCAGGCCCGTGTCGCACTCCACGCCGACGTCGAGCTGCCGGCAGGCCGCACGCGCAGCCCGGGCGAGGCCAGCCAGGAGGCGCTCGTCGTCCACCGTGACGGCGACGCGGGCACGGACGAGGAGCGAGGAGAGGCGCTCGAGCTTGCCAGCCGCGACGAGGTTGTAGGGGATCAGCACGTCGTCGAGCCCGCCGTCGACCATCACCTCAGCCTCTCCGAGCTTCTGGCACGTGATGCCTCGTGCGCCGAGCTCGACCTGGCGGCGCGCGATCTCCACCGACTTGTGCGTCTTCACATGCGGGCGGTTGGCAAGCCCGGTCTGGTGGCAGTAGCGCTGCCAGCGCTCGAGGTTCCGCTCTAGGCGCTCGACGTCGAGGACGAGAGCCGGCGTGTCGAGGGCCTCGAGCGGAATCGGCCGGCCTTCGGTCATCGGGCCGGTCTAGGCCGTGCGACGAGTCCGACGGCGAGGAGCTCGCGGAAGCGCTCGACCGTCTCGCGCACTCCTTCCCCGAGTGGCGTCGTGGCCTCGAGGTCGATCGCCTGCCCAAGCGATCGCGCGTCGACTTCCTCCGGAAACGGCAGCGCGACGTCGTCGAAAGTGATCGAGCCGACGCTGTCCGGGACGGCCGCTCCGATCGCGGCGACCACGTCCGCCATCGCGACCCGCGGGCCAGCGAGGTTGTGGACGCTCGCGCCTTCATGCTCCGCACGGCTGGCGGCGACGAAGGCGCGAGCGACGTCGCGACCGTATTGGAGCTGGCCGGCGCCGCCGTACGGGATGTGGAACGGTACGCCCGCGGCGGCCGCGAGCATCGCCGCGGTCGGAGCCGAGGTGAGACCCTGGTCGCGCCCGGCCCCGTAGACCGTGTGGGGGCGGAGGCCAATGCTCGAGATCTCGTCGTCCGTCCAATAGACGCGGGCGCTCGCTTCGTTCGCTCGCTTGAATACGCCGTAGAGCGTGCTCGGCGATCCCGACATTGCGGGGGCGGAGGCACCGTCGTCCGGAGCGTCGTACGCGGCAATGGACGAGGCGTAGACGACCGGGCGCAGCCGGTCGCGACGCCGCCTGGCCGCCTCGAACACGTTGATCGTGCCCACCACGTTGACCCGGGCCCCGAGTGGCGGATCGGCGCGGCAGAACGGAATCTGGAGAGCCGCGAGGTGGACGAGGTTCGTGATCTCGTGCTGGTCGATCGCCGCCTCGAGTGCGTGGAGGTCGGTGATGTCCGCCTCGACGTGCGGGATCCGGGCGAGCTCGTCCTCCGAGAGCAGTAACCGCAGGCGGCGGCGGTCGGTCGCGAGGTCGAACGTCACGACGGAGACGCCGTCCGAGACCAACTCTCGGACGATCCAGGCACCAATGCAGCCACACGCACCGGTCACCAGAAAGCGCTCGCACTGACCGTTATGGGGTCCCTGTGGCATGGGAGTACAATCGCACGCGCGGCCCTCGCTGAGAAGGTCACGGCGATCTACGTGAGCCGCTGACCTTCGAGCAGGCGACAGGTACTTAACGCCCCATCCGCCCGGCGTCCTGTTCCCCGCCGAAAGAGGCATGTCGGACTTCTGAAACGCTTCTTAGGACGCCTCCCCAGATTCTCCGTTCAGGACCGCGGGACGAGCCGCGTCCCAATCGCCGTGGCTGTGTCCCCGGGTCTCGTTTCCAGAACAGCCAACGTTTTTTGTCCCGAACTTTATCCCCGAATAGGCGAATCTAACCTGACGATAGTGAGCCTAGGAAGGCCCATATGCAGGGATTATCCGACAGCCTTACCAGACCCGGACGATTTGCCATGCAGAAAGGTCGAGGGTTCGAGTCCCTTCATCCGCTCCTCGAAAACCCGCTGAAAATGGCAGGTCTTCTCGTCTCAGACGGAACTCTGACGATCTGTTACGGCCCGAAGACAGGTTTTAGTCAGGAATCATCACCCTGCCTTCGGCAGCAGTCCCATGCGGCCGCGCTGCCTCGCGTAGGGTTGCCCACAAATCCCCTACGCGTTAGGGGATTTCCTGATGGCCGCAGGTCGCTGCGATTCCCGGAGGTTCTTCATGACTGAAGCCGTTCCGCCCACCGGTTCGATCCCCGAGGACAAGGTAGCGAGCGCTGTCGTTCGGATTTCGCTCGCCGTCGAACAGATGAGTGAACTACTGGAAGCCGCCAACGGGCTGCACCAACAACTCGTCGATTTGCTCGCGGTTCTGACCGAGACCCTGGTGGATCTCGAGCGTTCGCTCAGGAAGGCGCAAGAGGAGACACCGAAGCGGCCTGACTGAGGGCAGACTCGGCTCTAGCCCCTCACCACGTCAGAGGATCTCCTCGCGACGTTGCCGTTCAAAGCTAACGGGCCGCCCGCCGGCCGCGTTCAAACATCGCGACGGCACTCGTACCAGAGTACTCATGAGTGCGGCAGCGAGCGGCTGGCAGGCCGGCGCGGTCTGGGTTGGCCGCCTCCCTCGCCCTCAACTACGCGCGCGGCGCGTCCGCCGGGGTTCTTCGCCTCCCAGGC
>JBBQXP010000033.1:0-25936 GCA_038209555.1 Gaiellales bacterium
ACATCGCCCGACGCATCGCCGAAGGCAAAAGCCGCCGCGACGCCACACGCCTCCTCAAGCGCTACCTCGCCCGCCACCTCTACCGCGTACTACAAAACCAGGCGCCACAGATGACTTGACACGTCATAGGAGCATCATTCCCGAACTCAATGTCAGGCTCGGGTGGTGGTGGCGTCTGAGGTGAGGCGCAGACTCAGGTCAGGCTGCGGATCGGCGAAGTAGAGCGCGCACTGTCGACGGCCACCACTGTGCGCCACCGTGTGCTGTCGGTACCTGATCAGCGTTGAGCTTGCGTGCGATTTGGCCCAGACTCCTGCCGTCGCCATGCTCGGCCCGGATCCACTCGACGATGCTGGGCGCAACCGCGGCCCTGCGCCCAGGGCCCGCCCCGGACGGCTCCCGCGCTCGAGCCGGCCGACGTCGTTCCCGCAATCAAGCGCTGCAGCTCGTCGACCGGGATCAGTCGTGCACCCCACGGCATCTCAACCGACTCAACCAGGGGGCAGGATGCGTCGGTTGAAGGTCGAGCGGCTGACACCAAGCGCTTCCGCCGCCTGCGTGCGCGTGTAGACCAGCCGCTCGACGCGCGTTGCCTCGCGCGCGACCAGCGGTGGTGCGACGGCAGCCCCCGTCGGCGGCTCCGCATGACGCCTTCTCGGTCCTACGGCGGAGACGACGACCTGACACGCCGACAGCGTACACAAAACTCTGACCCATATTTGCATCACGATGCATCTGTGTGTCGCTGGCTATCAGGGCTCGTAGTTGCTGTAGCGAGGCCGTGAGGCCGGGCCGGCAATACGTCAGAGTTCGATGCTCAGTCCGCGGCGGTGGGTGAGCTGTCGTTCGAGTTCCATGAGACGGCGGAGACGGTGAAGGCGCTCGGCATCTTCGGCGCGGGTGCTCGCTTCGAGCGTGCGGACGAGGTCGACGACGGAGGCGATCTGCGGACGGAGGCCGCGGCCGAGATTCTCGCGGTTAGCGCGGATTCGCAGATCGTCGTAGCCGCGCGTTCCCCACGGTCTGGGCAGTACGGTGAGGGTGCCCGCATCTGTCGAGAAGGTGAGTGGTTCTTCCCCGGCGAGTCCGCCCGCCGTGAGCGGGCCGTCGGCCGTCCGGGAGGGATCGAGCTCTTCCAGCGCGAGGCCGAACCGGCGCAGGTTCTCTTCGCGCAGCGAGGGAACGATGTCGAGCCCGTTTGTGACCTCGCCGCTCCCGTGCACGACCCGGGCGAAACCGCCGACGACCACGTAGCTGACTCGGTTGCGGTCGAGCGCTTCGAAGAGCACGTAGGGATCGAGTGGGATGGGCTTGCTCACCGACCGCTGCCTAACGCGTCGAGGAGCGCCTGCACGCGCTGCTGCGGCGCCTGCAACAGGCTCGTCTCAAGCTGTGCGTCCAGGGTCGGGTTCTCCTCGCGCTCGGCGATCTCGACCTTGAGCACGAACCCGCACGCCTCGACGGCCGCGCGCACGTGTTCAAAGCTCGGCTCCTGCCCGCCCGTTTCCCAGCGAGCAACCTGCGCACGATCGCGACCCAGCCGCTCGGCCAGCTCGGCCTGCGTCAACGAGGCCTTGAGCCGGGCCTCACGGATGACCTGTGCGCTGGTCACGAGCGTGATTCTAGCCGCGTGTTGACAAGCGCGCTCGTGAGCTATAAGTTACCACATTCCTGATGGCACGTCAGGCTGGTCAGCTCTCACTTCAGCTCCTCCAGAGAGCCAATGGCCCAGTCGCGACGCCGCGGTCGACGAGAGAGCGAAAGCGCGGCCTCCCCCGCCTCTCAGTTAGTCCCGACGAGGCCGCGGAGTTGCTCGGCGTCAGCCGCGACTACTTCGACGAGCACGTCATCGACGAGCTCCGCGTCGTGCGCCGCGGCCGCCGGATCCTCGTCGCGCTCGCGGAGCTCGAGCGCTGGTTGGACCGGAGCGCGACGCGCGTTAGTGTCGGTCGGAGAGCCTGATGGCCGAGGGGATCGAAGTCCGTCACGCGCGCTCGTGCGCTTCGCACGGCGGCAAGCGCTGTAACTGCGAGCCCGGCTATCGAGTCGCCGTCTACGACGCAATCAGCCGGCGCAAGGTCTCTAAGACGTTCAGGACGCTCGGAGAGGCTCGCCGCTGGCGCGCTACGGCTCAGACGCAGACTGCGAAGGGCGTGCGGCTGGCCGGGACTTCGCAGACGCTCGTTCAGGCCGCAGAGGCCTTCGTGAACGGGATCGCGAGCGGCGCGATCCGCACAATGGTCGGCGAGCGATACAAGCCCTCGGTCGTGCGCGAGTACGAGCGCTCGCTTCGGCTTCACGTCCTCCCCACGCTCGGCGGCGCCAAGCTTGCCAAGATCCAGCGCCGCGATGTGCAGCGACTCGCGGACGACCTGCTTGCGTCGGGCGCCGACCCGAGCACGATCCACAACGCGCTCAAGCCGCTTCAGGTCATCTACCGCCGGGCAATCGACGACGGCGACCTGGCTGTCAACCCGTGCGAGCGGCTCCGCCTCCCAGCCGCTCGTGGCCGCCGCGAGCGGATTGCCTCGCCCACTGAGGCAGCCGCGCTCGTCGCCGCCCTTCGCCCCGAGGATCGGGCGCTCTGGGGTTGCGCGTTCTACGCCGGCCTCCGTCGGGGCGAGCTCCGTGCTCTCCTCTGGAACGACGTCGACCTCGCCAGCGGGGTGATCCGCGTCGAGCGCAGCATGGACAGCTACGGAGACAACGGCGAGCCGAAGAGCCGCGCCGGACGCCGCAGCGTTCCCATCGTTGCTGCCCTGCGAGATCTCCTCATCGAGCACAAGCTAGTCACAAGGCGAGCCGAGGGCCTTGTCTTCGGCTCGAGCCCGACGTCACCATTCACGCCCACGGCCGTACGGAAGCGCGCTCTGACCGCCTGGTCCGCGCTGAGCTTGAGTCGATCGGCCTGCACGAGTGCCGTCATACCTTCGCCAGCATCTTGATCGCCGCCGGCGTAAACGCGAAGGCGATCACAGCCTACCTCGGCCATGCCTCGATCCAGACAACCTTCGACCTATACGGACACCTGATGCCAGGAAACGAAGACGAGGCCGTCGCGCTCGTCGACGCGTATCTCGAACGGGGTCGTGTAGTCGGCCGTGAGGAGCACGAGGAGGTCCTTCGCGGGTACGAACTTGAAGAATGAGCGGGAGCGACCTCGTGGGCGCTTACGCACCGGCTTCGGCCTGCCTATGCTGATCGCGTGAGCGGCGATTCGACGGCGGGCGCAGCGAAGCTCTCGGAAATCGCGCTGGCGTTTAATTTCGTGAGTGGAGCGCTCGAGGTGCTGCCCGGGCCCGCGCTCCGAGAGCGGATCGGACACGCAGCGACCGGGCCAACCGACTGATGATCGGGATCATCGGAGGCTCCGGCTTCTACTCGTTTCTCGACGGCACCGAGGAGGTCGAGCTCGACACACCCTATGGCCGACCATCGGCGCCGCTCGCCCTGGGTACCGTCGGCGGCGCACGCGTGGCGTTCTTGCCGCGGCACGGAGTGCGCCACGAGCTGCCGCCGAGTCGGATCAACTACCGCGCGAACATCTGGGCGCTGCGAGAGGCAGGTGTCCGCCGGATACTCGGCCCCAACGCCTCCGGTGCCCTTCGTGCCGATCTCGCGCTCGGCGACTTTCTCGTCTGCGACCAGTTCGTCGACCGGACGAAGGCACGTGCCGACAGCTTCTACGAGGGCCCCGAGACGACGCACGTCTCCGCCGCCGACCCGTACTGCCCCGAGCTGAGGGCGCTCATCGTCGCGACCGCGCGCGAGCTCCGGATTCCCGTTCGCGACGGCGGCACCGTCGTCACGATCGAGGGACCGCGCTTCTCGACGCGCGCCGAGTCGCGGTGGTTCGCCGCGATGGGCTGGGACGCGGTCAACATGACCGCCTACCCCGAAGGCCATCTCGCGCGCGAGCTCGAGCTCTGCTACGCGAACATCTCGATGATCACAGATCACGACGCCGGCGTCGAAGGCGCCGAGCCGGTCTCGCAGGAGACCGTCGCCAGGGTGTTCGCCGAGAACAACGAGCGGCTGCGCGAACTGCTGCGCGTCGTCATCCCGCGCATTCGCCCGCAGCCTCGCGACATCTGCGCGAGCGCTCTCGAGCGGGCTCGCTTCTGATCGAAAGCGCCCACCCGGCGTACCGGGAGCTACTCCCCCGCGGTCTCAGGGACCGCGTCGGCGGCGAGGAGGATGGCGAGTGCCGTCTGACCCTCGGCGAACCCGCCGCGGCGAGCGCGGGCAATCGCGTCCGTCCACGGTAGGCGGACGACGCTCACGGCCTCGCCCGCGTCGTGGGACGGGGTCTCGAGCCGGACGTTCCAGGCGAGAAAGGCGTCCGAGCGCAGGCTCATGTGGGCGCTCGACGAGTAGAAGCTCGACAGGTGCCGCCAGTCCCCCGACCGACCGCCCACTTCCTCTAAGAGCTCGCGGCGCGCCGCCTCGAGCGGGGACTCCCCGTCGTCGACGGAGCCGGCGGGTACCTCGAGCGTCCAGTCGCGA
This sequence comes from Gaiellales bacterium, assembly GCA_038209555.1. Lineage (GTDB taxonomy): Bacteria > Actinomycetota > Thermoleophilia > Gaiellales > Gaiellaceae > DASQGA01. Next base: position 4,507 of record JBBQXP010000033.1, read on the forward strand.
ACGGGATGGCGGTATTGCCGGACCAGGGCCAGGTCCCCGTCGGGAGTGACAGGCACGACGAAGACGGCTCGCGGTACGTCCAGGTACGCGTAGCCGCTCGGCTTGCCGTTCCCGTGCTCGAGCCGGTCGCTCAGCACCGAGCGCCACGGGGACGCGAGGACGACCTCGCTCGAGACGAGGCTCGGGGGCAGCTCCACGGCGACGGCGCCCGCGTGCCTCAGCCTCCGAAGGAACGCCGCGGTTCGTGCGGCAGGCAGATGCTCGCTCCGTGCCAGGGCGGCGAGGTCGACCGCCGTGTCCACGTCGTTCCACGCCGCGACCTCCCGCACCTCGAGGCCCGCCTCCTCGCACCGAGCGCGGGTGGTCGCGTAGACCGACGTCGTCGACCACGGGATGTCGACGAACGGCTCGTCATGGTGCCTGCTCATGCCGATGAGCCAGTAGCCGCCGTCGAGCGCGGGCCCGAGCACGACGTCGGCGCCGTCCGCGAGCGCGTCAAAGGCGCCGGCGAGGGCGCCGGGCGGAAGTCCGGGAACGTCGGAGGAGACGATCGCCACCGAACCCTCCGCGAGGAAGCGCCGCATGCCAAGGCGAAGAGCGTCCGCGAGCCCAGCGCCCTCCTGGGGGACGATCCGCACCGCGGGCCCGACCGCTTCGCGAAGCGCCGCTTCCTCGCCGGTTCCGGTCGACAGGACGATCGGCTCGATCCTCTCCGAACGGCACGAGTCGAGCGTGTCGAGTAGGAGGGCCCGCTGCAGCTCAGCCGCGTCCTCGGCTGAGAGCGGCGGCACGAGCCGGGTCTTCGCGCGCCCCGGAAGCGGCGCCTTCGAGACGATGAGGACCGTGCGGGTCATGCGTGGCGGGCGACGACGGCGAGCATGAGAGCACCGGCGCGGACCGACGGCCAGGCTCTTCCGGCAATCTTGGACACGCCGCCGCGGCGAGCGCGTGTCCGGACCGGCACCTCAACCATCGGCTGCCGAGCGCGTGCGGCCTTGACGATCATCTCGGTCGGCCAGCCGTACGTCATCTCCCGAAGGGCTAGGCGCTCGAGCGCGTCTCGGCGGACGGCACGGAGCGGTGGCACGTCGTGGATCGAGATCCCGTACAGCACGCGAATGATCGAGGCGACGAGCACATTCCCGAGCCTCTGGTGGGGCAGGAGTGCCCCATCCTCCCGCTCCCGGCGCGCGCCGAGCGCAAGGGCGGCCTCTCCGGCGAGGACAGGCGCGAGCACCGCGGGGAGGTACGCGGGATCGTCGCTTCCGTCGCCGTCCAGGAAGACGATCACGTCGGCGTCGGCGCTGGCCGCGCCGGCGGCGCACGCCCGGCCATACCCGCGTCGCCGCTCCTCGACGACGCGGGCGCCGCAGGCCCGCGCGACCGCCGCAGTCGCATCCCGGGAGCCGCCGTCGACGACGACCACCTCGTCGACCACGCCGGCCGGGATCTCGCGGAGGAGCGACGGCAGCGCCTCCTCCTCGTTCAGCGCCGGTACGACCGCGACGACGCGAGGCCGCGACGGCAGCGGCTCGAGCGACGAGCGCCCCGGGCGCCGGCGAGCGACGACGGCCGCGAGTGCCCAGAGCGCCACGGGTGCATAGATCGCCGGGCGCACCCAGGCGGGCAGCGCGTTGTCGTCGTAGAGGTAGAGCAGGGGGAGGGTTCCGGTGAGCCAGAGCCAGCCAGGCGCCGGCACGAGCACGAGGGCGGGGAGGAGGACGAGCGCGTACCAAGGCTGGAGGTACCCGGCGACGAAAAGCAGAGTGCCGAGGACGAGGAGGAGCGAGCGCGCGACCTCCGTGACCGACTCGTGATCCCGAAGGGCCGCGACCCCGACCACGGCCGCCAGGGTGAGCGCGAGGAGCGCCTGGCCGGCAGGCGCGCCGACGAGGTCCGTGAGCGGCTGGGCGAGGCTGCCGAAGTGCAGGCGCTCCTCGAGGCGCCCGAGCGAGCCGAGCACGCCGGTCCCGACCGAGAGGAAAGGCAGGTACGCGAGCGGCACGAGCAGGAGCGCCAGGAGGAACGGCTGCCTCCCGCGCCGCGCGAGCGCGGGCACGAGCAGAGCCGGCCCGAGCTTCACGAGGACGCCGCAAGCGACAGCGAGCCCGGCGAGCCTGAACCGCCGTGCCTGCCAGGCAACGAGGAGCGCCGCGATCGCGAGTGCCGCGAGGGCGTCCACGTGGCCGTTCCCGGCGATCTCGGAGATCGCGAGCGGATGCCAGGCGTAGAGGGCGACTCGCTCTGGCGGCGCACCGGCCCGCGCGAGGAGGACGAGGAGGAGTCCGACCGTCGCCGACTCTGCCGCGAGGAAGAGCCACGTCGTCGCACGCAGGCCGCCGCCGAACGCGGCCCGGGAGGCGAGGAATGCGACCTCCGCTCCGGGCGGATAGGGCGTGTGCCAGCTCGGCAGGTTGATGCGGGGCCAGACGGTCTCGTCCCGGAGCGGCCGCAGTCGGGAGTCGGTCGGGGCGTAGCGATACGGGTTGACGCCGCTCGAGGCAACCCGCGCGTCCCAGGCATACCGGTAGAGATCCGTGCTGAGCGGCGGCGCGCCCGGAGCAAAGGCGGCCGCCCGGAACCCCACAGCGAAGGCGAGCACGACGACGAGACCGGCGCGTCGCAGTCCGAGGCCGCGCCAGCACAGGAACGCAGCCGGGACGAACAGGGCGAAGGCCACGAGCTGGCCGGCGACCTGCGTTTCGTCGTCTGCGCGCCCCCGCAACCAGAGCTGGAGGGCGAGCTCGAGCGTTCCGACTCCCACGAGCGCAGCGAGTCGCGTCACCCCAGCGCCCAGCGAGGCAGCCGGTCGAAGGCGGGCCGGTCGAGGAGGATCGCGTCAAGGCCGTAGGCGCGCCCCGCCGAGAGGAGGGAGACGGAAAGGGCGGCGAGGGCAGGGAAGACGAGCGACCAGATCCATTCGTTCGGGACGCCGATCTCGCTCAGCCACAGCGTGCTCAGGAAGAGGCCGGCGGAGAGCCCGACGAGCCGCGTCACGACGCCGAGCACGAGCGCGACGCCGAAGACGAGCTCGGTCACGAGCTGGAGCTTCGAGAACACAGCGGCGTGGTCGGCCGCGAAGCGCATGACGTCCTTCCAGACGCCGGGAGCGTCTCCCTCCGACACATAGAAGTTGACGAGGGCGGAGTAGTCGCCGGGCGAGTAGAGGCCCTTGTGGAGGTTCGACGCCCAGACGGACAGGAAGAGGACCCCCAGGGTCACCCGCAGGACGACGAGGACGAGATCGGTGCTCCCCGACCGGGGAGCGGGCGTCACGCTCACCTGATGCTCCTGACGACGTCGTCGCCCAGGGGCTGATCCCGGACGACCGAGAGGAACCGCCGGGCGGGCATCTCGAGCGGTGCGATCTGCCGACTGACGAGGAGGTCGATGTCCGTGCGGCCGCTGCGGACGGTGGGGGCGAAGGGGTGGAGGAAGGCTCCGTCGGCCGTGAGTGTGAGCTCGGGAAGGACGTCCGTCGGGCCGAGCTCGATGCCCATCTGGGCAGTCGCTGCGCGTCCGCGGCGGACGACGGAGCGGACGACGTGATCCTCGTCCGGGATGCCGAGCCGGCGATGGAGGACGCAGACCCGCTCGAGCTCCTCGGGCTCCTGATCGGCCACGGTCGTCGCGAGACGGACGCGCAACCCCCGTTCGAGCAGACGCGGAATCGCGTCGACGACCTTGGCGAAATTCTCGGGGCCCCGGAGCTCGTCGTTTCGCGCCGGCTCGTCGGAGTCGAGCGAGATCTGAAAGGCGACGTCCAGCTCGAAGAGAGGCTCGAGCCGCGCGAGCAAGCGGTCTGTGAAGAGCGTCGCGTTCGTGAGCGCCACGACGGGGAGGATCTCCCCGACCCGCCGGAGCGTCTCCGGGAAGTCCGGAAGCATGAACGTCTCGCCTCCCGTGATCCCGACGCACGTAAAGCCGAGCTCCTTCGCCTCTGCTGTCGCGCGCACCATCGCGTCGGAATCGAGGGTGCGCCGGTTAGCGATTCGCGGCGAGGACTCGGTGAGGCAGTAGACGCAGGTGAGGTTGCAGTGGTAAGTCGCGTAGAGCCAGAGGCGGTCGCCCATCCGGCCCTCGGCGACCGAGGCGCGGATCTCGTCCCTCATCGCGGCGGCGGGATGTCGAAGGCAGTGCAGTAGCGGTTCAGCATCCCGATCGCGCCGGCGAGGAGCGTGAGCTCGATCAGCTGGTCCTCCCGCACCCATTGGAGGACCTGCGCGAGGACCTCGTCGTCCACGGCCGCCGGTTCGAGGGTGATGCCGTCCACCCAGGTGACGAGCGCCCGCTCGCGCTCGGGCAGCTCGTCGAGCGGGGCATCGTCGCACACCGCCCGGAGCGCGCCCGGCGAGACGCCGGCCTCGAGCGCAAGCGGCCCGTGCGCGGCGATGCAGTAGCTGCAGCCGTTCAGCTGTGACACGCGGACGATCACGAGCTCCTTCGTCGCGAGGTCGACGGAGCTCTCGCCCATGACCTGCCCGAGGAAGGGCATGAGCGTCTCGAGGAGGTCGGGCGCGCTCGCGAGCGACCGCGTGAGCGCCGACGCGCTCCCGTCGGCTCGGTACCAGCTACGCGCCGTCGGCGGCGCCTCCGTGGCGGAGAGGAGCGGAAGTCGAGTCACGTGCGTTTTACTCTTACCCTTCCGTCGTCTCGGTGTGGGTCTCAGTCGTGCCGGTGTCGTCGTTCGTCTCAGTCGTGCTCGTCTCGGTCGTGCTCGTCTCGGACGTGGTCGTCTCGCCTGTGGTCGTGTCCTGCCCGCCGGCGGGTCCGGGCGAGTTTGTGTCCGAGCCGCAACCGGCTGCCACTAGGACGCCCGCCGCGGCGATCGTCGCGAGGGCGGTCGTGCAACGTCGTTTCGTCATCTCCGTCTCCTTCTAGTTGTCGTGTGCGCCTTCGCTGATCCAGCGGGCGATCAACCGCCGCTCACCGCGGGTCAGGAGACGCCGGTTCGATGGATCCGGCGGGTGCGTGAGGAGGTATGACAGCTCGGGCCGTCCCGGAACCACGAGCTCGAAGGCCGGCGCCAGCGAGGAAGGCAAACGAACGAGCTGCGCGTGAGAGCGGCCGCGGCGCAGGTCGAGATACGGGTAGCTCGTCGGGTGGCACGCGACGCAGTTCGCGTCGAAGATGGGCTGAACCTGGCCCCGATACGAGACGCCGGCGGTCGACGGGCGCGTCGCGAGGAGCGCGGCCGCTCCGACCGCGAGGAGGACAGCCGCGGCCACGGCTAGCCAGAGATCTCGAGGAAGTCGCTGATGTTGCACTGGTGGTCGACGGCGAGGAAGGTCCAGTCCCCGGGCAGGCGCCGGTCGATCGTCCGGCTCCAGACGCCAGGACCCTCGTCGGCGTTCCGAAGCTCGTAGACGACGCCGGCGGTCGTGTTGACGGCGAGTGTGTAGTTCGCGTCGAGCGACGATCCCGCGACGGTCATCTCAAGCCGCGTCCCTCCGGCGCGGGCAGAGACATGCGGGCGCGAGATCGTCGGATTCGGTATCACGCGCGCGGGGAGGCCGAAGTTGACGGTCGCCCGCTCCCCCTCTTCGAGCGCGACGATCCGCGAAACGTAGATCGACTCGGGTGCGTACGCCTTGAGCAGGTACTGGCCGGCGGGGGCGCTCCGGAGCGTGTAACGACCCTGGGCGTCGGTCTCGGCGACCCGGTAGTGCTCCTCGCCCCCTGGCTGGTCGTCTCCGCGGAGGAGAAGCGTCACGAGCGCGTGGGCGATCGGCCGACGGCGCTGATCCTCGACGACGCCGACGATCGTGCCGCGGCCGGTCGGTCCCGCAGGCTCGTCGCCGACGGGGGTCGGGCCCGGAGACCCGGGCGTCGGCACCGTCGGCCCGACCGTCTTCCCCTCTGCGTTCTTCGCCCCCTGAAGGATCCACGCCCGAACGAGGTCGAGGTCGGCCTGTGCCATGCGCGCGGCCCCCTGGGGCATCCGCGACCCGATCGCGGGGATGTCGCCGAGCTCGGGAACGCCCACGATCTTCACGTAGAGGAAGCTTCGCTCCGGGTCGCCGGCGACGACGCGGATGAGGTTCGGGTCCTCGACGGCGCGAATGCCGACGACGTTCTCGTAGATGTGGCCGGGACTGAGGTCGAGGGAAGGGTTCACCGACGGGTGGCAGGCGGCGCACGAGTACTTGGCGAAGACCTGCTCGACCTGGGCGAAGGAGACCGGTTGCCCGCCTGTCGCGCTCTCTCCGCCGCCTCCTCCGCACCCACTGGCGAGACCGAGGAGGGCGAGCAGCACCGCCGACTTGATCAGTCGTCCCATGCAACAGCTTCGATCAGGTCCGCGTAGCCGGCTTCGTCGCCTTCCACCCATCGATGCACCCATTCGAGCTCCATCGGCTCGCGCAGTCGCTCGTCGGCCGGATCCATCGCGTAGAGGAGTTCCCGGAAGCGCACGTGCGCGGCCTCCCTGCCGGCGAGCGCGGTGAAGTTGCAGTGGTGGAACGGCGGCGACGTCCACGCGACTGTTAGGTCGTCCGCGTCGCCGCTGCCGCGAAGGCTCTCGAGCGTCGGCGTCGAGAGGACGCAGGCGTCGAGCTCGCCCGTCCGCAGCCGCTCGAGCTGCGCGAGCTCGGCGCCGCCCGTGTCGCCGTGCTTGCCGAGGTCGCGGTCGAGCCGCTCGGCGACGATGTCGCGCTCCGGATCGAGGCCTTGACGGCGCAGCGCGAAGGCGGGCAGGATCCACGCTTGCGGCGAGTCCGAGTCGCCGAAGCCGATGCGCTTGCGGCGCAGGGCGTCGAGGCCCGTCGGCGACGCTGCCTGGACGACCGCAACGCTCGTCCAGTCGCGGTCGGTGTCGCGCATGGCGACCGCGCGGCAGGCGCCGTCCGCACGCGCGCGGGCGCGAACGTAGGCGAGGTTCGTGTTCCAGGCAACGTCGAGCTGACCCGCGAAGAGGGCGTCGAGCTGCGCCTCGTAGGTCGAGTAGAGCGTGTAGTCGAGGTCGAGCCCCCGGTCGGCGAACCAGGCTTGAAAGCCCTCCCAGATCGTGACCACCCGCGGGTGGTAGGCGACCGCGCCGACGCGATAGGTGCTCAAAAGAGCTCCTGCCCGGTGATCGCCTTTCCGAGCAGGTCGAGGAGGACGTCGGTGGTCGGCGCCATGACGCTCGCCGCGCGCGCGTCGCGGAAGAGGCGCTCGAGCGGCAGGTGGCGCGAGTAGGCGGCGCCTCCACTGACGCGCATGGTCGCGTCGGTCACGGCGATGGCGGTCTCGGCCGCCGCTGCTTTGAGGGAGAGGACGCCGAGCTGCGCCTCCGGCGCTCCGGCGCCCACCTGCTCGGCCACGACGTAGAGGTACGCGCGCGTCTGAGCATGGCGGATTCGCGCCTCCGCCAGGCGCGCGCGAGTGGTCGGCAGGTCGGCGAGCGTCGTCCCCATGTGCGCGAAACGCGCCTTCGTGACGTGCTCCGTTGCGACGTCGAGCGCCGCGCCCGCGAGACCCACGCAGCAGGCGGCGCTGCCGAGGACGAACCACGGCAGGGTCGCGCCCATCATGAGCTCGAAGCCGGAGCCGGCATCCCCGAGTCGCTGCTCGACCGGGACGTAGACGTCGATGAGCCGCACCGGAGACGAGTCGTTGCCGCGCATCCCGAGCCCGTCGAACGGCGCGACCACCTCGATGCCGTCGCTGCGCGCGTCCAGGAGGTAGAGCTCCGTGTCGACGGGATCGTCCGAGCCCGCCCACCCGGTGGCCGTGACGTACGAATCGGCGGTCGAGGCGGCCGTGACCCACGACTTCTCGGCGTCGATGCGGACACCGCGGTCGTCGGGCCGAGCGCGCGAGACCTGGGCCCAGAAGTCACTCCTCGAGCCGCGCTCGGAGTAGGCGAGCGTGGAGAGGTGCTCGCCCCTCGCGATCGCGCGAAGCGCTTCCGCCTTGACATCGTCGTCGCTCGTCCCGGCGGCGATGGTCTGTGTCGCCACTAGGTGCATCGTGTGGATCATCCCAGTGGACGAGCACGACGCAGCGACCTGCTCGACCACATGGACGACGTCGGCCGGGCCTCCTCCCGGCCCCTCGTAGGTCTCTGGGACCCCCAATCCCATGAGCCCGGCGGAGCGGAGGGCGTCGATCGCCTCGTTGGGAAAGCGCGCGGCGCGGTCGACGTCGGCGGCGTGCGCGGCGATCTCGTCCAGCGGGATCTGAGCGGCGGGCGAGACCGTCCCGGAGGCCATGAGTGGATGCTAGGCACGCCGCTCCCGGCAAATGGTCTCGCAGCCGTTTTGTTCAGAAAGGTTTAAGGCTTGGCGGGAGCTGCGAGCACAGCCCGGGTCAGCCGCGAGCTTTGGCCACGGCTTACTGGGTCCAGACCCGGCTGCTCGCGGCCTGGCGCGGAAGAACGCGCAAGGCTTTGACTGCAACCGATCTGACGAGGGATCGGATACCGATCCCGTTGCATAGGCGCGCGCCTGCTTCGTCCGCCACTGTTCCAAACGACGTTCCACAAGCATCTTGGAACCGGCGCCCAGATCGTACGGCTTGCGCAGAGCAGCATCCGCGCCGCCCACCTGGGCGTTCGCGTTCGCGCTGACCACGAGGATTGGGATCTCGGCCGTCTCGGCGTCGGCGCGCAGCCGCTCGATCAGCTCGCGCCCGTTCATCACCGGCATCATCAAATCCGTCACCACCAGGTCGGGCTCTTCTTCCTGCACCCGCTCGAGTGCGGCAGCACCATGTTGCGCCTCCACTACCTCGAATCCCCCGGTCTCAAAGACCATCCGAAGCAGGAAGCGCATGTTCGATTCGTCGTCGACCACCAGGACTTTGTACAAGCTCTCGGACCACCTCTGCCGTCACGAACGAGCCGGCAGACTTTCGGATTCGCTTCCGCCCCATTCAAGAGCACTCAGAGTTGGGCGCCGGTCGCTTGCGAGGATTCAAACCAGACGATGGCCTGGAGCGGAGGCACGCGAAGAGAGGGCCCCGAAATGCGGGCCCTCCTCACGGGCCACTGTCGGTAAATAAAGCCGATTTGCAGGATATTTCTCGGCCCAGCAGATCTTCGCCACCGGCCGCTGACCGCACTAGCGCCGCTCCCTGGAACTCTTCAGTGGCGATCTTCACGGACGTCGACGACAGGTAAGTACGAGACGTTCCAGGCGCTCCCTCCCTTCCTCTTCCCGGTTGGGGGCGGCCTCGCGTTGCAGTTCACCTAAGCGGTTCAAGCCATCGCTGAGGCGAGATGTGACGACTTCAACGCTGATGTCCAGTCCCGCGGCGATCTGGTGGCGGGTGTAACCGGAGTAGTAGGCGAGTTCGAGCGCTTCGCGATCCAGTTCAGGGAGCTGGTGGAGAAGATCCCGTACGGATTGGCTTTCGCGCGTGACCCAACGAGACTGGGTAACCCCGAGGCCTTCAGATCGATCGGGCTGCCCGCTCGCGCGGGCAAACTCCACGGCGCGGCGATGGATGGCTTGCACCAGTTGCCCGCGCGGATCGACTCGCGACTCAGCGTCTGCTGCGCGTTGCCAGATCTCCACGAACGCCGCGCAGACGATCTCCTGAGCGATCTCGGAGTCACGAGCTATCTCAATCGCCAGTCCGTACCCAAGATGGCCGACGCGCGTGTAAAAGGCTCCGAACGCCTGATCGTCCCCGCGCGCCATCCTTGCGACCAGCGCCGTATCGGACAGGTGCTCGAGCGTTCTCACAACGACCCCGCTCGATTGATCCCCAGATGGATGGATCAGAAACGAAAGAAACCGTCTGGCACGCAGATGACATTCCGGGCCGGGAGCTGCGTGATGAGCTAGTTGGCCTCTAAGTTCTCAGACCCCAGCGTCAAACGGGCCGAACTCTAGCCGTGCGCAGTCGGGACAGTAGACCACGATTAGTTCATCGTCTTCGATGTCCGGGTCGCCGACCAGGAAAGCCTGCCAGCCGGGCGCGATCTCGCCCGCTCGCTTGCCGCACTCGACGCACTCGAGAGCGATCTTCGCTTGCTCCATGAGCTTGCCCTACCCACGGCAGCCTCGGCTAACCGGGCCTCCAGCGGCTCAGCCTATGGGCGCTTCCGCCGAGCGCTCGACTCCGGAAGCCTTCTAGCCGCTCGGGCCTGGCTGCCGAGCTCGAGCACGTCGGCCTTGCCGAAGCCCTTGAGCTCACGCTCTTAATCCTCGCCAAAGAGCCAACGAGGTTCCGGGCTGCCGCGCTTCGCTGGCACGCCCGCTAACTGCGGCGACACCAGAGCCTCGCGCGAGGAGGCGACCGCGGTGCTCGGGCTCCTCGCCATGCTCGAGGGCCATCGGGCCAGGACGGCGGCCCGCGCCCTCGCGGGGCCACTCTCGACGGCCGAACGCTCTTGCCGGCGGCCGAGGTGCTGGTGCTGTGGGCGGACAGCGCTGACTACTAGCTGCGCGGGTCGAGTTGGGCGGCAACCGCCGCCGCGCCCGCCTTCTTGCGGACGACCAGGAACCCCTCGTTTCGCGCCACCACCTCTTCGAGGTCGGGAAGCTCATGCCCGGACAGGACGGCAAAGTGCGTGGGAACACTGCGCACGTTCTCGTACTCGGCAACGGTCATCTGAATCGTCTCCGTACAGGTGGCGTTCGCGCACTCGCAGAGGTACTCGGCGGCGTTCTCGCGCGTTATGTCGTTGATCCGCTCGTTGACCTCGCGGAAGACCGCCTCGTTCTTGCCGGCCCGTTCGGTCCGGGCATCCATGCGCTCGGATCTTACGTGGGTCGGCTGTGGCCTGAACGCCTAGAGCCGGAGCTTCTACCCGCCAGTGGTTTTCGCCCCCTATGCCTCGGGGACGCTGGGGAGGTGGATCGGGACCCACACCGAGAGGAGACTCAGAAGCTGTTCAGGCACGGAAACGAGTCCCTGCACGATGCCGCGGTTGGCGCCGGAGTCGAAACGACACCAGTGCCGTTTCTCTGCGAGTGCGCGGACGAGGACTGTCTCGGCCGCGTGGAACACACCCCCAGTGAGTGGGAAGTCGTGACCGCCAAGCCGAACCACTACGTCATGATCGCCGGCCACCAACGTAGTCAAGGTGAAGAGGTCGTCGGCTCGATCGGCGAGTACGAGATCGCTCGGAAGCCGGACTAACCTGCGGCGTGCGTGCTGCGGACTATCTCTCCCAGCCGGCTGCACGTTGCAGAAACGAGCCGACGGGGAATAGAGTCGGCACGCTCCTAACGAAAGGATCAACGTGTCGATTCTTTGGATCGTCGTCATCGTCATTCTTGTGTTGATCGTGCTTGGCTTCTTTGGTCGCGGACGCTTCTCCAGGTAACCGAAGGCCCATCTAGCTTCGTTTCGCTAGGCGTTTCGCCAATCCCTCCTCTACCCTCGCGCTGGCTCTCGCTCCTATTCCCGGGAGACGGCTACCCGAGTGTCTGTTGGTTCAAGAACAGTCGTGGCGGAAAGAATGAAGTCGTCGGGCCGCTAGGAGAGAGCTTGACCTGAATGAGTAGGAAGGGGAGTGACGCATGCCTGCCTGGGTGTGGATCGTGATTTCATTGGTGGTGGTCGTTGCGGCGGTTGCCGGCTGGGTGGCCTGGAAGAGAACGCGCACGAGTCGTCTGAGGGAGTCTTTCGGGCCCGAGTACGACCGGACTGTGGCCGAGTCGCCCTCACAGCGCGAGGGCGAAGATGCGCTTGACGATCGGCGAAAGCGGCGGGAGGAGCTCGAGATCCGACCGCTCACGCCGGAAGCGTGTCGGCTCTATGGCGAGGAGTGGAGGGCAGTCCAGGCCCGTTTCGTCGACGATCCGATCGGGTCGGTGGGCGACGCCGACGGGCTCGTGGAGCGCGTGATGGCCGAGCGTGGCTATCCGATGGAGGAGTTCGAGGCGCAGGCCGAACTGGTCTCGGTCGACCATCCGGAAGTCGTCCAAAACTACCGTTCGGCGCACGAGATTTACGGCGCCCATGGTCGAGGAGAGGCGAGCACGGAGGATCTGCGCCAGGCGATGGTGCACTACCACTCGCTCTTCGAGCAGCTGCTCGAAAGCGACGACGAGAAAGAGCGCGCCACGGAGTCAACACCAACCGAAAGGGCAGGCTGATGGAGCGCCACGACGACGACGATCTGACGACGGCAGATCTAGCCGGGAAGACTCGCGCCACCGGCACGGAATCCGAGGGCCAAGAAGCCGAGCAGGACAACGAGCTCCGCAGTGCGGATACGGTGGAATCTGGGCGGCGAGAGCAAGCCGAAGGTGCCGAGAGCGAAGCGGCCCCCATGAGCGGTGATCCCTCGCAGGTTGGGGCGGGAGAGCACGAGCCCGACGCGGATCGGGAGCGGAGCCCGCTGCTTCCGGAAGGCGAAGCGGTGGAGTTCCAGGCTCGGTGGAAAGCCTTGCAGACAAGCTTCGTCGACGAGCCTCGCCGCGCTGTCGAGGAGGGCGACGCCCTCGTCGCAGAGCTCATGCAGAGGCTGGCCAACTCATTCGCCGAGGAGCGCCAATCGCTGGAAACCCAGTGGGACCGCGGAGACGACGTCTCGACGGAAGACCTTCGCGTCGCGCTCCAGCGCTACCGCTCTTTCTTCGACCGACTGCTTTCGGCCTAAGCGCACGAACGAGGGCGTCGGATCGGTGTCCGGCGCCCCGGGCTGCACGGAGGAGACCCGGCCCCCACGCCGGCCCAACTCGCCCCCGTCACCAACCAACCGCGCGGGCGTCCGGGTGCCCTAAAAGGAATCCGGGACGTCGCGGCCAGAACGGCCTGTTACAAGCCTTGCAGTCCCACGGAACGGGCACGGATGGGCACGGATCCGCTGAGAACACCGCCCTAACGACGCATGACTCGCAAAACGCCGCGCTCTCAGAAGCCCGCTCCGCAAAACCCGCCGCGCACAGCTCATGGCACCCGGCCAGCCGAGCCGCGCCGCCGCGCGAGCTCGTCGCCTCTCCACGTTTCCGGCGGCGGCGCGGATGTGATCACATGACGATGCTCGAGGCTGCTCCCCGGAGAGCTCGGGCAAGCCGGCGGTGGTCGCACGGGTGATTGATGCAGATCTCCCGGCAGGCCTCCCAGCCTCGCAATGCTCCCCCCGCGATCTCGAGCTCGTAGGTCTTGCGACCAAGAGCCCGCTCCAGCTGCGCGATCCGCCGCTGCTGCTCGGCCGCAAGCGACCGGTCCTGCCCCGACTCGAAAACGCTCCGCCGCCCCGCCAGCGCCTGGTCGCGCCACTCGCGCAGCAGACTCTCGGCGACGTCGTGCTCGCGGCAGAGCTCGGCGATCTACCGATCGCCACGGAACGAGGCCAGCACCAGCTCGACCTTCTGCTTCGACGTGAACTTGCGGTACTTGCGGTTGTCGCTCAACACGTGCTCCCTTCCGGTTGAGCGGCCCATGCTCGCGAGCGCGCCGGACGCACCCCAAGCATGTCAACGCCCTACCGGGCGCAGGCCACTAGTCCCGGATCACGACGTAGCGGACGGGCACTCCCTCGAGGGAGTGTTGCGGCGCGCTGTCGGTCGCAATCGACTCGACGAGCCCTTCCTCTTCGTCCGGACGAACCGCAACGACGATCTCGTCCGCCGGAAAAGTCGCAAGAGCGTTGCGGATCGCGAGACCGACGTTCGCTTCGCCGGCAACAGCGTCAGCGGTCTCGCCAGGGAGCTGCTCGGCCGTGCGTTCGGCGACTCGCTCTGCCCGACCGAACGCTTGCTGGTCGTTGGCGAGCCAGTCGAGTACGCCCTGTCGTACGACCGGCACCACGACCTTGATTGTGTCGGCCTCCCCGACATGTGCGCGCAATGCGTCGTCCGCATGTTCGACGGTGCTGACGATGAGGACTTTTCTGGCCATGACGGAAACTTACCGCCTGGGATAGCGGGTCGCGGATGAATCTGACACTCGAGATCCAGCGGGTGTGGGTGCGTAAACCCGGCCGGCTGAGTTTGCGCACCCCACAGAGTATTTCGATCTCACGTTCGAACACCTCAACACGCCTTGGGAAGGGGAGTCCGGCGAGGCGATGTGGGACGAGTTCAGCACGGCATTCGGCCCAATCGTCACGCTTCTGCGCATGCTCGAGCCGGACCGAACTGCCGGACTGAAGGCTGACCTGATCGCCCTCTTCGACGATGAAAGGACAGGCGGAGGCGTGGCGCTCGACCGCCCGTATATCCTCGTGAAGGGCACGCGGCAGAACGGGACGACATAGCAGTTCGCCACGTCGAGGAGCTACCGGCTCCCCTGTAGCTCTCTCACAGGTCGGCGATCGGCGGGACGTTGTCCGCCCACGGTTTCATCTCTTCGAAGGCTGCGGACGCCGCGAGCACGACGTCATCTCTCCCGTGCCTGCCGACGATCAGGAGGCCGATAGGCAGGCCGTCCGCTGAGAAGCCGCAGGGGACGGACGCCGCCGGCTGCCCGGTCATGTTGCACACGGTCAAGAACGGCAGGAATGACGTCCAGTAGGGCTCGACCGGGTGGCCGTCGATCTCAGGAGGCGGCTCGTTCACGGGAAAGGCAGGCACTGGGTTGGTTGGCGTCAGGAGGATCTCGTAGTCGTCGAAGAAGTCCGCCATCTGGCTCTGGAAGCGCCATAGGCCGTTGAGGGCCTTTACCTGCTGCTCCCTCGTGATCGTTCGAGCCTTCTTCAGCTCTTCCCTCGTATCGGGGTAGAGCTCGTCGGCCCGTTCGTCCAGCAGGTAATCGAGAGTCGCGTATTCGTCGCTCAGGTAGATCGGCATGTAGATGTCGTCGAAGGGGTCCTCGATCTTTGGAGTCGCGTCGTCGACACTCCATCCACGATCAGTGAATGCTCGAGCGGCCGCCTCCGTAATCGACCGCACCCCGGGTTCGACCTTGAAGCGGCCGAGATCGGGACTCCAAGCCATTCGGAGTCGAGCCGGTTGATCGTCAATCGCATTGAGATAGTCAGCGGCCGGCTCACGAATCGACATCGGGTCGCGCCGATCGTGGCCGGCCATGACGCTGAGCATGAGCGCCGCATCCCTGGTCGTGCGTGCGATGGGTCCGGTGTCCAGAAACAGGGAAGAGTCGCCCGTATTGGGCCACATGGGCACTCGGCCGTGACTCGGCTTTAATCCATACACGCCGCACATCCCGGAAGGGTTGTTGATCGAGCCGGCCGAGTCGGTGCCGGTGGCGAGCGCGGCGAGGCCGGTAGCGATGGCTGCCGCCGATCCGCCGCTCGAGCCGCCCGTCGTCCGACTCGTGTCCCAGGGATTCCGAGCGTCGTCTCCGAGCAGATTCTTCGTCTCCAGGAGCATCCCGAACTCACAGGTATTCGTCTTGCCCAAGATGATGGCGCCGGCTGCTCGGAGCCGCTCGACCGCGATCGAGTCCTCGTCGGGGACGAAATCCTTGTAGACGAGTGATCCCATTGTGGTTCGAATTCCCTTAGTCCATTCGAGATCTTTGATCGCGATCGGAACGCCGTGGAGGGGCGGCAGTCCTTCCTCGCGCGTTAGCCGCTTTTCCGCATCGGCTGCGGCCGCCCTCGCCTCGGAGTCGACGACCGTCAGGTACGCGTTGAGCTTTGGATTGAGAATTTCGATTCGTTCGAGAAACGTGTCGACGAGCTCGACAGGAGAAATCTGCTTCTTTCGGATGAGCTCGGCCAGCCGAGACGCCGTCGTAAAGCCGAGAGATGTAGAGACGTGAGCCACAACTGTCTCCTTTGGTGTCTAGGAACGAGTCACGAATAGGTTCACGCTAGGCGATTCACATCTTCGCGCCCGCGTGGAAGGCCATGGCGTCGAGCGCGATTCGACCGGCCAGACCCGAGGTCGCGCTCGTCGGGTCGAGGCTGGGCGCCGCCTCTACGACGTCCACGCCGAGAAGGCCCTGCGCAGCGATGCCCCGGACGAGCTGGATGACCTCCCGGCTCGTCAGCCCGCCGGGCGTCGGCACGCACGTTCCGACAGCGTAGGCAGCGTCGAGCGAATCGACGTCGACGCTCAGATAGAGCCCGTCCGTCCCATCGAGCGCGACTGCGAGCGCCTGCTCGACCGCTGCATCGACCCCACGCTCCCAGATGTCCTCGAGCCAGATGACGGTGATGCCCCGCTCGCGGCAGTAGTTGATCTCTGCTCGCGGGTTCATCCAGCCGTTAATCGCAACGAGGGCGATCTTCTCGGGAGGGAAGCCTGCGTCGACGGCGCGAGTGATGGGGCAGCAGTGGTTCAGGAGCTCTCCTCCCACGTCGGGCGCGGTATCGAGGTGAGTGTCGATGAGGACGAGGCCGGGACGCTTGTAGTGCTCGCGGACGGCGCGAACGGCAGGAATCGTCACCGAGTGGTCCCCGCCGAGCGTGACCGGCAGCGCCCCGGCCGCGATGATCTGGCTGAGGTCGGCCTCGGCATTGGCGAACGTCTTTTCTGCATTCGCAAGCACGACATGGGCATCGCCGCAATCAACCGGAGCCAGCGCCTCGACGAGGTCGAAGTCGAGCGTCGCGTTGTACGTGAGGAACTGGCAGGAAACCTCCCGGATCCCGCGCGGACCATAGTTCGCCCCGGTCCGACTGATCGACGTCGAGTCCCACGGGATCCCATAGATTGCGGCACGGGCTCCGTGCTCGCGGAGCATGTCTGCGTCCGGCGCGAGGTGGGGAAGCTTCAGAAATGAGCCTGCGAGCCCCGAGTGGAGCAGCGAGGTCCACATGGTCGTGTCGGTTATCACTCGTTCTGAGGACACTTTGCCTCCGATCGTTCGTCGCTCTCATTGCTCGTGCCAACGAAGCTCGGCTCGTTCGCCCTTTGCCTCGACCGGGCACTTCCCCGTCTGACCGGACGAGAGGTCGCGGCCACGCTGCTCACGCCTCGGCCGTCAGGGCCTGCTGTGGAGCATCAGGATCCGGGAGCACGACCGAGAAGTGCTCGAAGCGGGCCTCGAGCACCGGGCCCCCGAGGATGTCACGGCCTGGGGTAAGTGTGGTCCCAACGGCCCGTACTTGCGCCACTCCTTCCGCGATCTTGGGCAGGAAAGCGGCGTCGGCGATCACCCGGCCATAGTGGTGAACCATGATCAGCCGCACGGCGTCATTGAGCTCAGAGAGCCGCCGCGTCGAGGCGGCAAGCACCCCAACGTCCGAATCCGGGAACTGCGCGTAGATCGGCCCGGCGTTGATCGTGTCGGCGCCGAAGAGAAGTCCTTCTCGCTCCTCGAGGAGGCAGATCCCGTCCGGGCTGTGGCCCGGGGCATGGATGACGGTGAGGACGCGCCCGCCGAGATCGATGCGATCGCCGTCGACGAGCGTCTGGGTCGCCTCGGTCGGCCGGATCGTCCAGTCCGATGAGTTGAACCCCTTCGGGAAGGGCCGCGGCTCGCTCTCGGAGCTCAGGAGCCAGAAGAACTCGGCGTCGAGACCGCGGTAGGCCGCCAGCGCGTCGAGCTGCCTGCGCGCGTAGCCGACGTAGGCGTCGAGGACGTCTCGCGGTACCTCCTGAGCGATCAGCGGCGCCCCGAGCTCGTGGATGGCGATCTCGTCGAACTCGTGGTTTCCGCCGATGTGGTCGAAGTGGTAGTGCGTGTTCACGACGCTCAGCGGGAGCTCGGTGAGGCTCTCCGCAAGCGGCCGGATCGGGAGAATGCCCATCCCAGTGTCGAGAAGTACGGCTCGATCCTCCCCCGCCACCATCCAGGTGTAGACGTGTTGAGGCTCGGCGAGAACCCAGACTCCGCGAATCACCTCGCGCGCGTAGAACCAGTCAGCCACGCGTCGTCGGAGCTCCTTCGACGAACCCGTGGAAGCCGCCGCCCAGGTCGCTGGCGGACGATCTCACGAGGCGACGGGGGCGAGATCCCGCTTGAGCGCTGAGGCAACGTCCGCTGCGTACACTGGACGCCCCCCCGTCGTGAGAGCACGCATGATCGTGAGGGCTGCATCGTTCTCCTCCGGACTCGACCCGGCGACGCAGTCCTCGATCACGCGCACGTGGTAGTCGCGCTGGAACGCCTCTCCAACCGTCCACAGGACGCAGACGTTCGAGTCGACTCCAGTGACGAGGAGCGTCTCGACGCCGAGATTTCCGAGGAGAAGCTCGAGATCGGTGCCGAGGAAGCAGCTATAGCGCCGCTTCACGATCCTGAGATCGCCAGGAAGAGGCTCTAGCTCATCGATGATCTCGATGCCCTTCGTGCCTTCGACGCAGTGCTCCGGCACTGGTGAGTCCGCACCCCCGCCCGGGTAGCTTGCGCCCGTTCCCGAATCCAGCTCGCGTCCGGAGTCGATCCGCCCGGGGCGGTGTGCCTCCTGCGTGTAGATGACGCGGATCTCTGCCCCCCTCGCAGCTTCGATTACCGCTGCGATGCGCGGGATGATGCCTTCCACCCCGGGCGCGTAGCAGCCCGCCTCGGAATCGACGAAGTCGTGCTGCATATCGATGACGAGTAGAGCCGCCCTTCCGACGATGAGCTCAGGCACCGTTCTCTCCTCTCCTCTTCTTGTCCTTGTGGTTCGCCCCCACCGCGGCTCCCGTCAGGAAACCCGGGCGGGGAGTGCGTCGGCGACCCGGCGACGCGCAAGAAGAAAGTACAGGCCTCCCCCCACGATAAGTCCGGCGAGGGCGCTGATGTCCGCGCCACTGAGAACGTCCGTCGAGATCGGGCTCTGCCAATGCGTGGTGTTGGCAAATAGGAAGGCGACCACGATGCCGGCGATCAGCGCCACCATCCCCTCCCGCTGGAAGCCGCCCTCGTACCAGTAGCGGCCGCCCCCGTACCGGTGGAGCTCGACACCGTCGTACTCGCCCTTCCGAAGGTAGATGTCGACGACGAGGATCGCCATGAAAGGCGCGTACCACCAGAGCATGAACTGGAGAAACTCGGTCAGCGTTGTCAGGAAGTCCGAGATGAAGATGGCGTAGACCGTCATGGCGCTTCCGACGACCGCATCGATCAAGACGGCCTGGTGGCGCCTGACCTTCAGCCCGAGCGCCTGCAGGGAGAGGCCCGAGGAATAGACGCCAAGGATGTTGTTGCAGATCGTCCCGAAAGTAACGATGAGCAGGAAGATCGCGTAGAACCAGTTCGGCATTAGCTCCCGCATCGAGACGAGCGGGTCGCTGATGTCGACGACCGTGCCAGCCAGGATCGCGGTGATCGAGAGGAAGACGGCCGGAACGAAGCAGCCGATGGTGGCGTAAAGCGTGATCGCCCGTCCCGAGGTTCCGCGCGGGAGGTACCTGGTGAAGTCAGCCGGCATTCCGCACCACGAAAGCGGGCCCGACATGATGATCGTGAGGCCGAGCAGGAAGATGGCCAGCCCTGCAGTTCCGGGGAGTGGCGACTCCGGCTGGTAGTTCCAGTTGACGTCGGGAATCACGAAGATGAAGAGGAGAATCGCCGCAACCCCGAGCGCGTAGGCGAAGACCTTCTGATAGAGGACGATCGTCGCGTGCCCGAGCAAGGCGATTGTGAAAGTGAGGAAGATGACGATCGCGAGCAGGATCGCCTTGCCAGCGTTTCCGATCTGCCAGCCAGCGAACTCCGCCAGAGCGTAGAGCGCGAATGCGCCGATCGAGAAGTTGATCGCCTCGAAGGCGACGAGGTTGAACCAGTTCAGAAGCGCCGAGAGCCGGTTGCCGTTGATGCCGTACTGGGCGCGCGAGATGATGAGCGTCGGGGTTCCTGCCCGCGGCCCAGGGATGCCTCCGAGACCGATGAGGATGTAGAAGGCGTTCCCGAGCACGACAGCTAGGATCGACTGCCAGACGTTCAGGCCGATCAAGATCATCAGCCCGCCGAGGATGATGTAGATAAACGCCGTGTTGGCGGCGAGCCAGAGCCAGAAGAGCTCACGTGGCTCGCCGTGGCGGTCGGCATCGGGGATGACGTCGATTCCGCGGACCTCGATGGCGCCGACTCGATCGCTCGGAGGCTCGTCGTGACCTGTCGCTAGCAAGGCTCGGTCTTCGCCGTCTGTCCGCATACCGTTGGCGATCATGACAAAGCGCTTTTGCTGAGTCAAGCCTTTCCGTGTGAAACTAGGCGGCATGGCGAACGACCGCACCCGGCCCGCGAGCATCCACGAAGTCGCTCGCAGAGCCGGCGTCTCGATCACCACTGTCTCGCACGCCCTCAGCGGGAAGGGAAGGCTCAACGCGAAGACGCGGGAGCGCGTCCGGATCGCCGCGCAGGAGCTCGGCTATAGGGCGAACGCTCTCGCCCAGGGGCTCGCGAGCGGCTGGCGCGGCCTCCTCGCCCTTCAGGTGTCGGGTGCCGAGGGGCCGCCGCTCATGGTCTCCGACATTCAGTACTTCGCAGATCTCATGAACGCGGCCACCCTGACTGCGCTCGCTCACGGCTACTGGCTCGTGCTGGCGCCGCCCAGCGCTCACACCGAAGCCTGGAACCAGCTCCAGCCGGACGGGGCCGTGATCGTCGATCCCACGGTCGCTGATCCCCTCGTCCAGATGCTCCAAGTGCAGAACGTGCCCTTCGTCACGACTGGGCGGAGCCCGAGCGACGCTGACGACACGTACTGGGTCGATAACGACCATGTGAGGGGCACCCGGACGATGCTCGACCACCTCGAGCAAGCGGGGGCGCGCAGGATCGCGCTCTTGACTGCGCCCACCCTCTACTCCTACACGATCGACAGCCGCCAGGCTTACGAGGAATGGATGCGCGAGCGAGAGCATGAGCCCGTGGTCGCAATCGTCAGGGAGGGCGTCACCGAGAGCGCCGCCCACGCCTGCGGCCTCGAGCTCCTCGCGGGCCACCCTCGTCCGGACGCGATCTACGCGACCCTCGATCGACTCGCCCTCGGAGCCCTTCGTGCGGCCCAGGCGAGGAGCATCCCTGTTCCCGATGAGCTGCTGATCGCCGGCTTATCGGACAGCGAGGCCGCCCGCCATGCACAACCGCCTTTGACGACCCTAGGCCTCCATCCGGACAAAATCGGCCAACACGCCGTAACGATGCTGATTGCGCTGGTCGAAGGGCGATCGGCGCCGCAACGGCACCGACTTGTGCCCACGCGACTGATTCCGCGTGCTTCGACGGCCCGCGCCCCCTAGGGCGGAGTCATAGCGGGTCGGGGGAAGATGAGCCTCGGCGGGCGTTTCGGCAAATGGGACGGGCTGGCCATCTCGGTGCAGTCAATGCTGACCCTTCTTCAGTCGGCGGGCTCGAGGACGTCCCACCTGTGGTTACCGGGAGCTCCAACCGCTCCTTGGATCCACGGACACGGTCACGTCCCATAGCGTGGTGTAGGAGCGCGTCGGACGGAGCCGGGTGAGGGTCCGGCCACCGCGGCGCTCAGACTCGTCGGTTCCTGCCAAGGAATTTGACGAGAGGAGAGTCACCGCGATGGCCGAGATGAAGAGGATGACTGCTGAGCAGGTTGTCAGCTACTTGCTCGAAGAGGAGGGCGTCGACTTCCTGCGCGAGTCGCTTTCCTGGGTGGTGCAGCAGCTGATGGAGGCGGAGGTGTCGGAGCTGATCGGCGCCGAGCGTGGTGAGCGCAGCGAGGAGC
>JBBQXP010000034.1:0-25617 GCA_038209555.1 Gaiellales bacterium
CGCGATCGTGTTCGGGGTCTTGCTCCTCGCCTTCGCCTCTCCGGCAGTCGCCGCCGCGGCCGGGGAGACCATCAGTGTCGCGGTCAGCCGGACGACAGTTCCGTTCGAGAAGACCGTCCACTTCACCGGCGCGGTCAGTCCTGCCGTGGGTGCAGCCCCGGTCCGCGCCTATCTGATCCAGGGAGACAACGCCTACGTGGTTGGAAGAGCCACGACGCGAGCTGACGGGACCTACGACATCGTCGGAACGATCCGGAAGCCGGGCAACTACGTGACGCGGGCCAAGGTGGACGCGGCGGGCACGATCGTCGAGTCGAGCCCGGTCGGACTTGCAGTCCTTCCTTCGCTAACCGCGCTCTTCCACGGCACGCCCACGCTCGGGGGCGGCCTCGTCCTTGCCGGACGCCTTCAGCCGGCCCGTGCCGGAACCCTCCGGCGGACGATCGGCACCGGGACGAGCTGGGTGCGAGTCGGGCCGTATGGACGTTTCCGGATCGTCCTCCCGACCACCAAGCCCGGCCTACTGACCGTAAAGCTAACGCTAGCGCCGGCAGCCGGCTATGCGGCGAAGAGCACCACGAGGCGACGGCGGATCACCATGCCCTATCTCGCGCGCGGATCACGCGGCACAAGCGTCCGTCTCCTCGAGCGCATGCTGCGCGATCGTCACTACGCGATCCCTCGAGTCGATTCGCTTTACGGCTACGACACCGTCGAGGCAGTCTGGGCTTTCCAGAAGGTCTACCGGCTGCGGCGGACCGGGCGCGTGACACCGACGCTCTGGCGCCTGCTTAGCCGGGTTGGTGCGCCCGCCGCACGGGTCAGGCGCGGTGATCACATCGAGGTGGACAAGACCCGGCAGGTCCTTTTCGAGGTGCGCGACGGCCGGGTGGTCAACGTCCTCCACGTCTCGACGGGGGCAACGGGCAACACGCCGGTCGGAGCGTGGCACGTCTATAGCAAGCTGCGCGGCTTCAACGCCCTGGGCATGTACTACTCCCTCTTCTTCCGAGGC
The DNA here is from genome assembly GCA_038209555.1 of Gaiellales bacterium. Classification (GTDB taxonomy): domain Bacteria; phylum Actinomycetota; class Thermoleophilia; order Gaiellales; family Gaiellaceae; genus DASQGA01. The sequence continues at coordinate 1,016 of JBBQXP010000034.1, forward strand.
GCCTTCGCAATTCACGGCTACCACTCGGTGCCGCCCTTCCCCGCAAGTCACGGTTGCGTCCGGATTCCGATCTGGGCCGCGTACTCACTCTTCAACCGCTGGACATACGGCGCTACCGTTCGCGTCTTCCCCTAGCACCGTGCGGTGACTATCCTTCGCCGCCCATGGACGAGGCGAGCAAGGACCCCGTGGTGCGGCAGATCCGAGAGCAGATCTCTGATAACGACCGCGCCATCGTCGAGGCAATCAACAAGCGCCTGAAGCTCGTCGCGCGCCTGAAGGAGTACAAAACCTCCCGCGGTTACGACTTCCTCGATCCCTCCCGGGAGGAATGGATGGTCAGCTACCTCACGAGAGCGAATGCCGGTCCGCTCTCGGCGGACGGCCTGAAAGAGGTCTACACCGAACTCCTCGATCTGACAAAGCGCGAGGTGGCGCGAAGCCAGGACGAGCCGGCCGAAGCCGCAGGCTAGCTCCCTAACTCTCGGTCGAGAAGTCTTCTGGCTTCACCTCGTCGAGAAACTTCTTGAACTCCTCGACGACTTCTTCCTCGTTCACGTCCTCGTGCTCGAACTCGATCGCGCTCTCCTCGATCACGGCCTCGGCCGCGAAGATCGGAGCTCCGGAGCGAACGGCAAGCGCGATCGCGTCGCTCGGCCGCGAGTCGATCTCGATCTCCGAGCCGTCGACCGCCACCGTGATGAGGGCGTAGAAGGTGTTCTCCCGAAGCTCGGTGACGGCAATCCGGATGATGCGGGCGTCGAGCTGCTCCAGCACCTCGGTGAGGAGGTCGTGTGTCATCGGCCGCGGCGTGTTCGCGCCCTGGAGCTTCATCAGAATCGCCGCGGCCTCGGGATGTCCGATCCAGATCGGGAGGAACTTATTCCCTTCCTGGGTCTTCAGAAGCACGATCGGCTGCTTGCCGACCATGTCGAAGCTCACCCCGTAGATGACCATCTCCTGCATCAAATCGCCCTCGTCTGATGATACTCACGGCCCGGGAATCGTCTCGATGTGAGGGCGTCACGACATCGTTGCTCTGCGCATGGCCTAGATCTTCGTCGTCGTGCCGGGCTTCGCCCGGTACGGCTCGATGACTCCCGGGACCCGGAATAAACCGATTCGAGTCGTCATGGCACGCGCGCCAGCGCGGGCCGGACTCGAATCGGTGAATGGGCGATCCTGGATTCGAACCAGGGACCTCCGCCTTATCAGAGCGGCGCTCTAACCAACTGAGCTAATCGCCCGCGGGCGAGGATTGTAGCTAGCCGGTGAGGTACGTCTCGACGGCCATGAGGCAGGGCACGTCGTCGGCGAGCTCGCCGACCCAGGCCTTCGTGTGAGGGCAGAGCTCGGGATCGTTCGCCACGCGGTACTTGAAGGCATTCAGGTCCCCCTGTCGCGCCAACCGTCCCATACGGAGGATCACCTCGCGCATGCCCTCGTCCAACCGGAGAGCCTCCAGCGATTCACGCTCGTTCACGTTCGTTGAAACGCGCGCAGGACCGACAGGGTTACGCGGCAGATGTCTCTAGGGCTTCTAATGCCTCGACGATCTCGGCCAGCTCGGTCTCGTCGCGGAAGTCGATCTCGATCCGGCGGGCTCCTATACGGACCCCCGCACCCGTGAGTCGCTCGAGAGCTCGTTGGGCGCGGGCCGCGAGCTCCGGGTCGACCCTGCCGGCCGTGCGGTGCTTCGTGCTGGCGCCCGCCCAGCGAGCGGCGCGCTCGGCAGCCCGGACCGACAGGCCCTGCTTGACGATGCGCCGTGCAAGCTTCCGCCGCTCTTCGTGGTCGGGTACGGCGAGTACGGCGCGCGCGTGCCCCTCCGAGAGCAGCCCCCGCTCGACGAGACCGAGGACGTCGTCGGGAAGGTCGAGCAGCCGAATCCGGTTGGACACCGACGGCTTCGAGCGCCCGACCCGCTCTGCCACTTCGCCGAGCGAGAGCGCGAACTCGTCCTGGAGAATCGCGTACGCGCGCGCTTCTTCGATCGGAGAGATGTCCTCGCGCGCGACGTTCTCGACGAGTGCGAGGAGCAGAGAATCCCGGTCGTCGGTGGGGCGAACCAGCGCCGGGATAGTGGCGAGGCCGGCCGCCTTGGCAGCACGCCAACGGCGTTCGCCCGCGATCAGCTCGTAGGCCCCGTCCGCGATCGGCCTGACGACGACCGGCTGGACGACGCCCTGAACCCGGACCGACTCCGCCAGGCCCGCGAGCGCCTCCGGATCGAAGCGCCGGCGCGGCTGCAGCCCATTCGGCCGGATCGCCCCCAGGGGCAGCTGCGCCAGCTCGGTGTCGTGGGCGGCTCCGCCGAGCAGGACTTCGAGCCCCCGGCCGAGCCCGCGGCGCCCTTCCGAGGGGCTAGCCGCGTTCGACAAGCTCGCTCGCCACTTTGTAGTACGCATCGGCGCCGGGCGACGAAGGCGCGTAGACGGTGATCGGCAGCCCGTAGCTCGGCGCCTCCGCCAGCCGAATGCTTCGCGGGACGACTGCGTCGAAAACGAGGTCTCCGAAGCTCTCACGCACCTCGCGGGCCACGTCGGCGGTGAGGCGGGTGCGCCTGTCCGCCATCGTAAGCAGAAGCCCCGCGACCGTCAGTCGCGGGTTCAACCGCACCCGCACGCGATCGACGGAGTCAAGGAGCTGGGCGAGACCTTCGAGCGCGTAGTACTCGCACTGGATTGGAACGAGAACGCGATCCGCGGCGGCAAGGGCGTTCACGGTCAGCGGCCCGAGCGAGGGTGGGCAGTCGACGATGACGAATGAGTACGCTTCACGCGCCGGCCGGAGCGACTCGCGGAGGAAGGTCTCGCCGTCCCCGAGCCGAGCGAGCTCGACAACCGCCCCCGCGAGCTCGGGGCGAGACGGCACCAGATCGAGGTTCGCAAACCGCGTCGAGTGCGCGAGCTCCTGGACCGAGGCACCGTCGAGGAGGTCATAGGACGACGTCCCGTTCGCGCGCTCGCCGAGGCCCGAGGTGGCATTCGCCTGCGGGTCGAGGTCGATCACGAGCGTCCGCTCGCCGGCCTCCGCGAGGCACGCGGCGAGATTGACGGCGGTCGTGGTCTTCCCGACGCCGCCCTTCTGATTCGCGAGCGCGAAGACCGTGCCGGGCACCCTTCCAGGCTACTCAGGCAAGCGGACGTTTCTTTGCCGCCCCGGGCCGCCGCGGAAACTCTGCCGGCGTTGGCTCGAGCTTCTCGACCACGACCAGGTGCCGGCGCTCAAAGCCGGCGACCGCCTGAACACGAGGCTTCCCACCGCCGAGGCGGGCGGCAACGCGCTCGAGCCCGAGCCCGGGATCGCCCGTGTAGAGGATCGCACGACCTCCCACGGCCACCAGGGGCAGGCACCACTCGAGCGCGACCACAGGCGGAGCTAGTGCCCGGGCGACGGCGGTCCCGTACGCGTCCCTCCCCGCGCTCCGGCCGTGCTCCTCGGCACGAGCGCAAACAACCGACACGTTCGCGAACCCCGTCGAATGCATGCGCAGGAAATCGCACCTCTTGCCGTTCGACTCGAGGAGGACGACCTGGATCTCGGGCAGAACGAGGGCGAGCGGGATGCCCGGGGAGCCGCCGCCAGAGCCGACGTCGACGAGCGGCCCGCGCTCCACCAGCTCACGGCCCGAGAGCGCCTCATCGAGCAGGACACGTCGCGCCTCTTCGAGGTCGGTGAGAGCCGTGAGGCCAGGCGTAGAGACGAGGCCGCGAAGCCACTCCTCCAGCCTCGCGTCCTTCACTCCGCGGGACGAACGACGACGAAGCGGTTGGGCTCGTTTCCGTCGCTTTCGGTCTCGACTCCGCCGAGCTCCTTCAAGTAGACGTGGACGATCTTTCGTTCGACAGAGCTCATGGGCTCGAGCTCGACAGGCGCTCCAGTGCGTACAGCATCCCGTGCCGCTCGCTCGGCTAGGCGCTCGAGCGCGTTCTGGCGGCGGGCTCGGTACCCGGCTGCGTCGATTACGACGCCGGGACGCGTGTCCGGCTCTGCGTTCTTCATGAGAACGGCGTTCGCGAGGTACTGGATCGCGTCGAGGGTCTGGCCGCGCTTCCCGATCAGAAGCCCGAGCTCCGATCCGCCGAGGGTCGCCACCATTCCGCTCTCGCTCTCGGCGATCGCCACGGTCGCCGGTACGCCGAGAGCCCGGCAAATCCGGTCGAGGAGGTCACGGACGCGGGCGGGTGGAGTGCCGGCCTGCTCCTCAGGGGGAGCGCCCGAAGGCGGCGCTTCCTCGAGAGAGGCGATCACCCGCGCGGGCGTAAACCCGACTCCCAGAAGCCCGCGTTCGCCTTCCGAGACCACGACGAACCGGACCTTGCCCTTGTCGAGCCCGGGGTAGCGTTGCTCGAGATCTCGAAGCGCCGCCCATTTAGCCTCGCCGACGGTCTCACCGGTCGCCTCGACCTGGAGCCCGGCCTCGACCTCCTCGGTCATCTTCGGGCGGAGCCGCGCTTCTTGCGGCGGCGTACTCGCTGCCCGCCGCCCGGCTGTGACTTCTGCTGGGCGGGACCGGGCTTCGGAGCGGGGCCCCGGGACTTGGCTCCGTTGCCGCCGCCGCCGTCGCCCGGTGGTCGCGGCTCCGTCCGCGAGCTGCGCTTTGGCGCCGGCTGCGGGCGGGGCACCAGGCGTCGCGTGATCAGGCCCTGGCCCACGGTCCAGAGGTTCGTCGTCGTCCAGTAGAGCATGAGGCCCATCGGGAAGTTGACGATGAAGAAGATGAAGATGAGCGGAAGCGCCATGAAGAGGTACTTCTGGCGCTGGTCCATCGTGGCCGACATGAAGAGCGTCGACGCGATCTGGCTGCCGACATAGAGCACGAGCAAGAGGAGGCCGGAGTAGTTCGGGCCGGTCAGATGCTCGCTGATGTTGTCGGTGATGCTCGGGACGATGTTCAGGAATCCGAGGTCCGAGCTCGGGTACTTCGGGAACACATCTTTCTCGAAATTCTTGAGGGAGTAGAAGAGCGAGATGAAGATCGGGATCTGGAAGGCGATCGGGAGGCATGAGGTGAGCGGGTTCACCTGGTTTTCCCGGTAGAACTGCATCACCTCCTCCTGCTGGCGCTTCTTGTCGTTCTTGTACTTCGCTTGCAGCGCCTTCAGCTCCGGCGCGAGGATCTGGAGCTTCTGCATGGAGCGAATCTGCTTCACGGTCAGGGGCACGAGCACGATCCGCACCATGAGCGTGAGCACGATGATCGCGAACGCCCACGAGAGCCCGACAGAGGCGTGGAGCCACTCGAGGATCGCGGTGAGTGGTCTCTCGATCGGCTCGAGGATGGCCAGGAGGGCGATCACGAGCGGGCCTCGAAGATCGTCTGGTCGCGCGCGTAGTCCACGCCTCCGTGACTCCAGGGATTACAGCGAAGCAGACGCCACATGGCGAGCACGAGGCCGCGTGCGAGCCCGTACTCGCGGAGCGCGTCGAGCGCGTACTGCGAACAGGACGGCTGATACTTGCAGCGAGCGGGCAGAAGCGGGCTGAGCAGGCGCTGGTAGGTCCTGACGAGAAGTCTGGGGATCGCGATCATGCCCGGGCTCCCCGGTCGGCGCCTTCGGCGAGCCGGAAGACCTCGCGCACGCGTTCCCCGAGCCACTCGAAGCCGTTGGCCTCCGCGGCTTCTGCAAGTCCCGGGCGCGCGATCAGCACGAAGTCCCGCCCCGGGGGCAGGCCCTCCCGGAGCTGTTCGAAGGCTGCCCGCAATCGGCGCTTGACGCGGCTTCGCTCCACCGCCCCGCCCACCTTTCTCGAGACAGCAAGTCCGAGCCTCGATTCCTCTTCCGCCTCGTCGGGCCGCAGGAACGCATACAGGACCAGGTAGCGCGTCGACACCGACCGGCCCCGGCGGTAGACAGCATCGAAATCCCGCGAGCGCGAGAGGCGGTTGCGGCGCTTCATGCCCCTCGAGGCCTGCGCCTCAGGCGGAAAGGCGCTTGCGTCCCTTGGCACGACGACGCTTCAGGATCGCACGGCCTGCCCGGGTCTGCATTCTTGCGCGGAACCCGTGCCGGCGCTTCCTCCGGCGGACGTTCGGTTGAAAGGTTCGCTTCACGAATAAGGCCCAAAGAAGAAGCCGCTCCGGGCGACCGCAGCCAGTATAGAGAAGGCCCGAAGCGGTCGGTGAAGAACGCTTTTGGGGTCCCGACAATCCACAGCCTCGAGCGGGCTTGTGAAGCCGCGAACGGGAGTGTTATCCACATTGTGGAGATGGATGTGGATAACTTGAGAAGCCCTGCAAATCAGCCTTTTCCCCGCGAGAATTCACGCCTTCGCCGCCCGTTGTAAGACGCTATTGACGCTGCTATAGTCGCCGCTCCCTGGAGTCTGGCTAGGAGCGAATCGAGCGGGTGGATCGTCCTGTCGAGCTGAGCGCGGAGCTGTTGTGGACCGAAGTTGCCGCGCGCCTCCGGGACGCACTGAACGACACCACCTTTCAGACGTGGTTCGACGGCGCGTCGGGAGGTGAGTTCGAGGGCGAAGCGTTCGTCGTCGTCGTCCCAAACGACTTCACGCGTGAGTGGATCGAGGGCCATTTCCTCGGGCTGGTCGAGGCCGCGGTGGCGGACGTGACGGGCGAGGAACGGCGCGTGCGAGTCGTCGTCCGCGAGGAAGCACATCAGCGAGAGACCGGACCTGCGAGCTCCACACCCGCACGACGGGGCCCTGACGGGATGAACCCGAAATACACCTTCGACTCGTTCGTGATCGGTTCATCGAACCGCTTCGCCCATGCGGCCGCGCTTGCAGTCGCCGAGGCGCCGGCCCAGGCCTACAACCCTCTCTTCATCTACGGCGGCACTGGGCTCGGCAAGACCCATCTACAACAGGCGGTCGCCGCCTACGTGACCGAGCACGCAGGCGACCTGGCCGCTCGCTACGTCACGAGCGAGACGTTCATGAACGACTTCATCAACTCGCTGCGCGACAAGAGGATTGAGGGCTTCAAGCACCGGTACCGCCACTACGACGTCCTGCTGATCGACGACATCCAGTTCTTCGAAGGCAAGGAGCGGATCCAGGAGGAGTTCTTCCACACCTTCAACGCGCTCTACGAGGCCGGCCGCCAGATCGTGATCTCGTCCGACCGACCGCCCCGCGACATCGCAACGCTCGAAGCGAGACTCCGGTCTCGGTTCGAATGGGGCCTGATCACAGACATCCAGCCTCCCGACCTCGAAACGCGGATCGCGATCCTGCGAAAGAAGGTGAAGGTCGACGGGATCCATGTCCCCGACCCGCAGGTGCTGAGCTTTATCGCCGGTCGAATCTCCACGAACATCCGGGAGCTCGAAGGAGCACTGACACGGGTCGTCGCCTTCTCCTCGTTAACCGGGCGCCCGATGACCGTCGAGCTCGCCCAGGAGGTCCTGAAGGACGTGTTTCCGCAAGGTGAGGTGCCCGAGATCTCGGTGGAGCGGATCCAGGAGACGGTCATCGACCGGTTCGGCATCACGATGCAAGAGCTGACCGGCGAGCGGCGTTCGCAGTCCATCGTTTATCCACGGCAAGTCGCCATGTATCTCTGTCGCGAACTCACGGATAGCTCCTTGCCGAAGATCGGCAAGAAGTTTGGTGGTCGCGACCACACCACGGTTATCCATGCCACTTCGAAGATCGCGCGGTTGCTCCAGGAAGACCGCAGCGTCTACAACCTCGTCCAAGAGCTCACGGCCCGGATCAAGCAGGTCCGTTGACAACCAGGTGTGGACAAGCGCGTGAAACTGAGGGAACTTTCTCGATCCTTTTCGAGCCTGTGCAAAGGGCGCCGTTCTCCACAAACGACACCCCCAGGCTCAAATGTCCCAATCGCAGTACTGGAGCGGCGGAGCGCCGTCTTCCCCACCGTGCACACTCCCTATGACTATGACTGGGGTTTTCTTTAAATGACTTCTATGGATACCGTGATCGCCACCCGTATGAAGGTGACGTGTCCGAGAGAAGAGCTCGCCCAGAAGCTGGGTGTTGTCGGGCGCGCCGTCTCGTCCCGGACGAGCGTCAACATCCTCACCGGCATCATGCTCCGGGCCGAGGGCGGTCGGCTTTCGCTCGCGGCTACGGACATGGAGATCTCCCTTCGCGTCTCGCTCGACGCGCAGGTCGAAGAGGAAGGCTCCGTTGTTATTCCGGGGCGCCTCCTCGTCGACATCGTGCGCCTCTTGCCCGCTAGCGAAGTGACGCTCGAGCACCGGGCCGAGGAGGGAATTGCGCACCTCGTCTGCGGCTCCGCCTCCTACGGGCTCCACACGTACAGCCCTGATGACTTCCCGAGACTTCCGGAGATCGCCCCGGACGAGAGCTTTTCGATCGAACGGGCGGCACTCCTGGACACGATCATGAAGGTCAGCCGCTCTGCATCACGGGACGAGTCACGCCCGGTCCTGACGGGCGTGCTGGTTCGCTTCGAGGCGGGGAAGCTCATCATGGCCGCCACCGACTCGTACCGGCTCAGCGTGAAGGAGACCGAGATCACGGAGGGTCCCGCCGGCGAGATCGAGGCGATCGTTCCCGCCAGAGCACTCTCCGAGCTCGCCCGAATCGCGCAGGCGAGCGGTGCGGACTCGCTCACCGTCGGAATCCAGGAGAACCAGATCGTCTTCGCCGTCGACGACGTGTGGCTGACCGCCCGGCGGATCGACGGGCAATTCCCGAACTACCGCCAGCTTCTGCCGGAGACCTTCGAGGCGGAGGTGGAACTCCCACGCGAAGAGCTGCTGGACGTCGTTCGTCGTACCGGGCTCATGGCCCAGCGGAAGTCCCCGCTTCGCCTGCGATTCGAGGAGGGCCAGCTGACGATCTCCGCGCAGACCCAGGACGTCGGAGAGGCGCACGAATCGCTCCCTGCCGCATACACGGCCGACCCAATCGAGATCGGCTTCAACGCGGAATTTCTCCGTGACGGTCTCGAGTCGCTCGAAGACGACCAGGTCCGACTGAGGCTAATCAGTCCTCTTCGCCCAGGCCTTATCCAGGGCGCAGGAGACGACTTCCTGTACCTGATCATGCCGATCCGCCTCGCCGGCTGATCGTCAACCACGTCTCCCTTCGCGACTTTCGCTCGTACGCCACGCTCGAGCTCGACCTGGTACCGGGGCTCGTCGTCGTGATCGGAAAGAACGGCGTCGGCAAGACCAACCTTCTGGAGGCGATTCATGTCGGTAGCCAGGGTTTCTCGCCGCGGACGAGAGCGGAGGCCCGGCTCGTTCGCTTCGGACAAGACGCCGCGCGGGTGTCTTTGTCGGTTGAGGACCGAAGCGTGGCCGTCTCGACGCAGGTGACGATTGCGGCTCGCGACAAGCGCGTTCTCGTGAACGGGGCCGCGACGCGGAGTCCAGACGAGCTCCGGGGGAAACTCGCGACCCTTGTCTTCCTCCCGGACCGTCTCGCGGTCGTGAAAGGAGGCCCCCTCGTCCGGCGCGCCTATATCGACAGGATGCTCGGAAGGGTGTTCCCTGCGCGAGCGGGGCTCTCGTCCGAGTACAGCCGGTCTCTCGCGCAGCGAAACGAGGCGCTCCGCCGCGTTCGCGCGGGCGCGTCAACCCTGGAAGCCGTCGAGCCCTGGACCGAGCGCGTGGCAACCGCCGGAACCGAGCTCGACGCTGCACGAGCTGCGCTAGTCGCAAGCTTGTCACCGGGCTTCGAGGCCGCCGGCGAAGTCCTCGGGCTCACGAAGCTCGGACTGGCCTACGACCCGCGACCTCTGACCGAGCTCCAGCTCGCCGATCGGCTCGAGCGAGACGTCGAGCGGGGCTTTACAGGCGCAGGACCACATCTCCGCGACGTCGGCATCGCCGCCGCCGGCCGCGAGCTTCGGAGCTTCGGCTCTCAGGGTGAGCAGCGGGTAGCCGTCCTCGCCCTCGTTCTCGCCGAAGCCGGCCTGTCGGCCGAGAGCCGGGGGGAGCCGCCGCTCCTTTTGCTCGACGACGTGCTCTCCGAGCTCGACGGCCAACGGCGGCAGGCTCTCCTCGGGGAGCTTCCTCCTGGCGGGCAGACCGTCGTCACGACGACGTCTACGGACGCGCTTCCCGCGGGTGCTCGCAATGCCGCGCTCGTCGTCGAGGTGACGCCGGGGGAGGCTCGTGCAGCATGACGTGGCTTCCGGAGCGGATCGGAGAAGGCATCCGTGATGAGCTGGCCAGGTTCGGCCCTGCCGGTGCGATGGGGGACGTCGTTGCCGCCTGGCCCGCCGCAGTCGGCGACGGCATTGCTGCAAACGCGTGGCCCGCCCGAATCGCGCGTGACGGAACTCTGCACGTCAACACGAGCTCGAGTGCGTGGGCATTCGAGCTGACACAGCTCAGGGAGAAGATCGCCGAGAGTCTCGGCGAAGCTCTTGGCCCGATTGCACCAACGACGTTCAGGTTTGCCCCGGGGCCGATACCGGAGGCCGCCGCCGAACCTGTGAAAGAAGGCACGCGGGCCGTGCTGAAAGTGCCGCCTGAGCTCGAGGAGGAAGGCCGCCGCATGGCGGCCGGAATCGAGGACGAGAGCCTGCGGGAGGCGGTTGCCGCCGCCGCCGCGGCAAGCATGGCTGCCCGAGCTGCCAACCGAGCGTTCTGGTAGACTCCTAGAGGCGCGTAAACCCCTTTTTAGCAGGACTTTTTTCTGACAGAGACGACGTATTCCGCCAAGGACATCACCGTGCTCGAGGGCCTCGAGCCTGTGCGCCTGCGTCCGGGCATGTACATCGGGTCGACGGGACCGCGAGGGCTGCACCACTTGATCTACGAGGCCGTCGACAACTCGGTCGACGAAGCCCTTGCAGGCCGAAACGAGCGGGTCGACGTGAACATCCATCCGGACAACTCGGTGACTGTCCGGGACTGGGGCTCCGGCATCCCCGTCGACGTGATGCCCGAGCAGGGTTTGCCGGCTCTTACGGTCGTCCTCACCACGCTGCACTCGGGCGGGAAGTTCGGCGGGGACGGCTACAAGGTCTCGGGCGGATTGCACGGCGTCGGCATCTCGGTCGTGAACGCGCTCTCGGAGTGGCTGATCGCCGAGGTCAGACGCGATGGGAAGGTTTACCGGCAGGAGTTCGCACGCGGTGTGCCGACCGCGGACATGCAGGTCATCGGCAAGGCGACCGACACGGGCACCTCGATCACGTTCATGCCCGACCCGGACATCTTCGAGGAGGTCGAGTGGTCTGAGGAGGCGCTGGAGCAGCGGCTCCGGGAGACGGCGTTCCTCACGCGTGGCTTCCGGATCGTCCTCACCGACGAGCGCGCCGATGGCACGACGATCGAGTTCCACTACGAGGGGGGTATCCGCGACTTCGTGCAGCACATCAACGAGGCCAAGGACCCGGTGCATAAGCACGTGGTCTATTTCTCGGGCGAGAACGATCGCGGCCACGTGGAAGTGGCGATGCAGTGGAACACCAAGTACGTCGAGTCCGTGTTCTCCTTCGCGAACAACATCAATACGCACGAGGGCGGCTCGCACCTCTCGGGTTTCAACGCTGCTCTGACGCGGACCCTGAACAAGTACGGTCGTGAGAAGGGCTTTTTGAAGGAGAAGGACGAGAATCTCGAGGGCGAGGACGTGCGCGAAGGGCTCGCGGCGGTCATTTCGATGAAGCTGCAGGAGCCGCAGTTCGAGGGTCAGACAAAGACGAAGCTCGGGAACCCGTGGGTCCGCGGGATGGTCGAGCAGACCGTGAACCAGAAGCTGGCGGAGTTCCTCGAGGAAAATCCCACGGACGCAAAGCAGATCATCCAGAAGGCGATCTCCGCCTCCAGGGCGCGTCAGGCTGCGCGGAAGGCACGCGACCTCACGCGGCGCAAAGGCGCCTTTGGGGGCGGCATGGCGAAGAAGTTCGCGGACTGCCAGATCCGCGATCCCGAGCTGACCGAACTGTTCATCGTCGAGGGCGACTCCGCCGGCGGCTCCGCGAAGCAGGCTCGGGACAAGTCGAACCAGGCGATCCTGCCGCTTCGCGGCAAGATCATCAACTCCGAGAAGAACCGGATCCACAAGGTGCTCTCGAACACCGAGATCCAGTCGCTCGTCCAGGTGATCGGGACAAGCATAGGCGAGGAGTTCGACATCGCGAAGCTCCGCTACCACAAGATCGTCGTGATGACGGACGCCGACGTGGACGGCGCCCACATCAGGACCCTCGTCCTCACGTTTCTCTACCGGCACATGCCCGAGCTCTTCGATCGCGGGCACATCTACATCGCTGTGCCTCCGCTCTACCTCGTGCGGATGGGGAACCAGGCGACGTACCTCGAGAAGGACTCCCAGCTCGAGGATCTCTTGGTGCGCGGCAAGTTCTCGGAGCTCGAGATCCAGACCCGCGACGGCGAGGCGATCAAGCTGACCGAAACGCGATACGCCCGCTTCCAGCACGCGCTGACCGAGTTCGAGGGCTGGTCGGCCCGCCTGCGCTCTGACTTCGGGATTCCCGCAGTCGACTTCGTGATCGCGCACCGGCTGGTCGAGAGCGAGGCCGCCTCGGCCGCCTCGGCCGCCAAGTTCATCGCGGGCATCGCCGCGAACGGCTACGTATTCGATCCAAGTGTCCTCGACTCGGGTCTTCGGGTGCGGGTCATCGAAAGCTCGACGGGTACCGCGGCGACCATCGACGTGTCGGAGGAGCTCCTGGCTTCGCCCATCTACGCCAACGTTCGGAAGGCATACGCCAGGCTCGGAGACGTGGTTGGCGGCCGACCGCCCTTCGTACTCCAGCTCGGCAAGAAGGTCGAGCACGCCGATACCTTCGAGGCGCTTCGGGCCCGCGCGCTCGACCTGGCCAAGCACGGGATGCAGATCACGCGGTTCAAGGGCCTAGGGGAGATGAACGTGGAAGAGCTTTGGCAGACGACGATGGATCCGGTCCGGCGGCTCCTCATCCGCGCCGACGTGGAGGATGACTCGGCTGCCGATCTCTGGTTCTCGCGTCTCATGGGCGACGAGGTCGAACCACGGCGTGAGTTCATCGAGGCAAACGCGCTCGACGTGAGATTCCTCGATGTCTGAGGTGACCCCGCCGCTCGGAGGCAGGATCGAGTCTCGCGGGCTCGACCAGGAGGTACGAGCGAGCTTCCTCGACTACGCGATGAGCGTCATCGTGAGCCGAGCGTTGCCCGACGCGCGTGACGGCCTGAAGCCGGTGCACCGGCGCGTCCTCTACAGCATGCACGAGGGGGGCCTTCAGCCCAACCGCCCGACTCGGAAGTGCGCCCGCGTGGTCGGAGACGTGATGGGCTCCTACCACCCCCACGGCGATCAGGCGATCTATGACGCGCTCGTCCGGCTCGCACAGCCGTTCTCGATGCGCTACCCCCTCGTCGACGGCCAGGGCTACTTCGGCTCCGTCGACGGCGACTCGGCCGCTGCGATGCGGTACACCGAATGTCGGCTCTCGCGCATTGCGACGGAGATGCTCCGCGACATCGATGCGGACACGATCGACTTCGTCCCGAACTACGACGAGTCACGTCGCGAGCCGTCGGTTCTGCCAGCGCGGTTCCCCAATCTGCTGGTCAACGGTTCGTCCGGGATTGCGGTCGGGATGGCCACCAACATCCCGCCCCACAACCTCGGCGAGGTGGTCGATGCGATCCTCGCCATGATCGACGACCCCGAAATCGACGTCGAGCGGTTGGCCCGCCACATCAAGGGACCCGACTTCCCGACCGGCGGGGTCATCGTCGGGCGATCGGGGATCCGGGATGCCTACCGCTCGGGCCGTGGCCGCATCGTCGTTCGTGGCCGCGCACACATCGAGGAGCTCCGCGGCGGCAAGACCGCGATCATCATCACCGAGCTCCCGTACGGCGTTCGGAAGGGCGGCGAGGGAGGCGTGATCGAGAAGATCGCAGACCTCGTTGAGGCCAAGGTGATCACCGAGATCCCGATGACCGACGACGCACTGCAGGATCACAGCGACAAGACCGGCCTGCGGATCTACGTGGAGCTCAAGCGGGACGCTGTCCCTCAAGTCGCCCTCAACAAGATCTTCAAGCACACGCCGCTGCAGACGTCCTTCGGCTACAACGCGGTCGCCCTCGTCGACGGTGTGCCGAAGACGCTCAGCCTTCTGGAGCTGATCCGGTATTACCTCACCTTCCAGCGCGAGGTCGTCACGCGCCGCTCGCAATTCGAGCTCCGGAAAGCGGAGGAGCGGGCGCACATTCTCGAGGGGTACCTGAAGGCGCTCGACAATCTCGACGAGGTGATCGCGCTGATCCGGGGGGCATCCGACACGGACTCGGCTCGCTCCGGGCTCATGGAGCGCTTCGAGCTCAGCGAGATACAGGCCCAGGCGATCCTCGACCTCCGGCTGGCCAGGCTGACGGGTCTCGCCCGGAAGGAAATCGAGGACGAGTACGCCGACTTGCGGGAGCGGATCGCGGAGCTCAGGGCGATCCTCGGCGACGAGACGCGGATCGACGGCGTCATCCGGGAGGAGCTGCTCGAGATCAAGGAGATCTACGCGAAAGTCGACGAGCGGAGAACCGAGATCGTCGCGGCCGAGGAGGAACTCGACGTCGAGGATCTGATCGCGGAAGAGGACATGGTCATCGCGATCACTCGTTCGGGCTACATCAAGCGCCTGCCGGTGACCACGTACCGCGAGCAGCGTCGGGGCGGAATCGGCGTCATGGGCATGGACCTGAAGGACGAGGATTACATCCAGCATCTGGTCGTCGCCTCAACCCACGATTACCTTCTCTTCTTCACCTCGGTCGGCAAGATCTATCGGCTGAAGGTGCACGAGCTTCCACTCGGTAGCCGGCAGTCGAAGGGCAGAGCGCTCGTCAACCTGCTTCCGCTCGCACAGGGCGAGAGCGTCCGAACGCTCATCGCGACGCGCAAGTTCGAGGAAGCCGAGTACCTCGTGCTCGCGACCAAGAACGGGATCATCAAGAAGACCCGCTTCGCCGAATACAACACGCCTCTGAAGGCAGACGGGATCATCGCGATCCGGCTGCGAGAGGATGACGAGCTGGTCGCAGTCCTCCACTCGTCCGGCGACGACGACATCCTCATGGTTTCGCGCAAGGGCCAGGCGATCCGCTACCACGAGTCGGAAGCTCGGGCCATGGGCCGGGCGACGGGTGGCGTGCGCGGGATGAAGCTCCGCGCCGGAGACGACGTGATCGCGGCGAGCCTCGCACACAACGACGCCGACCTCCTCGTCGTGACAGAGAACGGCTACGGCAAGCGAACGAGGATCGACGAGTACCCCGTCAAGGGTCGCGGCGGTCTCGGCGTGAAGACCGTGCAACTGACCGAGGCCCGCGGCAAGCTCGCGGGTGCTCTCGTCGTCCGCGACGGGTATGCGGTGATGCTGATGTCGACGGGCGGCACGATGATCCGGATGGCAGTCGAGGAGGTCAAGCGGCTCGGGCGGGCGACCCAAGGCGTCATTGTCATGCGCCTTCGGGGCGACGAGCAGATCTCGACTCTCGCGCCCGTCGCCGACCAGGGCACCGTCGTCGAGGCTGAGAACGGCGATGCCCTCGGCGGCAGCGATCCCCCGGAGCCGGTTGCCGGGGACCTCGAGGCGATGGCGGAAGACCCGGCCGCCTCGAACGGCGTCCCACCGGCGTCGGAGTAAGTTCGCCGCCGGTTTAACTCCGGATTCGGCAGTTTTTCTGACGCGAGGGTGCTAATGTCACCCATAGCTTCGCCGGCATGAGAAAGGGATCGCAATGGCTGTTCCGCAGCAGGTCGACCTGCTCGAGCCCGTCAACCTGGCCGATCATCTGAACAAGATCGAGCTCTATCTCGGGCAGGTCTGCCACGTGGCCGGGATCTCGAAGATGCAGCTCGACTACTGGACGAACAAAGCGCAGATTCCGACGAAGGGCCGCAAGCAGCGGATCTACGACATGGATGCCCTCGAAACGGTCATGCTCATCAAGCAGGCCAAGGACAAGGGGCTCAACCTTTCCACGGCGATCGAGGCGACCCGGCAGTACAAGGCGCGGCACCCGAGCCACGAGCGCACGGCCCTCTAGCTAGCCCGCTCGCGCAGCCGTTCCGCGGCAGTCTCGGGCGCGAGCGGATTGACATGCAGCCCGGCCCCGAGCTCGAGCCCCGCGGGCACCGTGATCCTGGGGACGAGTTCGATGTGCCAGTGAGCGCCGGCGTGAAGCCAGAGGTTCATCGGCACAGGGCCCTCGAGCTTGTGAATGCTAGCCAGCTGGCCCGCGGCAAGGATCAGGGCCGGCGCGAGGACGCTGCTCTCGAACGGGTTCTCTTCGCACGACTCGGGCACGACCAGGAGCTCGTAGGGCTCGCGCGCCGCGTAGGTCGCGAGAGCCGCCACACCTCCCTCCGTTGCGACCACGCGTTCGCCGTGGCCACGCTCCTCCTCGAGCAGGCGGCACACCAGGCAGCCGCCGGCGTCCTGGTCGAGAGCATGCTCCTGTCTGACAGCCGGCGGTGCTGCCTCGAGCCAGAGGAGCTGTGAGTGGCTGTGCGAGAGACTCGCTCCGGCCTCGTGCCCTTCGTTGACGATCGCCTGGACGTACGGGAACCCCCGCCCGCCGGCCTCGGACGCGCGCGCCTGCCAGGCCTCCGCCACCCGCACGATTTCGTCGGGCTCGAGCTCTGCGAGCGAGCTGACGTGCCGGGGCGACGAGACGACGACTTCCTGGTTTCCGCGTGGCGGGCGGAACTCGAGAAGCCCGACGTGCCGCGGGGGCCCGGTGAGCTCCGGGGCGAACGCGGGGAACTTGTTCGGGACGACCCGGACGAGCCAGCCGGGCGTGTCGGGAGCCCGCCCAGGCGGTCCGAGCGCAAACGTCTCCGGCGGGGTGCGGTCCTCGTGGCCCTCGCAGAAAGGGCAGTTCTCCGTCTCCACGCCGGCCATGCCGCCGCGAGACGTGCGGGGGGCGCCCGGCCTGCGTGAGCGAAGCGGCGCGATGACCACCCACCGGCCGGAGAGCGGGTCCCGCCGGAGCTCTCGCCCCTCGGGATCGTTCAGCCGTCGGCCTTCGCCGAGTTGCGCGCCCGGTCACCCATCTCGATCAGTGGCCGAACCAGGTCGAGCGGGAGTGGGAGGATGATCATCGACGAGCGCTCGGAGCTGATCTCGAGCATCGTCTGCAAGTAGCGGAGCTGGATCGAGATCGGGTTCTCGCTGAGGACATTGGCGGCGTCCCTCAGCCGCTCGGAGGCCTGCGCTTCGCCCTCGGCGGCGATCACCTTCGCGCGGCGCTCGCGCTCGGCTTCCGCCTGGCGTGCCATCGCCCGCTGCATGCCCTGTGGGATCTCGACGTCCTTGACTTCCACGATCGAGATCTTGATCCCCCAGGGCGCGGTCGCCCCGTCGATGATCTCCTGGAGAATCGCATTGATCTTGTCGCGCTCCGAGAGGAGCTCGTCGAGTGAGTGCTGGCCGAGCACGCTTCGGAGCGTCGTCTGGGCAATCTGCGACGTCGCGACCATGAAGTTCTCCACCTGCACGATTGCTTTCTCCGGCTCGAGAATCCGGAAGTAGGCGACGGCGTTCACGCGGACCGGGACGTTGTCCTTCGTGATCACCTCTTGCGGCGGGACGTTCAGGGTCACCGTGCGGAGGTCGACCCGCACCATCTTGTCGATGATCGGGATGAGCAGGAAGAGGCCAGGCCCCTTGGGCGGGCTGTTCAGCCGGCCGAGGCGGAAGATGACACCCCGCTCGTACTCTCGCGCGACCCGGACCGAAGCCGACAGGAGGAAGAGGATCACCACGACGATGGCTGCGACCGCGATCAAGGCGACGGACATGGTGAGATCCTACGTGTTCGGAGCCAGGCTCTCCTCCGAGGAGCCCGGGTCGGGTGAGCGGGAGACGTCGAGAGTGAGGTCCTCGCCGATCCGATCGACTACGACAGGCGTTCCGGTCCGCAGCGGCGGCCCTGCAGTCACCGCCCGCCAAAGCTCACCGTGGACGAAGACGAGCCCGTTCGGGACGAGGGAATCGCGAACGACCCCTACCTCGCCTACGAGCTCCTCTGCACCCGTCCTGACTCTCGTCCGGCTGACCCGCACGACCTTCGCGACGGCAAAGGCGGTCAGGACAGCCAGTGTTCCACCGACCGCGAGCGCGACCGGGAGGGAGACCTGGTAGGCGTCGCCCGCAGGGTCGAAGAGGAGCAGGGAGCCGAAGACGAAGCTCGCCGCGCCGGCCAGAGCCAGGGCGCCATGTGCCGTCACGAACGCCTCGGCGCCGAAGAATCCGACTGCGAGGAGCAGCAGGAGGACGCCTGCGGCGCTGACCGGAAGCACTTGCAGCCCGTACAGGCCGAGAATGAGAGAGATCGCGCCGATCGTGCCGGGGAAGATCAACCCCGGGTTCAGAACCTCGACCGTGATCCCGAGGAGCCCGATCGACATGAGCAGGACGATCAGGTTCGGGTCGATGAGGGTGTCGAGGATCCGCTTCCAGAGCGACATCTCGACCATGTCGATCTTCGCGCCGGCGGTGTGGAGCACGATCCCTTTCGGCTTGGTCTTCGTCCCGTCGATGCGATCGAGCAGCGTCGGGAGGTCTGGTGCGAGGACGTCAACCACGTTCTCGTCCAGTGCGCGCTGGGCTCCAAGGTTCGACGCTTCCCGGACCGCGCGCTCTGCCCAGTCCCCGTTTCGGCCGTGGGACTCGGCGAGTTCTCGGATGAACGCGGCCGCGTCGTTCACGATCTTCCTGCGGAGATCCTTGGCGATGTCCTGGCCGCCCGTGGAGATCGGAGTCGATGAGCCGATGTTCGTCGAGGGCGCCATTGCTGCTACATCGGCGGCCATCGCGAGGAAGACCCCTGCCGAAGCGGCGCGTGAGCCTGGCGGATACACGTAGAGAACGACCGGGACCTTCGAGGCGAGCTCCTTCTTGATGATGGCCCGCATCGAGGAATCGAGTCCGCCGGGGGTATCCGTGAGGATGACGACTGCGTCGTAGTCTTCGTCGTTCGCCCTGTCGATCGCGCTCCCCAGGTAGTCTTGCGTGACCGGGTTGACGTCGTTTGCGAACTCGACCGCAAGAACCCGTGGGCGCTCGGGCGCAAGCGCGCCACCAGCCGACGCTACAGCGGCAAAGACGAGGGCCGCAAGAAGCGGAAGAGCCCGCAGGAATCGGCTCTTCAAGGTGTAAGCATTCTACCAGCCGGTCCCTCAAGTCCTTGCGGGGCGCGCCGATCTTTGCTGTCGTGAAGCTTGCCCTGGCGCTCATGGCACTGCCACGCGTCTCAGTTCTCCTGAGCGCTCTTGCGCTCGCACTGCCAGGCCTCGCGGAGGCCGGGGTGACCATGTCCGCTCACGAGGAGCCCGTCCTGGCCTCCCGCTCCACCTCCAGCGCCATGCGTGTGCTCCCGACGAGAGTCACCCATGTGCCCTTCAATCTCGTCGGGTTCCACTGGCGTGGCTCCGGCAGGGTCTACTTTCGAACCGGGGGTGCCCGGGGCTGGTCGCCGTGGCGTTTCGCCCGCCCCGAGGCGGAGGATCTGCCGGACTTCGGGACCCGGGAAGCGGAGCGCTTGCGCGGCTGGAAGCTCGGGAACCCGTTCTGGACCGGACGTGCGAGCCGGATCCAGTACCGGCTGGTCGGAAAGGTTGATCGGCTCCGGTCCTACCTGGTGTGGTCGACGGTCTCCTCGGCGCCTCGCACGGTTGTCCGCGCCGCCCGGCCCCCGATCGTCTTGCGCGCGGGGTGGGGCGCCGACGAGACGATTGTGCGCTCGGCGCCCTGGTACGCGGACCGGATCGGCTTCGCCGTCGTTCATCACACCGCTGGCGCCCAGCCCTCGACCCCGGAGCAGTCGGCAGCGATCGTTCGCGGAATCCAGCGCTACCACGTGCAAGGGAACGGCTGGAACGACATCGGCTACAACTTTCTTGTCGACCGGTTCGGCCAGGTCTTCGAAGGCCGCGCGGGCGGTATCACGCGCAACGTGGTCGGGGCGCACGCTCAGGGCTTCAACACGGGAAGCGTCGGGGTGGCCGTCCTCGGCACCTACTCCGCGGCCGGAATCGAGCAACCTGCGAAGAACGCACTCGTCGCACTGCTCGCCTGGCGTCTCGACGTCGCGCACGTCGACCCCGCCTCGAGCGTCGTCTGGCCATCCGGCGGGAATTCCCGCTATCCGGCCGGGACACTGGTTCCACTTCGCGCCGTCTCGGGTCACCGTGACACGGGCCCAACGAGTTGCCCGGGCCAGGTCCTCTATGACTCGCTGCCGGAGCTTGCCGCGCTGACTGCGGCGGTTGGGTTGCCGAAGATCTACGACCCCAGGATCGCGGGCTCGGTCGGACAGCAGGTCCGGTTTACGGCACGAGTCTCGACAGAAGAGAGCTGGACCGTCACCGTCAGGAGTCAGGATGGCTCCATCGCGGCTAGCGGCTCCGGGACGGGCTCGACGGTCGATTGGACCTGGGACGCAACCGTCGCGACGCCCGGGTCGTACACGTGGACGATCGCAGCAGGCCTGGCGCGTCCTGCCTCGGGCCATCTTGGGGTCGACCTCGCACCTCCGCTTGCGCTCGCGTCCGTCCGAGCGGATCCCGCTGTCGTCTCGCCGAACGGGGACCGCGTGTCCGACCGGGCTGCGATCCGCTTCCGCCTCACCGTGCCCGCCTCCGTCACCGTCTACGTCCGTGACGCGGCCGGGAAGCGCGTTGCGACCATCTCCCCGCCGCGCGCTTTCCCGGCGGGGTCGTCCTCGGTCGCCTGGAACGGCGGGCGGCTCGGCGGGGGTGCGCTGGCCGACGGTCGGTACACGGTCGAGCTCGAGGCGACCTCCGGCGCCGAGCAGGCAACCCGCACGCTACGAGTGGTCATTGACCGGACACTTGGCTCTCTGACTGCCCGCCCTACCCTTTTCTCGCCCAACGGCGACCTTCGCCGCGATACCGCTGCGATCGCATTCATGCTGGCGCACCCGGCCGCCGTTCAGGTGCGGATCTTCAGAGGCTCGCGCTTCGTTACGACGCTTCTCTCGAAGACGCTCGCAGCCGGATCACAGTCTCTCGAGTGGAACGGTCGTCGGCATGGCCGGGTGGTGGCCGACGCTTCCTACCGGGCGGTGGTGACCGCGACCACCGGTCTCGGCATCCGGACGCTCGCGGCGAGCCTCACCATCGATTCGACGCGGCCGCGCATCTCCGGCACGCGAGCGGTCCGGGTTCGGCGCGGCACCCGCGTGCGGTTCGTCCTGAGCGAGCCGGCCGTCGTTTGGCTGTGGTTCGGTGGGCACGTGTTCACGGTCCATTCAGGTGCCGGGCGGAGCGTCGTCTGGCGCCGGGCCCCGCGGGGCCCAGTCCGGATCGTCGCATGGGACGGTGCTGCGAACGCAAGCCGCGCCGTCTGGGTCCGTGTCCGCAGCTAGCGGTTAGCGCTCGTAGGCGACGTCACCGCTCTCGATGAGGCGCCGCTCGCCGTCCAGTTCGACCTCGAGCCGGCCGCTTCGGTCAATCGCGATCGCCAGGCCGGAGCTGCCCTCGACGTTGATCTTGCGCCCGCGGAGGAAATCACGAGATCCAAGCTCTTCGTAGAGCTCCCCGAGGCCACCCGCCTGCCAGAGTGTGTATGCCCGCTCGATTTCGTTGACGAGGACGGCAAGCAAGGGTGCGCGCTCACGCACCAGCGCGTCGGTGGTGAGGAGGGAGCCCACGGGGACTCTCCCGTCCTGGGGCAGCTCGTCGCGCGTCTGGTTCACGTTCAGCCCAATCCCGAGCACGACCGCGCCCTCGGACGCCTCGGCCAGGACCCCTGCGATCTTGCGGCGGTTCACCATGACGTCGTTCGGCCACTTGATCTGCGCGGAGAGCCCTAGCGCGCTCTCGACCATGAGCGCAGCGGCAACGCCGCCGACCAGGGAGAGTTCCGCGATTCGGCGGTCCGGCGGGGGACGGAGCAGGATCGAGACGAGCAGCGCCTTGCCGGCCGGAGCCTCCCAGGTGCGGCCGAGCCGTCCCCGCCCCGCCGTCTGCTCGTCGCAGGCCGCGACGGCGCCTTCGGGCGCATCGTGGTCGAGGAGACGCTGCGACGACTCGCACGAAGCCTCGTAGCGATATGGAAGCCCGAAGCCCCCTCGGAACAGGGGCTCAACGGTTTCGGGGGCCAGCGAGTCCAGCATCGGTCGGTCGGTCTACACTAACGGCGCCGTGCAACCGTCAGCCCTTCCAGCCCGTCTGACCGAGAACACGATGGAGAATGCTCGGCTTCTGGCCTACCGCAAGCTCTCCGATCTTGCGCTGGCCGGGAAGGCGCGTGCGGGCGATGCGGGGGCGCTCCACACTCTCATCGAGCGCCACGGCCCGCGGGTAAACAGGCTCGCGTCTCAGCTGCTGGGTGACTTCGAGGATGCGCGCGACGCGGCGCAGGAATCGCTCGTCAAGCTCTGCACGCGGATCCGTCAATTTCGCGGCGACGCGCAGTTCGTCACCTGGCTTCATCGCCTGGTCGTCAACACGTGTCGCGACGTCCACGCGCGGAAGCGCGCCCGCTCCACCGATCCGCTCGTGCTCGAGGACGAGCCGGCCGGAGACGAATCGGATCCGACGCGGATGGCGATGATCGGCGACCTGCGGCGCGACCTCGTCGACGGTCTCTCCAAGCTCTCGGCTGACCAACGCGCGGTCGTCGTTCTCCGCGACGCGCTCGATCTCTCGTACGAGGAGGTCGCGCGTCGGGCGAGGATGCCGGTCGGCACGGCCAAGAGCTATGTGCACCGCGGGCGGGCGCGCCTTCGCGTCCGGCTCGAGGAGCACTCTCACGCGTGAAGCTGCCGCTCGGCAGGCGGGAGATCGAGGAGATCCTCCCCCACCGGGAACCGTTCCTCCTGCTCGACGAGGTGATCGAAATGGAACCGGGCGCTCGCGTCGTCGCGCGGAAGCGCGTCCGGGAAGATGAGTGGTATCTCGCGGGACACTTTCCCGGCCGGCCGATTATGCCGGGCGTCCTCATGGTCGAAGCGCTCGCGCAAACGGGCGCCGTCGCAGTTCTCTCTGAAGAGCAGAACCGCGGAAAGTTGGCGCTGTTCGCGGGCATTGACGACGTTCGTTTCAAACGCATTGTCGAGCCGGGCGACGTGCTGGAGCTGGTGTGCGATCTCGAGCGCGTGCGTGGCCCGATCGGACGGGGCAAGGCGAGGGCGACGGTCGGGGGAGAGCTCGCGGTGCGCGGAACGCTCACCTTCGCTGTGACCGACGGCATCCTGTGATCGCGAACGTCGACGGGACTCAGATCGGGATCACCGGCGTCGGAGCCTACGTTCCGGAGCGGATCCTGACGAACGCCGACCTCGAGCGGATGGTCGACACCTCCGACGAGTGGATCGTCGAGCGGACCGGGATCCGGGAGCGACGGATCGCGGAGGACACGCAGGCCGCGAGCGACCTCGCTCTACCCGCCTGTCGGGACGCTCTCGCCCAGGCGGGAGTGCGCGCCGAGGACATCGACTACATCGTCGTCGCGACTGCGACGCCCGACATGATCTTCCCTGCCACCGCGTGCATCGTCGCCGACCAGCTCGGCTCCACGAGAGCCGCGGCGTACGACCTCCTCGCAGGCTGCACCGGGTTCATGTACGCGCTTGCTCAGGCCTATGCCGCACTCGCCGGCGGGCTCGCCGAGCGCGCACTCGTGATCGGCTCCGAGACGCTGTCGAAGATCACGAACTGGAACGACCGCTCGACCTGCATCATCTTCGGAGACGGCGCGGGGGCGGCAGTCGTCGAGCGAGTGACGGACGGCGGCTTCCTTGGCTTCGAGCTGGGAGCCGACGGCTCGGGTGGCCCGGACCTCTGCGTCCCGGCGAGCGGCTCTCGGACGCCGATCACCCCGCAGACCATCGACCAGGAGCTCCAGTACATCAAGATGAACGGCCGCGAGGTCTACCGCTTCGCGACGCGCGTCATGGTCACGTCGGCAGAGGGCCTCCTCGAGGCCTGTGGCGCCACCATCGACGACGTCGACCTGTACGTGCCACACCAGGCCAACAAACGGATCATCGACCATGCCGCCAAGCACCTGGGCCTGCCGCCCGAGAAAGTGCTCGTGAACATCGATCGGTACGGCAACACGTCGTCCGCTTCGATCCCTCTCGCCCTCGTCGAGGCGGTTGAGGACGGCCGCATCAAGCCGGGTACGCGAGTTCTCCTGAGCGGTGTGGGCGCCGGCCTGACGTGGGGCTCGGCGTACTTGACCTGGTCGAACGGAACGGGCTCGTGAAGGTTGCGTTCTGCTTTCCGGGCCAGGGCTCCCAGGACGTGGGGATGGGCGGAGAGATGGCCGGCGCCTTCCCCGAGGCTCGAGCGGTCTACGAGGAGGCTGCGGAGGCGGTCGGGTTCGACATTGCACGCGTCTGCTTCGAAGGCCCGATCGAGGAGCTGACGCGGACCGAGATCCAGCAGCCCGCGCTCGTGGCTACGTCGCTGGCTTGCCTTCGCGTTGTCGAGACGCGAGGAATCTCTGCTGATGTCGTTGTCGGCCACTCCGTCGGCGAGTACTCGGCGCTCGGAGCGTCCGGCGCTCTTCCCGACCGCGAGGCCGTGGCGCTCGTCCGGGAGCGCGGCGAGGCGACCGCAGCGGCTGCGGCTGAGCGCCCGGGTGCGATGGCCGCGATCATCGGCCTAGAGGACTCCGTTGTCGAGGAGCTCTG
>JBBQXP010000035.1:0-23638 GCA_038209555.1 Gaiellales bacterium
TCTGCCAGGTCAGGTGCCTCCGCGAACGGTCCGGCGACGTCCGCCGCCTCCTCGGCTGCCGACTCGCCGCCCGTGAGATCGGGCGAGTCCTCGGCGACGTCGGCGAGTGTCTCGTCTGAGGGGAGCGCGACTCCCCCGCCCTCGTCCATCCCGGCCTCGCCGGCCTCGAGCTCCTGCGCGTCGGGCTGGCGAGCCGCCGCGCGAAGCGACCCGGGCGAGAGGTCGATGCCGAGCTCCTCCGCCGCGCGAAGCAGCTCGTCGTCCTCCTCGCGGACCTCGACCTCGCGTCCCTCCTCCGAGATGACGTGGATATCCAGTGCGAGGGACTGCATCTCCTTCAGGAGCACCTTGAACGACTCGGGGATCGAGGGCTCCGCGATGTTTTCGCCCTTCACGATCGCCTCGTACGCCTTCACGCGCCCGACCGTGTCGTCGGACTTGATCGTGAGCATCTCCTGGAGGGTGTAAGCGGCGCCGTACGCCTCGAGCGCCCACACCTCCATCTCGCCGAAGCGCTGGCCACCGAACTGCGCCTTGCCCCCCAGCGGCTGCTGGGTGACGAGCGAGTAGGGACCGGTCGAGCGGGCGTGGATCTTGTCGTCCACGAGGTGGAGCAGCTTCAGGATGTACATGAACCCGACGGTGACCTTCTGATCGAAGGGCTCCCCCGTCCGCCCGTTGAAGAGCCGCACTTTGCCGGACGTGCGCCGGCCGGGCCGCCGCTTCATGTCGACCTTGAACTTGATCGGCGACTTGGGGTTCTGCTTCGTCCACTCGATCAGCGCGTCATCGACCTCGGCCTCGGTGGCGCCGTCGAACACCGGCGTCGCGATCGGCGTCGGGCCGTTCTTCTCCCCGTTCTCAGAAAAGACGCCGTGCGCAGCCGCCCAGCCGAGATGCGTCTCGAGGATCTGGCCGATGTTCATGCGGCTCGGCACGCCGAGCGGGTTCAGGACGACGTCGACCGGGGTGCCGTCCTCGAGGAAGGGCATGTCCTCCTCGGCGACGATCCGGGAGATGACGCCCTTGTTCCCGTGACGGCCGGCGAGCTTGTCGCCCTCCGCGATCTTGCGCTTCTTCGCGACGTACACGCGCACGAGCTCGTTGACGCCCGGTGAGAGGTCGTCGCCGTTGTCACGCGAGAAGGTCTTCACGTCGATGACCTTGCCGCCCTCGCCGTGCGGAA
The DNA here is from genome assembly GCA_038209555.1 of Gaiellales bacterium. Lineage (GTDB taxonomy): Bacteria > Actinomycetota > Thermoleophilia > Gaiellales > Gaiellaceae > DASQGA01. The sequence goes on from JBBQXP010000035.1 coordinate 1,187, forward strand.
CCTTCAGCGACGTATCGCGGACCTCGCGCGCCTTCTCCTTGAAGATGGCGCGGATCAGCTTCTCCTCGGCGGTCAGCTCGGTCTCGCCCTTGGGCGTCACCTTGCCGACGAGGAGGTCGCCGGAGCCGACCTCGGCTCCGATCCTGACGACGCCGCGGTCGTCGAGGTCGCGGAGCGATTCTTCCGACCGGTTGGGAATGTCGCGGGTGATCTCCTCGTCGCCGAGCTTCGTCGAGCGCGCGTCGATCTCGTACTCGTGAATGTGGATCGAGGAGAGGACGTCGTCCTTCACGAGCCGCTCGGAGAGGACGATGGCGTCCTCGAAGTTGTAGCCCTCGAACGGCATGAAGGCCACGCACAGGTTCTTGCCGAGCGCAAGCTCGCCCTGCGCGGTCGAGCTGCCGTCGGCGAGGACCTCGTCCGCCTTCACCTTGTCCCCGAGGGCGACGATCGGCTTCTGGTGGATCAGCGTTCCCTGGTTGGAACGCATGAACTTGACCAGCTCATATTCTTCCTTGCCGTCCTTCGTCTCGACGACGATCTTGTCGGCGTCCACGTCGACGACCGTGCCGGCCGCCTCCGCGAGGACGACGTCACCGGTATCGACCGCGGCTCGGTACTCGAGCCCGGTTCCGACGAGCGGCGCATCCGTGATCAGGAGCGGCACCGCCTGACGCTGCATGTTCGCGCCCATGAGCGCGCGGTTGGCGTCGTTGTGCTCCAGGAACGGGATCAGCGCTGTGGCAACCGAGACGATCTGGGCCGGAGCCACGTCCATGTACTGGATGTCCTTCGGGGTCTGCGTCACGGGCTCCCCACCGGGGGCCCGGCACAGGACCTGGTCGTGGACGAACTTGCCGGTCTTCTCGTCGACGGGCTCACTCGCCTGCGCGATCGTGAACTTCTCCTCCTCGGCCGCGTCGAGGTAGACGATCGCGTCCGTCACCTTCCCCTTCTCGACGGCCCGGTAGGGCGTCTGCACGAAGCCGAACTCGGAGACCGTCGCCATCGAGGCGAGCGAGCCGATGAGGCCGATGTTGGGGCCCTCGGGAGTCTCGATCGGGCACATGCGGCCGTAGTGGGTCGGGTGAACGTCGCGGACCTCGATCGGCGCGCGCTCGCGCGTGAGGCCACCAGCGCCGAGCGCCGAGAGGCGGCGCCGATGCGTGAGGCTGGCCAGCGAGTTCGTCTGATCCAGGAACTGCGACAGCTGCGAGGAGCCGAAGAACTCCTTCAAGGCGGCGACGACGGGTCGGATGTTGATGATCGTCTGCGGCGTGATCGTGTCGACGTCCTCGGTGGTCATCCGCTCGCGGACGACGCGCTCCATCCGGTAGAGGCCAACACGGAATGCTTCCTGGATCAGCTCGCCGACGGTACGGAGCCGGCGGTTGCCGAAGTCCTCGTACTCGTCGAGCTCGTTCCGGATCGGCTCGCGCGAGAGAGCGAGCGCCTCGGCTGCGAAGTCCTTGGAATCCTCCGGCACACCCAGGTTCTTGGGGAGATCGACGAGGCGCTTGACGAGCGCGACGATGTCCTGCGTCGTCAGGACGCGAACGTCGTCGGGCACGTCCACCACGAGCCGCTGGTTCAGCTTGTAGCGGCCGACCTTAGTGAGGTCGTAGCGCTTCGGGTCGAAAAAGAGCCCCCGAAGGAGGTTGCGGGCGTTGTCGAGCGTCGGCGGCTCGCCGGGGCGCTGCTTCTTGAAGACCTCGACGACCGCCTCTTCCTCGCGCGTGGTCGTGTCCTTCTCGAGGGTGTTGGCGATGTAGGTCGAGTTGTCGAAGAGCTCGAGGATCTTCTCGTTCGTCGAGAGATCGAGCTCCTGCCCGGTGGATGGGTCCTCGGCAGGGAGCGCACGCAGGAGAGTCGTGATCGGCAGCTTGCGCTTTCGGTCGATCCGTGCGTAAACGATGCCCTTCTTATCGATCTCGAGCTCGAGCCACGACCCTCGGCTCGGCATGAGGTTCGCGATGAAGACCTGCTTGTCCGGATCCTTCGGCTCCATCAGATAGGCGCCGGGGGAGCGGACGAGCTGCGTCACGATCACGCGCTCGGTGCCGTTGATGATGAAGGTGCCCCACCGGGTCATCATCGGGAAGTCCCCCATGAAGACCGTCTGCTCTCTGATCTCGCCCGTCTCCTTGTTCACGAAGCGGACGGTCATCGACAGCGGAACCTGGTAGGTCAGATCCTTTTCACGACATTCCTTGATGCTGACCGGCGGCGGACCAAACTCGTAGTCGGCGAACTCGACGGCGAGCGTGCCGGTGTAGTCCTCGATCGGCGAGATGTCGTCGATCGTCTCGCGGAGACCTTCTTCCATGAACCACTTGAAGGAGGCCCGCTGTATGTCGATCAGATTAGGAAGGTCGAGAACGTGCTTTAGACGAGAAAAATTCTTGCGCGCGCGGCGCGAAGCGACCTTGGTGGCCAAGAACGAAGCCTCCCTCTAGGCAGGACGAACGGATAAAGACGGGATCGGAATCCGATGAAAGCGGTGTAGAACGCAAAGGAGCGGCGCGACCCATCAGGGTAGCAGAGGCAGACGTTCCCCCGCAACCGTATACCTGCGGAGACCGCCGTTCTGAAGGCGCACTTTACACCTTTTTCTGATGAATGCCAGAAGGGGCGCCGTAGCGCCCCTTCTGGACGATCCCGTTCGCGGCTCTACAGAGTGGCGGCGAACGCCTTGACGGCGCGTGCGGCGGCCAGAAGCGCGTCGTCCGCACTCGGCACGGTGGGGTCTACCACGGTTCCGTCCACGGCACCCGTGGTGTCACCGGTGGAGGAAGTGTCGTCCACGGCGGGAGCGGTTGTCTCGGTCCCGTCGGCAGCCTCGCAGGCAGGCACCTCGGGCACGTCCGAGCTCTCCTCGTCCGCAACGTCCGAGCTCTCCTCGTCCGCAACGTCCGAGCTCTCCCCATCCGCAGCTTCGACTTCGGTCGACTCGACTGCTGCGGGGGCGACCGCTTCACATGCGGCGCCGGGCTCTGCCGGGACATCGGTGGTCTCTTCCTCCTCGTCGCCGTTGGCGACGCCAGAGACACACTTGCCGAACGCGTTCGCGCCGTTCGTGTTCGTCCCGTAGTCCTCGACGAACTGCTTTGCGCCACTCTCCTCGAGTCGCGCTTTGCAGGTCCAGGCCGGGTTCGTGGCCTCGGCGATCGGCTCAACGACGTCGGCGGCGTCGGCCAGGGCCGGCTCGACGCCGGTCTCCTCAACTACCGCTGCCTCATGCTTCTTCGGCTTCTTGACCTTCGACTTCAGCGCTTTCGTCTTATGGGCCTTGGCTTCGTGCTTCGAGCCGTGCGAGACCGACTCCGCATGGGTGGTCTGGGCGTGACTCGTTCCGTTCCCCCCGCCGTTCTTCGCGGCGGCGCCAGAGGCGACGACCAGCGTGGCGACGAGCGCGAGCAGAAGTGCCTTGAACTTCATGTGAACCTCCGTGTGGGCTGCGGCTTCCCGTTCTTGCATTTCTTCGGCCGCGCGCGGGCTTTTCCACACCCTCGAACCCCCGGAAGGGTGAGGAACCCTTACGACCTCTTCACAAAACGAAGTCGAAAACGGCGGAAGGGCAACCTTGGCTGCCCTTCCGATCCTCCCGTGAAGTTCGCTCCTACTTGATCTCGGCTGTGGCGCCGGCCTCTTCGAGCTGGGCCTTGATGCTTTCGGCCTCCTCCTGGGTGACACCCTCCTTGACCGGGCCGGGGGCCCCGTCGACCACGTCCTTTGCCTCCTTGAGACCGAGACTCGTGATCGCGCGGACGACCTTGATGACCTGGATCTTCTTGTCCCCCGTTCCCGTGAGGATGACGTCGAACTCCGTCTGCTCCTCCGCGGGGGCTCCGTCCCCGCCACCGGCGGCGGCAGCACCGGGGACGGCGACCGCGACCGGTGCTGCGGCCGTGACACCCCACTCCTCCTCCAGCTTGTTCTTGAGCTCGACGAGCTCGAGCACGGTCATCTTCCCGAGCTGCTCGACGACCTTTGCGGTGTCAGTTGCCATTTTCTATGCCTCCTGTTCTTCCAGTTGTTGTATGCGTGCGTCGAGCACGTTGACCAGGTCCCGCAGCGGGGCGGTGAAGAGCCCCACCACCGCGGTCATTGGGCCGACGATGGCCCCCAGGACCTGGCCCTGGAGGACGTCGAGCGGCGGCAGGGTCGCCAGGTCGCGCACCTGGTCCGCGGTGATGGTTTCACCCTGGAGAATTCCGCCGCGGACGGCGAGAACCTTCGTGCGTCGAGCCGTGTCGCTCAGCGTCTTCGCGACCCCGACCATGTCGCCGTCGCCGACGAATGCGATCGCGGTCGGACCCTCCAGGAAGTCCTTCAGGGCCTCGACCCCGGCCTCCTCGGCTGCCCGCCTCGTGAGCGTGTTCTTGACGACGGAGAAGCGGGCGCCGTGCTGGAGCAGCTCACTGCGAACCCCGTCGATCTCCTTCATGCTGAGGCCGCGGTAGTCGGCCACGATGAGCGTGTCCGTCGACCGGAGCCGCTCCACAAGCTCCGCGACCACCTGCTCTTTCTTTTCCTTCAGCACCTGCTTCTCCTCTCGAACGAGTCGCGCCCGCCGGAGGCGGGCACGAGGAGGAGAGCGTTCTCCCTCGAACCGCCTCGGCCGGTCTTCCGCGCTGGCGCGCTGCCGGCTATCTCTGGCGACGAGACGTCGTGTGTTTACGCTGCCGCGGTCGCGGCCTCCTCGCTCAACTCCTCGACGACGCCCCGTGTTCGGGACGGGTCGACCTTGATGCCCGGGCCCATCGAGGTGGTTAATGTGATCGAGCGGATATAGCGGCCCTTCGCCACGGCGGGCCTCGCCCGCATCATCTCGTCGAGCACCGTGGCGTAGTTCTCGAGGAGATCGCGCTCGGAGAAGCTCTTCTTCCCCATCGCGAGGTGGACATTCGCCCCTCGGTCGGTCCGGTACTCGAGCTTGCCCGCTTTCGAGTCGCTCACCGCCTTCGCGACATCGAAGGTCACCGTGCCCGCCTTTGGGTTCGGCATGAGACCCCGGGGGCCGAGGATGCGCCCGAGCTTTCCGACCGTTCCCATCATGTCCGGGGTCGCGATGGCCACGTCGAAGTCGTCGAACCCCTCTTCGATCTTCGCAGCGAGGTCTGCGGAGCCGACGATGTCGGCTCCGGCCTCTTCGGCTTCTTTGGCCTTCTCGCCTTCCGCGAAAACGGCGACGCGCACGTCGCTGCCCGTGCCGTGGGGGAGCATCAGCGTGCCCCGAAGCTGCTGATCGGCATGCCGGACGTTCAAGCCCGTGTTGAAGTGCACCTCGATTGTCTCATCGAAGTTCGTGGGCGGCCCCTCCTTGAGGATCCTCACCGCTTCGAGCGGGGAGTACAGGTGCTCGCGATCGATCAGGGCGCGGAAGTTGCGGTACCGCTTGCCGTGCCTCACCTCTCGACCTCCACGTCGCGAGACTCCGCCTCGCTCCCGTGGGGGAACCCATGTTCCCCCACGAACCCCCTCTTCCATGTCACGGCGCGCTGCTCGCGCTGAGACTCGCGGGAAACCTCCCGGTTTCCCGACACCCTTCCCCCGTGGAGGCGGAGACTCACCTCTCCACCTCCACGCCCATGCTCCGGGCCGTTCCAGCGACGACGAGCATCGCGTGGTCGACGTCGCGTGCGTTCAGGTCGACGAGCTTCGTCTCGGCGATCTTTCGAAGCTGGTCCCGGGAGAGCCGGCCCACCTTCTCGCGGTTAGGCTCGGGCGAGCCCTTCTGGATGTTCAGCGCTTCCTTGATCAGGACTGCGGCCGGCGGCGTCTTCGTGATGAACGTGAAGGAGCGATCCTCGTAAACCGTGATCTCGACCGGCGTGATCCGCCCGTTTTCCTGCTGGGTCTGGGCGTTGAACGCCTTGCAGAACTCCATGATGTTCACTCCGTGTTGACCTAAAGCAGGCCCGACGGGTGGGGCTGGATTCGCCTGACCGCCCGGGATCTGGAGCTTGATGAGAGTGAGAATCTTCTTCGCCACGTCGCCTTCCTAGATGTCTAGTCGATCTTCTTGACCTGGTCGAAGCTGAGCTCGACCGGAACCTGCCGCTCGAAGATGTTGACCTGCACCTTGAGCTTTTGCTGATCCGCATTCACGTCGACGATCTCGCCGTCGAAGTCGGACAGCGGCCCTGACGTTACCTTGACGGACTCGCCGAGCTCGAACTGCGCGATTGCCCGTGGCCGTTCGCCGCCGGTGCCGGTATGGAGAATCCGGTCGACCTCCGGCTGCGAGAGCGGCACCGGCTTCGTACCCGAGCCGACGAAGCCCGTCACACCGGGCGTGTTCTTGACCACCGTCCACGCCTCGTCGGTCATGTCCATGTTCACGAGCACGTACCCGGGAAGGACGCGCTGCTCGGTCTGGACCCTCTGACCGTCCTTCGTCTCGATGCGCTGCTCGGTCGGCACCACGACGCGGCGGAACTTCGGCTGCTGGTTCATGGAGATGATCCGGTGCTCGAGATTGGTCTTGACCTTGTTCTCGTGCCCCGAGTAGGTGTTGATGACATACCAGCGGAACATGGGCGTCTAAAGGTTGAGGAGGACGTCGCGAACCAGGCGGGAGATCGCCTCGTCGAGCACATAGAGATAGGCGCCGACGACGGCGACGGCGATGATCACGACGGCGGTCGCCGAGAGGAGCTGGCGCCGGCCGGGCCACTCGACTTTCTTGAGCTCGCCCCAGGACTCCTTGGCGAAGGCGCGGATGCCGCCGCGCCGCTCGCGCTGGGCACCCGTCTGGCTCTTGGCCTGCTGAACCGGCTTGACCTGGCGCCGGCGGTCGCGGGCGCGCGCAGTGGCCGCCGGCTGCTGGAAGTCCGGCGTGCGCTTGGCGCGCCTCGTGCGGGGAGTCCGAGCCATCGCGGGCTAGCGGGTCTCCCGGTGCAGCGTATGACGCCGGCACCAGCGGCAGTATTTCTTCGACTCGAACCGGTCGGGCGTGTTCCGCTTCGACTTGTTCGTCTGATAGTTCCGCCGCTTGCACTCGGTGCAGGCGAGCGTAATCGCCACTCGTACTCCGGTTGCCACTCGCTTTTCTCTTTCCTTCGAAGATGTCCGGCGGAGCCGCCAGGGACGTCCGCTCCCGCACGACGCTCCCGCTCCGCGCCGCACAATGGTAGCCGAGACGCTGCGACGCTGAAGCGATCGAGGTAGCGGCGGGAGGACTCGAACCTCCGACACGCGGATTATGATTCCGCTGCTCTAACCAACTGAGCTACGCCGCCGCGCGGGCCCGAGTGTAGCAAGCAGCGGTGGCACGATCACCCGCCCCGGACCAGCTCGACTCCCTCGTTTGCGAGGTCCGCGACGCCGCCGTCGGCGACGTGCAGGATGTTCTCGACACCGCTTCGCCGCAGCAGAGACGCTGCGATCGAGCTCCGGTTCCCAGCCGAGCACACCACCGCGATCTGACGACCGTCGCCGTTGGCCAGCTCGCCCGGCACCCCGCCCCGGAGCTCGTGATACGGGATGTGCATGGAGCCCTCCACGTGACCTTCCTCCCACTCGTCGTCCTCACGGACGTCGAGCAGGCGGACGTCGCCGCGGCGGAGCCGCTCGGCCAGGCCGGAGACGTCGACGGCCGGCGTCGTCGCGATGGGGAGGCCGGCCTCGCGCCAGGCTGAGACACCCCCGGCGAGGTAGCCGCGGAGCGCACGGAAGCCGACAGCCTCCAGGAGTCTGCCGAGCCGGCGGGCGTCGGGCTCGCTCGCCGCAGAGACGACCACGTCACTCTCGGGGTCGACCACCCACGCGGCACGCGTGCCGACGGCGGCTTTGACCATGGTCACGTTGATCGACCCGGGAACGTGGTCGGCGTCGAACTCGCGGGTTGCACGCCCGTCGAGGAGCGTCGCACCCTGGTCCAGGAGCTCCTGCACTCGGGGCGTCGTGAGCTCTTCGAGCGGCTGAGCCTCGGTCAGCAGCTGCCCCTGGTTCAAAGCGACGATGCGCTTGAAGTTCGGTGGCCGGGCCGCGAGCTTCCCGGTCAGCTCCGCGACGAAGTCGCCTTCGTCCTGGATTCCGGCGAGACGGTTGAAGCGGCGCTCGAAGCCGATCGTCGACCCCGGCTTCTCGCTCATGCCGGCGCCACCGCAGAGCGAGCCGCCGATGTGTCCCGGCCAGACCTCCGCGAAGTCCTCGAGCTCGAGCAGGCGCCGGACCGAGTGGTAGAGATCGCGCGCACCTGCTTTCGGCTCGACCGCGAGGTCCGGCCGGGCGAGGTCGCCCACGAAAAGGGAGTCGCCCGTGATCACGAGCCACGGCGCCCCGGAGCGAGACTCGTCCTCGACCACGAACGCCATGTGGTCCGGCCGGTGGCCGGGCGTGGCGAGTGCGGCGATGCGGACGCCGGCGACCTGGACGGCATCGCCGTCGGCAAGCGGCTCGTGCTCGAACTCGACTCCGGACCGATCGGAGACGTGGATGGTCGCTCCCGTTGCAGACCGAAGGCGCCCGCGGCCGGAAACGTGGTCGGCGTGCGTGTGCGTCTCCAGGATGTGCGTGATCTGGAAGCTGTGCTCGTCCGCCAGGGCGAGGTAGTCCTCGACCTCCCATTTCGGATCGATGACCGCCGCCTCTCCCCCGTCCGCGACGACATAGGAGGCGCAGCCGAGATCCTCATGCAGCACCTGACGGAAGAACATTGCGCGCGTCATGATACGGCGGTGCGGTTCGATCGACGCGAGCTGGCCGGAGCGGTTGCCGACCTCGGTGTCTTCGTCCCCATCGCCGTCACGCTCATCGTGGCGAACGGCCTCTCGGCCACCGCTGTCCTCCTCCCCGCTGGGCTCCTCTACCTCGCAGTGGCTTTCGCCTATCGCCTCCCGATCCCGGTGCAGCCGCTGAAGGCATTCGGGGCGATCGCGATCGCAAAGGGGCTCGGTTCTGACGAGATCGCGGCCGGTGCGCTTCTCATGGGCGTCATCTTCCTCGTGCTGGGAAGGACGGGACTCCTCGACCTGGCGGCCCGGGCATTTCCCCGCGCGTTGATCCGGGGCGTCCAACTCACGGTCGGGCTGCTCTTCCTCAAGATCGCATGGGGCCTCGTCACGAAGCCCCCGGCGGCCTTCTCGGAGCACGCGTTGACTGCTCGTCTGGCGCTCCCGCTCGCACTCCTCGTCGTCGTGTTTGCGATCGCGCTGCGGCGCGCCTCGATCACGCTCGTGCTGGTCGGCCTGGCTGCGATCGTCATGCTCGCCCTCGCGGGCGGGAAGATCGAACTCGGCCCGTCGGCGCTGGCACTGCCGAGGTTCGACGCCGCAACCTTTGCGACCGCGTTCGCCGTCCTCGTCGTACCGCAGGTGCCACTCTCCTTCGCGAACTCGTGCCTCGCGACTGCAGACGCTGCACGAACGTATTTCGACGATCGCGCGAAGGCGGTGCGACCCGGAAAACTCGCGACGACCTTCGGCGCTGCCGACGTCTTCGCCGGCCTCGTCGGAGGGATGCCGGTCTGCCACGGTGCGGGCGGTCTCAGCGCCCACTACGCCTTCGGAGCGCGGACCGGCGGAGCGCCGCTCGCGATGGGCTCAGTTCTCCTGGCGCTCGCGGTCGGCGCAGGCGCGGGCCTCGCCGCGCTCCTGGCAGCCTTTCCGCTCCCCATCCTGGCCGGCCTCCTCGCGACTGCGGGACTCATCCACATCGGGCTTCTGCGCGATCTCCGCGGAGCTCGGGCCTGGCTCATGGCGCTGGTGGTCGGAGTGGTGGGCTTCCAGGTCGACCTGGCCTTCGCCCTGGGGGTAGGACTGCTGGTCTGGTGGGCCCCGATCGGCGTCCGCCACGTCTGGAGCAGAATCGCGCCGAGCGTCGCATGACGGAGGCCGTCATCGACCGCCGGCTGCGTCAGCTCATGGAACGGGAGGCGACGCGCTTCCTGGACGAGCACTCTCGCTCGCGCGAGCTCTTCGAGCGCGCCCGGGGATCGCTGCTGTCGGGCGTCCCGATGCACTGGATGACGGAGTGGGCCGGGGCCTACCCCGTCTTCGTCGAGGAGGCCCGCGGGGCTCGCTTCGTGGATGTGGACGGCCACGAGTACGTCGACTTTTGCCTCGGGGATACCGGCGCGATGGCGGGGCACTCGCCTCCGGCCGTGGCGGACGCGGTCGGGAAACAGGTCCGTCGGGGGATCACCGTCATGCTCCCGAGCGAGGACGCCGTCTGGTGCGGCGAGGAGCTGACCCGCCGCTTCGGGCTTCCCTCGTGGCAGTTCGCGCTGACCGCCACTGACGCGAACCGGTTCACGATCCGCCTCGCGCGCGAGATAACCAGCAGGCCGAAGGTGCTCGTGCACGCCTGGTGCTACCACGGCTCGGTGGACGAAACGTTCGTCGTCCTCGAAGAAGGCGCCCTCAGGCTGCGCCCCCACACGATCGGGGCTCCTGTTGAGCCTGCGATCACGACGCGAGCAGTCGAGATCAACGATGTAGACGGGCTCGAGCGCGAGCTCGCGCAGGGCGACGTCGCCTGCGTGCTGGTCGAGCCGGCGCTCACCAACATCGGCATCGTCCTGCCCGAGCCCGGGTACCACGAGGCTCTGCGCGACCTGACGAAGCGCCACGGGACGCTGCTCGTGATCGACGAGACGCACACGATCTGTGCGGGCCCGGGCGGCTACACGCGCGCGTACGACCTCGAGCCCGACTTCCTGACGATCGGCAAGACGATCGGCGGCGGCATCCCCGCGGCCGCGTACGGCTTCAGCGAGACGGTGAGGGATCGGATCCTTGCGGCGATGCCCCCGCAGACAGACGTCGGCGGGATCGGGGGAACGCTGGCTGGAAACGTGCTCTCGCTCGCCGCGACCCGCGCCTGCCTCGGCGAGGTGCTGACCGAGGACGCGTTCGCCCACATGATCTCCCTGGGAGAGCGTTTCGAGGCCGGCGTCGCCGGAGTGATCTCCGTGCATGCGCTGCCGTGGAGCGTGACCCGGCTCGGCTGCCGCGTCGAGTACTGGCCGCGCCCCGAGCGGGCCCGGACAGGTGCGGAGGCGGCCGGTGCGGCGGATGCCGAGCTCGACCGCTTCCTCCACCTCTTTGCACTGAACCGGGGAGTCCTGATGACCCCGTTCCACAACATGGCTCTGATGTGCCCGGACACGACCGACGCCGATGTCGACCGACACACCGAGGTCTTCGCGGAAGCCGTCTCGACGCTGACCGGCTAGAGCGCGCCGCCCGCGGCCGGAGGAGCGCCGACCTCTGCTTGGCCGTCCCCGCTGCCCGCCCGGGCGAGGTATTCCTCCACAAGCAGAACGTTGGAGGCCTCCGCTCGCTCGACGACCGCCAGAAGTGCGGACATGCTCGAGACCTCCTCGCGCTGCTCCTGGAGGAACCAGTGAAGGAACTGCTCCCCGACGAGATCGCCCTCTTCCCGCGCGAGGCCCGCGAGCGCCACGATCTGCTCCGTGACCTGCCGTTCCTGGTCGAGGGCGACCCGCACGGGGTCGGCAACGTCTCCGAAGTCGCTGCGCGGCGCCCCTACACCCGGGATCGCGACATCCTCGCCCGCGTCGAGCAAGTACTGGACGATCATCATCGCGTGGTTTCGCTCTTCGACCGCCTGCCGGTAGAAATGCGCCGCAAGCTGAGGCAAGGTCTCTGCGTCGAAGTAGACCGCGATCGCCACGTACTGCTGGGAGGCGCCGAACTCGCGACCGATCTGCTCGTTCAGGGCATCCGTGAAGCGGCTCACGCCGCGGAGTCTAGTCCGGAGACCTAAAAGTCGCCGCCGCCCATGTCCCCGCCGCCGAAGTCTCCTCCACCGAAGTCTCCGCCGCCGATATCGCCGTCTCCGAAGTCCCCGTCCCCCTGACCTCCGCTGTCGCCGTAGCCGAAGCCATAGCCTCCAAAGCCGAAGCCCCCGCCGAGCATCGAGCCGAGCAAGAAGCCCGGGAAGAGACCGCCGAACCCGCCGTAAAAGCCACCTGCCCACGGAGCGTAGGCCGGGCCGGCGTTCCAATAGGGAACCGGCCTGCCGCCGACGGTGACCTCGCGCGTCTGGGGATCGAGGCCGTCCTCGATCCGCTGGGCGTCGGCCGCACACGCCGCCACGGGCCTCGGCGCGCCCCAGGGTGGCGTCCACTCGACATCGCGAACCGACGGTCCGTGGCGCGGGTCGAAGAAGCACAGGGGGCGACGCTCCGGCGGTTCCTGGCCGGCCGCGCGGGCGCGCGCCGCGATCATGGCGTGCCGGCCTTCCTCGACCGCCGCACTCACGGCTTCGATGTCCGCCGGTCGCTTCGCGAAGTCGAGTGCGCTCGAACCGTGCTGGTACTGCTCGAGTGCCCGCTCGTAGTCGGGGCGCGCGGTCGCGGGCAACTCGTCGACGTGGACCGTGCCGATGTCCTCGCCCAGCGCGACAAGATCGTCGCGGGCGGTGGTCTTGACCTCGGCGAGCTCCCGGTCGTTTTCGGCAGAACGGCGGCGACGGCGAAGCACGAAGAACGCGATTGCCGCCCCGGCAAGCGCGAGCGGTATCAGAGCGCCGCCACGCGAGCCGCCATCGCCACCCCCGTTCCGCTCCTCGCCGACAGCATCAACGAATGAGAGGAGGACGGCTGCAACGCCCTGGTCGCGGCTCTGCCGGAAGGCTTCGTCGGCCAGCACTCGCGCGCGCCCGGATTCGAGCACCGTGCTGGCCGCGCGAAACTGGTCCCCGACCACGACGACATAGGTGCCATCCCGGTTCAGGTCTTGCGCGATCGCCGCGAGGACCTGTTCCGCACTACCGCCAGCCTCACGTGCGGCAGCTGCCGGGAGGATCGCAACATAGAGCGGCCCAGCGTCCTTCGCCTCGATCCGGTTCCGGAGCTGCTCCGCATCCGCCTCGCTGATCGCCCGGTCTGCCGCCGGATCGACGTAGACGGGATCGCGCGCAAGCGCAGCCGCTGCATCCGTGAGCTTGCCGGCCGCTCCGGCCGTCCCTGCAGCCATGATCGCCACGGCGATCGCGAGCAAGACCAGCAGACCCGGTCGAACGGACGCCACCGTCATTGCTCGCTGCCACCAGGCCCGGAAAGGTCGACGAGCTCCTCGTCTGAGAGCGAGAGCCTGGTAGCCGCGACGTTCTCCTCCAGATGCTCGACGGACGAGGTGCCCGGGATCGGGAGGATGACCGGCGAGCGCGCGAGGAGCCAGGCGAGCGCGACCTGCGCGGGCGTTCCGCCGTGTGCCTCGGCGACCCGGTGGAGCGGCCCACCCGGGCGCGCTAGGGAGCCCGCTTCGAGCGGGTACCAGGGGAGGAACGCCGCGCTCCGGGTCTCACAGGCTTCGAGAATGTCCTCGGAGGCCCGGTTTCCAACCGAGTACTCATTCTGAACGGACACGATCGGGACGATCCTCTCGGCACGCTCGAGCTGGTCGACGGAGACGTTCGAGAGCCCGACGTGCCGAACCTTTCCTTCCTGGCGGAGCTCCGCCAGGGCGCCGACCGACTCCTCGAGCGGAACCTTCGGATCGACCCGGTGGAGCTGATAGAGGTCGATCCGGTCGAGCTTCAGGCGCCGCAGGCTACTCTCACACGCCTCGCGGAGGTGCTCCGGCCGGCCGTCGGGAGGCCACGGGCCTTCCCTGCCAGTCCGCGTCAACCCGCCCTTGGTGGCGATCACGAGCCCGTCCGGATATGGATGGAGCGCCTCGGCGATCAGCCGTTCGCTCACTTCCGGCCCGTACGAGTCGGCCGTGTCGATGAACGTGATCCCCAACTCGACGACGCGGCGGAGCACGCGCTTCGCTCCTTCGGGATCGTCGGGCTCCCCGGTTACGTTCGGCCCGGTGATCCGCATGGCGCCGTACCCGAGGCGGCTGACCCTGAGGTCGCCGCCGATCGTGATCGTGCCGCCCGGGGGTGTCGCCACTCGCCGAGCGTATCCGCCGGGAGCACCGCGAGCTTTAGGACCCGCCGATGAGCGTGAGAAGCTTGAACATCGGCAGGTACATGCTGATGATGATGATGCCGACCATGATCCCGACGCCGATCATCATGAGCGGCTCGATGACGGATGTGAGGGTCGCGATCGCGCTGTCGACCTCGTCCTCGTAGAAGTCGGCGATCTTCGACAGCATCTTTTCGAGCTCTCCTGTTTCTTCGCCGACCCGCACCATCTGCGCGACCATGGGCGGGAAGATCGCAAGCTCGCCGAGCGGGATCGCGATCGGGACACCCTGGTGGACCTTCTCACGTACTACGTCGACGGCGTCCTCGATGATGCTGTTGCCGGAGGTCGTGCCGGTGATCTCGAGGGCGCGGATGATGTCGACGCCCGAGCCGACGAGTGTGGAGAGCGTCCGCGAGAAACGCGCCATGCCGATCTTCAGGATCGTTTTGCCGATCCCCGCGGGCGCCTTCATCCGCGTGCGGTCCCACCAGCGCCGTCCCTTCTCCGTCTTCTTGAAGCGCAAGAACCCGAAGATCACGCCGAAGATACCCGGGAACAGGATGTACCACTGGTAGCGCACGATGTTGGATGCCTTGAGGACCCACTGGGTCAGCGTGGGCAGGTCGCCGCCGAGTTGCGCGAAGATCCCGACGAAGATCGGAACGAGGAAGAGCAGCATTCCGATCATGACAACCGACGCGAACGCCAGGACCATCAGGGGGTACATCATCGCGCCCTTTACGCGCCGCTTGATCTTGGTCTCCTTCTCGATCTGGATCGCGACACGGTCAAGGACGACGTCCAGGATTCCCGCGGCCTCGCCGGCTTCCACCATCGAGATGTAGAGCCGGGAAAAAATCCTCGGGTGGCGCGCGATCGCTTCGGAGAGGAGCAGGCCGCCCTCGACGTCGGCGCGCACCTCGGTGATCACCGAAGCCAGCTTCTTGTCCTCCGTCTGGTCCTCGAGGATGACGAGCGCTGTGACGACGTTGAGCCCGGCTTCGATCATCGTCGCGAACTGGCGCGAGAAGATCTGGAGCGCCTTCGGCTTGACCTTCTTGACGACCGCGGCGATGCCGTCCGATGATGCGGCCTGCTGCTTCAGGTCGAGCGCGAGCATCCCGCGAACCCGCAGCGCTTCGCGCGCTGCGGTCATGTCGGGCGCGTGGATCTCACCCTTGAGCTCGAGGCCTGAGGCGTTGATTGCGTTGTAGGCGAAGGAGGCCATCCAAGAGATAGAATCGGCATCCCCCCTCGGCGCCTTGAGGGGAAGCGTGCGGCTGCCGATATGCCGCTAGATGTCGTTCATCCTGCGGACCCGCCGACAGATGCCTTCAAACGAGGCCGGCTTCGGCATGATCGAGCTCCTCATCGCGATGAGCATCATGTCCATCGGCATCCTCGCGGTGTTCGCCCTCTTCCAGACCGGCATGGTGACGATTCGCCGCGCTAGCACGATCTCGACGGCCGCCGCACTGGCCGACTCCGAGATTGAGAAGTTCCGCGCCCTCAAATACACGGTGGTCGGGCTCGACGATTCCGAGGTCGCCGCCGCAGGGGCGATCTACCTGGCAGATACCGCCTACAAGGCCGAGACGACACCCTCGACCACCCTCAGCTCGACCATCAACGCGGCCGCCGTGACACTGACCGTCGCGTCCAGCACCGGCTTTCCGGCGGCGCCGTTCCGGATCAAGATCGATAACGAAGTCCTCTATGTGACGGCAAAGAACGGCGCTGTCTTCACCGTTACGCGAGGCGCCGACCTTACTGTTGCGGCCTCGCATTCCGGAGGGGCCGCGGTCATCCAGAAGCAGCGTGTTCACGTCATCTCCTGTGGCTCGGGCACCTGCACGACAGCCCACCCCGTGAAAACGGCCACCGGTGCGGACGGCCGGAGCTATCGGGTCGACACGTACGTGAGCTGGCAGCTCATCACGAACTCGGCCGGGGTCGCCGGGCGAAACGCGAAGCTGGTCACGGTCGTCGTCCGGAGCTCCGCGAGCCCCACCACGGTCTACGCCCGCGTGTCCTCGTCGTTCGACCAAGCCACCGGCCTCTAGCCGGGCGACGAAGCCGTACCCGCGGGCCCGGAACGAGCAGACGCCGGAGCCTGAGCCGAACCCGCTGTGACGTCAGTCGGCGGGGCCGCGCGACTGTCGTGGTCGGGCAAGCACTTGCCGGCCCTTTCGCGAGGCCACGCCTGACTTGTAGCCGACCGTCAGGATCGCCAGGTAGAGCCACGCTCGTGCGTAGCGTCTGTGTTCGCCGACCTTCGTCCTAGAGACTGACGCTGATCAGCTTCAGGCGGTACCGAAGGCCGTCGGGTTCGCTCACGAGGGTCAGCACCTTGCCGAGCTTGAGCGTCACGGTCTTCTTGCCGTTCGAGAAGGAGCCTGCCACGAGGCTGATCTTCGCGGTCGTGTTCGTGAGTGAAACGAGTTGGAAGAGTGGGTCGCTCGTTGGAAAGGGCATATCCCGCTTCACCGATTCGGTGGTGCCGTTGACCCTGATGTCGGCGGTCGACGCGGTCGTGAAGGACCCGCCCCCGCCCGAATCTCCCCCTCCGCCATTGGTTCCCGTCGATGGCGGAACGACGGTGCCGCCACTCGAGCCACCGCTCCCGGTCGAGCCGGTTCCTCCGGTCGAGCCGGTTCCTCCGGTCGAGGCGGTATTCCCGGAAGTGCCAGAGGTCGACGCCTCCGAGGGAGGGGCGACTCCCTGCTTGAAGGGATCCTTGCTCAGGAAGCGTCCGAAGGAGATGAGCTGTCCGGTGTCCGCGGCCAGCGGCAGATCGGAATCAGGGAGCGCCAGGGCGCCGGCGGCGGGCGGGGCAGCCGGTACGGCGCTGGGATCGAGCACGGCCGTCGACGGCGGGGCAGCCGAGCCCGGATCGGGCGTCGCGCCGGTCGGCGTACTCGTGGTCGCTGCGGTCGGCTCGGACCCTCCGCCGGTCAGCATCTTCACGTAGCCCGGTCCCTGCCAGACCATCAGCAAGAGGAAAATCGGGCCGAGGACGAACAGGATCTTCTTCTGCTTCGCCTCCTTGCGCTGGCGGAGGATCTCTTCACCTTTCTTCGCCATGGCTAGCCTCCCGTTCCAGCCGTCGCCGCGGCGCCCGCGGCCGGGGCCGGCTCGGTCGTCGTGGGAGCGGTTGTCGTGGTCGCCGCGGTCGTCGACGCGGGGGCCGTCGTCGTGGCGGGCGCAACGCCGGCGGCGGCCGGTGCCGCGCCGAACGAGTAGGCGGAGATCGTCAGCACAGCCTGGATCTTTGGAAATCGCTCCGTCGGCTGCTCGTGCAGGTCGAGCACGTCGAGCGTGTAGAGGCGGCCTGTGGCTTCGAGCACGCCCTCCTTCACGGTGACCAGGTTGCGAAGGCGGAAGAGAAAGTCGGTCAGGTCGTAGTAGTTGCCCTCGAACGTCAGGTTGATCGGGACCGCGTTGTACTCGCCCTTCGAGACGACCTCGGAAGGCTGGATCGAGACGAAGCGGACGCCTGCCGAGTCGGCGACGGCGTTCAACTCGAGGATGATCCCGGCCATGTCCTCGGAGTTCGGCATCGCCTTGGCAAGCCTGAAGAGATCGGCGACGTCGATCTGAACCACGGGCGGGGCGGCATCGTCCTGGTGCGTCCGGATCGCCAGCGTGCTCTCCAGCTTCGCGATCTCGAGGTCGAGGCTCGATGCCTCACTCGCCTTCGGGCGCAGAAGCCCGAGATAGACGACCGCCAGCAAGATCGCGAGCCCAATCGCAAGAACAGGCGTCATCGGTACCTGTTTCGACTTCATGCCGTGGCTCCGGTCACGGGCTTGACGTTCGCCGCGATCACGAACTGGACGACTTTTTGGCCCTGAAAGTCAGCGTCCATGCTCGACTTGAGCTGGACGGAGCTGAGCTCGGGGAGCACCGCGAGGCGCGCGAGTAGCTGCGCCACGCTCGTCTGCGTCTCCGTGTAGCCCTCGATCGTGAAGGTGCTCGAAGGCGCGGGTGTGCCTGCCGCGACCGGCGCGGCAGGATCGACCACCGCGGCACTGGCCGTCAGCTTGGTGAGAGAGATGTCATCTGGCAGGACGAGCGAGAACTCCCGAAGCAGGCGATCCCAAGCGGTCCGGCCGCCGAGGGCCGACGAGAGGGCTCCTGTGCGCTTCAGCTTCTCCTCGATCAGGGCCGGGTCGACCTCTTCTTGCTGCGGTCGCTCCGCCGGGACGTTCGCGACCGCGAGCTTGGTCTTCAGCTCGTCGCGGGTGGCCGTCTTGCCCGCGACCCGCGTGTTCAGGAGCAGGAAGTACGCGCCCAGGCCGGCCAGCGCGACCAGCGCAACCACCGCCAAGATCAGCTTGGCCGGGTTCGCACGGCGTTCAGAGCCCTCGCGAGGATCATCCTTGGGCAGCAGGTTGAACGCCCGCATGAGCGGGATCTGCGGCAGGGCGGTTGCCCGCTGTTTGGCGGCTCGGCCGCGAGGCTCCTTACTTCCCCTCGCCTTCCGGTCCGCCTTCGGCTCCTTGGGGGCGTTGGGCCCCTTGGACTTGCGGGAGAAGCTCAGGTCGCGCTTCAGAACGCTGCCTTTGCGCTTCGCGGTGTTCGGCTCGTCCGGCCCGTCGAGCTCGGCTTCGGGCCTGGCCTTCCTGCCGCTCCGGCTGAAGAGGTCGGAGAGCTTGATCTCTTTCTTCCAGTCGGCCATCAGTAGCCCATTCCGAGTCCGATGGGGATGGCGAGCGCAGCGCTTGTCTCGCCCTTGAGCTTCTTGCTCACGCTGACCCCGATCAGCGGGTCTCCGACTCTGACCTTCACGCCGACGAGCTTCTCCACGGCTTCTGCAAACCCATGAAGCTGTGACGCTCCACCGGCGAGAACGACTTCCCGGATGCCAAGCGAGCCTTCCTGGCTCTGGTAGAACTGGAGCGAGGAGACGAGCTCGCGGCCGAAAGTCTGCAGCCCGATGTGGATCGCCTCATGCGCCTTCGTGAGCTGCTCTTGGGAAAGGCCCTCGGGAAGGGGGCCACCTTCGACTGAGAGCTCCCGCTTGAGTTCCTCGGCGCGGTCCGCATCCACCTCGAGCGCGCGTGCGATGGCTCCCGTCAACGACGACCCGCCCCAGTCGAGGACGCGCGTGTACTCGCAGCTCAGTCCGTCGGAGACGGCAAGTGTGGAGCGGTCGGAGCCGACGGCGACGGCGACGAGAGCGCTTCGCTGTGCCGCCGCGTTATCGACGTCGACCGGTGGGGTCAGGGCGCGAAGCAGCGCAAATGCCTCGAGGTCGACGCCGGCCACCTTGATGCCGGCTGCTTTGAATGCCTGGAGATAGGAATCGATGAGATCGCGGTAGGCGACGACGAGGAGGACCCGCGTCGACGGGAGACCCTCGGCATTCTTGGTCTCGGAGAGCACCTGGTAGTCGAGCACCGCCTCTTCGATCGGGATCGGAAGGGCCTCCTGAGCGCGAAAGCGAACGGCGTTCGCAAGCTGCTTGGGATCCTCGATCCCGGCTAGTTCGATCGTCCTGACGCCGATGCGGTTGTTCGAGACGCCGATCCTGATGCCACGACGGGGCAACTTGTGCAATTTGAAAAAGGCTTTGAGGGCGACGGCAAGTGCCTCGACGTCCTTGACTTCGCCGCCGGCCACGATCCCGCGCGCGAGTGGCTCTTCTGCGACCTGGATGAGCTCGGCCGACCCGTTCAGAACGACGCGGGCTGCGGAGAGCCGCGAGGCGCCGATCTTCAAGCCGATGTTCTCTTTACCCATGGCTGGCCCCTACTCCGCCGCGACCCGAAGGCCGGGCTGAGGGGTCTGGCCGCCGCCGCCACGCTTGAGCAACCCGGCCAGCTGTTCAGGCCGGCTCGAGCGGTTGAGCGCGACTTCCTCCGAGACGAGGCCGCGAACGACGAAATCTGCGAGCGCCTGCTCGAGGGTCTGCATGCCGCGCTGCGTGCCGGTCTGCATGATCGAGTAGATCTGCTCGACCTTTCCCTGACGGATGAGGTTCCTGACCGCGTCGTCCGGAAAGAGGATCTCCACCGCGGGGATTCGGCCGGAGCCGTCCGCGCGTGGTAGCAGCGTCTGAGTGACGACCCCCTGGAGCGTGGCTGCGATCTGGACGCGCACCTGCTCCTGCTGTGCGCCTGGGAAGGCGTCGATCAGGCGATCGACCGTCGAAGGCGCGTCCTGGGTGTGAAGTGTGGCGAAGACGAGGTGGCCGGTCTCGGCCGCGGTGAGCGCGGTCGTGATCGTCTCGAGGTCACGCATCTCGCCGAGGAGGATCACGTCGGGGTCCTGGCGGAGCGCGCCGCGGAGCGCCTCGGCGAAGCTGATCGCATCCGGTCCGATCTCCCTCTGGTTCACGATGCAGCGCTTGTGGCGGTGGAGGAACTCGATCGGGTCCTCGATCGTCATGATGTGGTCCTGCCGCGTGCGGTTGATCAGGTCGATCAGCGCCGCGAGCGTGGTGGACTTGCCCGACCCGGTCGGGCCCGTGACGAGGACGAGGCCGCGAGGCTTGTTGGCGAGCCCCTCGAGCGCCGTCGGGACGCCAAGCTGCTCGAGCGTCTTCAGCTCGGTCGGGATCATTCGGAAGGCAGCCCCGAGGCTCTCCCGCTGGAAGTAGATGTTGACGCGGAAGCGGGCCAGCCCCGGGATCGAGTGCGACATGTCGAGTTGCCGTTTGATCTCGAGGTGCTTCTGCTGCTCTGTCGACATCATGCGGTAGAGCAGCCGCTGGGTGTCCTCGGGGCTGAGGCGGCCGAACTCCTCCATCCGCTCGAGTTGTCCCATCACCCGCACGGTCGGCTCAGCGCCCACCGTGAGATGAAGGTCAGACGCGCTGCGCGCAACCATGCGCTCCAGCAGGTCATCGATCGAATGGACGGGCCCGCTTGGGGCCCCTGGCAGTACGTGAGTCGCTTCCATGGCTTGGTCTCCCTCCGCCAACGCCTATCGGCAGGCACACGGCGGTGCTAAAGGGGAGACGCAAATCACTCGTTCGGGGGCGAGTCGGGGGCGCTCGAGGCCGATAGAGGGGCTGAGCCATTGACGCCTACGCTCCAAAGGAGGAGTCCTACATGATCATTGACCGGCTCAGAAAGCGGATCACCGGCACCGAGCGCGAGGGTGGTTTCACCCTGATCGAGCTCCTCGTTGTGATCATCATCATCGGGATTTTGCTCGCGATCGCAATCCCGTCGTACCTCAGCTTCCGTGATCGCGCCAACGACCAGGCCGCCCGTGCCAACATTCGCGCGGCAGTCCCAGGCGTTGAGGCGTACTTCGCCGACACGGGCGCATATACGGGCATCACCCTCGCCGGTCTTCAGGCGAGCTATGACGCCGGGATCAAGAACGTCAGCTTCACCATCCCCACCGCTTCGTCGTACTGCATCCAGAACGTCGCTGCGGCCACGGGTGGGAAGCAGTTCCACCTGAACGGCCCGGGTGGAGACATCACGGCGGGCGTCTGCTAGTCAGAGACACTCGGTACTGAGCGAAAGGGCGCGGGAGACCGCGCCCTTTCTCCTTTAACGGCCCAGATCCGGGCGAGAAGTTACGGTCGAGGGCCGTTCCAAATGCCGGCCCGGCTCGCTGGACGGTTCCCGTCAAGGGCGGTGGCTTCGCTGCCGATAGAGAGAGCATGCGGTCGCAGCTTCGCCTTCGCGTGCTCCTCCCGGTCGCCGTGCTGGCCCTCCTCGGGCTCGGGTACGGCGCTCTTGCGTTTACCGGAACTCCGGCGGAAGAGCCGGCTCCGAAGCCGCTCGGGACACCGGCCGCGTCGAAGGATCCGCAGCAGGCACGACTGACGCACAAGCAGTGGCGTCAGCAGGCGAACCTGATCTGCGCCGGGGTCGAGGCCGAGATCGCAAAGCTCGGTGAGCCCCAGACGCCGGCCGACGTGCAGCTGACCCTGCCGAACACGCTCGCGCTCGCCGACAATGCGCTCGTCAAGCTCAAGGCTCTCGCGCCTCCGAAGCGCGACGAGGCCCGTGTAAACAAGATGGTCAAGTATTTCGGGGGCTTCGTGAAGGTCGAGACGCAGGCCTCAGCCGCCCTGGTTGCGAACGACATCGCGCAGTTCGTGGACTTGAACTCGCTCGCGTTCGAGCTGAACGAGAAGGGCAATCGCATCGCCCGTGACCTCGGGGCCGGTAAGTGCGCGTCGGGTGGACGCTCCGACAGCGTGCTGGCACGTCAGCTCAAGCGCCACAGGGTCGTGGTCGTGGTTCTCTACACCCCCGGGTCGGCCGTCGACCTGCTCACCGTCGCCGAGGCGCGCGCAGGCGCCGGCGACGTCCATGCAGGCTTCGTCGCGATCGACGTCACGGATACACGCTCGATCGCCCTGCTCGCATCGCGCTACGACGTCCGCGACGCGCCGGCCGTGTTGGTGTTCGCCCGATGGCGCGGCGCCGTGAACGTCATCATGGGCTACGCCGACCGCGAGACGGTCGCGCAGGCAGCGGAAAACGCCGCACTGTGAGTGAAGCCGCGGAGCTTCCTGTCCTCGGGGCAGAAGGAGAGCGCGAGCTCGCAATCCGCTCGGCGCGCATGGACGGGCGCCAGGTCGTCAC